>NZ_QXNY01000009.1 GCF_003572205.1 Algihabitans albus
TCTCCAAAATCGTCGAGTAGTCGGATCGAACCAAGGGGGCCGGCAGGCGGAAAGGTCGCCGGCTGAAAGGCGACGATAGGAGTGTAGCTCAACTGGTAGAGCACCGGTCTCCAAAACCGGGGGCTGGGGGTTCGAGTCCCTCCACTCCTGCCACCCAACCTGGAGATGCGCGTTGTCAGTGCGGGCGGGGTGGTCGAAAGGCCGCAGGTTATGATCCCGGAGGCTTTGCCTAGGTAAGGTAAAGCAGCTCTCGGAAACTTTGCGTCAGCCGACCGACTGAATTCGGCGGCGGACGTCTGGAAAGGCGAAGAACCGACAGCCATGGCCAAAGTAAACCCAGGCCAGTTCATCCGCGAGGTGCGCCAGGAGGTGTCGAAAGTCACCTGGCCGACGCGTAAAGAAACGACGGTGACGACCATCATGGTCTTCATCTTCGTCTTTCTAGCCGCAATCTTTTTCTTCGTCGTCGACCAGGCGCTCTCATGGGTAGTGCGACTGGTTCTTGGTTTTGGAGGGTAAGCGCGCGATGGCGCTGCGGTGGTACGTGATCCACGTCTATTCGGGCTTCGAAAAGAAGGTCGCCGAGGCGATCAAGGAGCAGGCGGTCTCGTTCGACCTCGAGGAAGAGATTCCTGAGGTTCTGGTGCCGACCGAAGAGGTGACGGAGATCCGGCGTGGTCAGAAAGTCAGCTCCGAGCGTAAGTTTTTCCCAGGTTACGTTTTGGTCCGTATGGAATTGAACGACCAAACTTGGCACTTGGTTAAGAACACGCCGAAGGTGACGGATTTCCTCGGCGGAGGTCAGCGCGGCCGGCCGGTACCGGTTCCCGACCGCGAAGCCGAGCGGCTGATGTCGCAGATGCAGGAAGGTGTCGAGCGGCCGAAGCCCTCGATCACCTTCGAGATCGGCGAGAGCGTGCGGGTCTCCGACGGGCCTTTCACCTCCTTCAATGGGGTGGTGGAAGAGGTCGATGAAGAGCGTGCGCGCCTGAAGGTGGCGGTGTCGATCTTCGGGCGCTCGACACCGGTCGAGTTGGAATACGGTCAGGTCGAGAAATCCTGATCGTCGGTGCGGACGGTGGCCGCTTTTGGCACCTCGGGTGCTGGGGCAGGGCGATCGTCCGGTTTGGAAGAGCAGGCGCGGGAGGTCAGCCATGGCCGCGGAACCGCGAAACCCTGCGTTGAAGGGGTGATTGAGAAATGGCGAAGAAGGTTTCTGGTTACATAAAGCTGCAGATTCCGGCGGGGCAGGCCAACCCCTCGCCGCCGGTAGGCCCTGCGCTCGGTCAGCGCGGGCTGAACATCATGGAGTTCTGCAAGGCTTTCAACGCGGCCACGGACAGTCTCGAGAAGGGCATGCCGATCCCGGTGGTGATCACGGCCTATGCCGATCGTTCCTTCACTTTCGAGACGAAAACGCCACCGGCCTCCTTCTTTCTGAAGAAGGCGGCGGGCGTGCCGAAAGGTTCCGCGACCCCGAACCAGGGGACGGTCGGAAAGGTGACCGGCGCGCAACTGCGCGAGATCGCCGAAACCAAGATGCAGGACTTGAATGCCTACGACGTGGAGGAGGCGATGAAGATCATCGCCGGGTCCGCTCGCTCGATGGGCCTCGAGGTGGTGGAGTAAGCGTCATGGCTCGAATTGCAAAGCGTATGGACGAGGCCCTGAAGGGGCTCGACCGGGATCGGTTTTACGGCCTCGACGAAGCGGTGAAGCTCGTCCGGGACGGCGCCAAGGCGAAGTTCGACGAAACCATCGAGATCGCCATGAATCTGGGTGTTGACCCGCGTCACGCCGACCAGAACGTCCGTGGTGTCGTAACCTTGCCGAACGGGACCGGCAAGTCGGTGCGCGTGGCCGTCTTCGCGCGGGGTGCGAAGGCCGAGGAGGCCGAGGCCGCCGGGGCCGATGTCGTCGGCGCCGAGGAGCTGGCGGAAAAGGTTCAGGGCGGCGACTTGCCGTTCGACCGTGTGATCGCCGCGCCGGACATGATGCCGATCGTCGGCAAGCTTGGCCGTGTTCTCGGGCCGCGCGGTTTGATGCCGAACCCGAAGCTCGGGACTGTCACGGCCGACGTGGCCGAGGCGGTCAAGGCGGCCAAAGGTGGCCAGGTCGAGTTCCGGGCCGAGAAAGCGGGCGTGATCCATGCCGGCGTCGGCAAGGCCTCCTTCGAGGAGGGGGCGTTGCTGGAGAACGTGCGCGCCTTCATCGAGGCGATCAGTCGCGCGAAGCCCAGTGGGGCGAAGGGGACCTACATCAAGAAGATCGCCTTGTCCTCGACGATGGGCCCCGGCGTGAAGGTGGACGTGGCCAGCCTGTCGGCTGTCGCGGCGGCCGCCGAGTAAGGAATTTTCCACGGCCGGACCACGAGGCGGTGCGGCTGTGGGGCGTAGGAGGGCAGGCGGCGACGCCCACCCTCCGACCTGTCCGAGACTGCAGGTGTCCGGGACTCGCCCGGACTTAAGGATCGGCCGAATTGGAGTCGATGGCCTGCATAGACGGGGGTTGCGAGTTGGTCCAAGTCGGCCTTGCGGCGGATCTTCCGCTGTTTGGACGTACCGAGATCGGCTTGAGCTTCCGGGACAGGCCAACCGGGCGGCGCGCTCGGGGACCTGGTCCTCTAGTGCGGTGCCCTTGTGCAGTCGGGATGCCGAACGTCGAAGCGGCGGGCGGCAGCCCGGAACCTAGGGAGCGGTAACTCGTGGAGCGAGCAGAAAAGGAAGCGTTGATCGCCTCCTTGCGTGAGCGTCTCGGCGAGGTCTCGGGTGTGGTCGTGACCCATCAGTTGGGTCTCACCGTGGCCGAGTCCTCCGACCTGAGGCGCAAGGCGCGAGAGGCGGGGGCGCACTACCGTGTTGTCAAGAACCGGCTCGCGAAGCGCGCTTTCGAAGGCACCAAGTTCGAAGCGTTGATGTCGCTGTTCACGGGTCCGACGGCCATTGCCCTGTCGGATGATCCCGTGGCGGCGGCCAAGGTGGTCCAGACGTTCGCCAAGTCGAACGACAAGGTGACCATCCTGGGCGGTGGTTTGGAAGGACAGGTCCTGGACGCCGACGGCGTCAAGGCGCTGGCCGACCTGCCGAGCCTCGACCAGTTGCGCGGCAAGTTGATTGGTGTTGTGCAGGCTCCGGCTACGAAAGTGGCCGGTGTTGTGCAGGCACCGGCTGCCCAGCTGGCCCGGGTTTTTGCCGCCTACGGCGCCAAGGACGAAGCGGCCTGAGACTGCCGCCGTTTCACGAGCCAAGAGACCGCAGAACCGAAGCTCAAGTCTGAAGGAAACTGAGAAATGGCCGATTTGGATAAGCTCGTCGAAGAACTTTCCAAGCTTACCGTCCTCGAGGCGGCCGAGCTGGCGAAGAAGTTGGAAGAAGAGTGGGGCGTTTCCGCCGCTGCTCCGGTCGCCGTCGCGGCGGCTGGTGGTGCCGGTGGCGGCGAAGCCGCCGCTGCCGAGGAGAAGACCGATTTCGATGTGATTCTTGCCGCCGTCGGCGACAAGAAGATCAACGTGATCAAGGAGGTGCGCGCGATCACCGGACTCGGCCTCAAGGAGGCCAAGGATCTGGTCGAGGGCGCACCGAAGCCCGTTAAGGAAGGCGCCTCCAAGGAGGAAGCCGAAGAGATCAAGAAGAAGCTCGAGGAGGTCGGCGCGACTGTTGAGGTCAAGTAAGTCACTTCGACGCCTAGAGTTTTGTTGATGCCCGGCCGGCGCGGAAGACCTCTCCGCGCCGTGCCGGTCGTCGCGTTTGAAGCTCTTTGCCAAGACGACGCGGCGGCAAGCCGGCGCGGTTGAGAAGGACCGGCTGTCGGCGCAGGAACCTCTCGAGGCTGGAAGGCCGGGGTTGCTGCGCAGACAGCAGAAAAATGGCCACGTCGAAATGGCGCGGCCGAAGACGTGACAGGGTGTTGAAATTTCAGGGGGTGGCGGGCTTTGGTCGGCCGGTCGACCCCGAGTGCGAGGACGAGGATTAAAGCATGGCGGTGTCGTTCACGGGTCGCAAGCGCATTCGCAAGAGCTTCGGGCGTATCCCGGAAATCGCTGAGATGCCGAACCTGATCGAGGTGCAGAAGATCTCCTACGATCAGTTTCTGCAGGTGGGCAGCAAGGCGGAGGACCGCACCGAGACCGGGTTGCAGGCGGTCTTCAAGTCGGTCTTTCCGATCCGGGACTTCTCCGAGCGTGCCGAACTGCAGTTCGTGCGCTACGAGCTCGAAAATCCGAAGTACGACGTCGAGGAATGTCAGCAACGCGGCATGACCTATGCGGCGCCGCTGAAGGTGACCTTGCGTCTGGTGGTTTGGGACGTCGACGAAGACACCGGCGCCCGCTCCATTCGCGACATCAAGGAGCAGGACGTCTACATGGGCGACATGCCCTTGATGACGTCGAACGGCACCTTCATCGTCAACGGCACCGAGCGTGTCATCGTCTCGCAGATGCACCGCTCGCCGGGCGTCTTCTTCGACCACGATCGCGGCAAGACTCATTCCTCCGGCAAGTATCTCTTCGCGGCGCGGGTCATTCCCTATCGCGGTTCCTGGCTGGATTTCGAGTTCGATGCGAAGGACATCGTCTATGTCCGCATCGACCGGCGCCGGAAACTGCCGGCGACGACCCTGCTCTACGCGCTCGACTCCGCGGCCACCGAGAAGCTGCGCGGGGAGCGCAAGGCCGAAGGTAAGCAGCTTGACCCCTTCGAGGCGGTCGGGATGGGCTCCGAAGAGGTTCTGAGCCTCTTCTACGACAACGTCGTCTACAGCCGTGCCAAGGATGCCTGGAAGACGCCCTTCGATCCCGAGCGCCTCCGCGGTCAGAAGCTGGCCTTCGACCTGATCGACGCGAAGACCGGGGAAGCCGTTCTGGAGGCCGGGGAAAAGCTGACTCCGCGCAAGGCGCGCAAGCTGATCGACGAAGGCCTCAAGGAGGTTCGCGTCAGTGACGAGGAACTGGCCGGGCAGTACCTGGCCGAGGACCTGATCGACGAATCGAACGGTCTGGTGCTGGCCGAGGCCGGCGAGGAACTGACGGTCGACCAGATGGCCAGTCTGGTGGAGGCCGGCGTGAAGAAGCTGCCGGTGCTCGCGATCGACCACGTCAACGTCGGCGCCTACCTGCGCAACACGCTGGCGGTCGACAAGAACCGCACGCGCGAAGATGCCCTGATCGACATCTACCGCGTCATGCGTCCGGGCGAGCCGCCGACCCTCGAGACGGCCGAGGCGATGTTCAACAGCCTCTTCTTCGATTCCGAGCGCTACGATCTCTCGGCGGTCGGCCGCGTCAAGATGAACGCCCGCCTCGATTTCGAGACGGACGACCAGCTTCGCGTTCTGCGGAAGCACGACATCCTGGCGATCCTGAAGGTTCTGCATGAGCTGAAGGACGGCCGCGGCGACATCGACGACATCGATCACCTGGGTAACCGTCGCGTTCGCTCGGTTGGCGAGCTGTTGGAAAACCAGTACCGGGTCGGTCTGCTGCGCATGGAGCGGGCGATCAAGGAGCGCATGTCCTCGGTCGAAATCGACTCGGTGATGCCGCACGATCTGATCAACGCCAAGCCGGCGGCGGCGGCTGTGCGGGAGTTCTTCGGCTCCTCGCAGCTCAGCCAGTTCATGGACCAGACCAACCCGCTGTCGGAGGTTACCCACAAGCGGCGCCTCTCGGCCCTCGGCCCGGGCGGCCTGACCCGCGAGCGCGCCGGTTTCGAGGTGCGCGACGTGCACCCGACCCATTACGGCCGGATCTGCCCGATCGAAACGCCCGAAGGTCCGAACATCGGCCTGATCAACTCTCTCGCGACCTACGCGCGGGTCAATCAGTACGGCTTCATCGAAAGCCCCTACCGCAAGGTCGAGAAGAGCAAGGTGACCGACGAGGTGGTCTATCTCTCCGCCATGGAGGAAGGCCGCTATACGATCGCCCAGGCCAATGCCGAGGTCGACAAGAACGGCAAGCTGGTCGAAGACCTGATTTCGTCCCGGTCCGGGTCCGACTACATCATGGCCCGGCCCGAGGAGATCGAGTACATCGACGTCTCGCCGAAGCAGCTGGTTTCGGTCGCCGCGGCGTTGATTCCCTTCCTGGAGAATGACGACGCCAACCGGGCACTGATGGGCTCCAACATGCAGCGGCAGGCCGTTCCCTTGCTGCAGAGCGAGGCGCCGCTGGTCGGCACCGGCATGGAATCCACCGTGGCGCGGGACTCCGGCGTGACCATCGTGGCCCGCCGCGGCGGTGTCGTCGACCAGGTGGACGCCACCCGCATCGTGGTGCGTGTGACCGAGGATACGGCTTCCGGAGAGCCCGGTGTCGATATCTACAACCTGCTGAAGTTCCAGCGTTCCAACCAGAACACCTCGATCACCCAGCGGCCGCTGGTCAAGGTGGGCGACGAGGTGCAGCGCGGCGACATCATCGGCGACGGTCCCTCGACCAACCTCGGCGAGCTGGCACTGGGCCGCAACGTGCTCTGCGCTTTCATGCCCTGGAACGGCTACAACTTCGAGGACTCGATCCTGATCAGCGAGCGCATCGTGCGCGACGACGTCTTCACCTCGATCCATATCGAGGAGTTCGACGTCATGGCCCGCGATACCAAGCTGGGGCAGGAGGAGATCACCCGGGACATCCCCAACGTCGGCGAGGATGCCCTGCGCAATCTGGACGAGGCCGGTATCTGCTACATCGGCGCCGAAGTGCAGGCGGGTGACATTCTGGTCGGCAAGGTCACGCCGAAGGGCGAATCGCCCATGACGCCGGAGGAGAAGCTGCTCCGCGCGATCTTCGGCGAGAAGGCCTCCGACGTGCGCGACACCTCCTTGCGGGTGCCGCCGGGCGTGACCGGTACCGTCGTCGAGGTGCGCGTCTTCTCCCGCCGGGGCGTCGACAAGGACGAGCGTGCCCTGGCGATCGAGAAGGCCGAGATCGAGCGACTGGCCAAGGACCGCGACGATGAAAAGGCGATCCTGGAGCGCAGCTTCTACGGCCGTCTGAAGGACCTGCTGCTGAACCACACCGGCGTGAAGGGCCCGAAGGGTTTCAAGGACGACACCAAGATCACCGAGACCGTGCTGTCGGAATATACGCCGGGGCAGTGGCGGCAGATCGTGGTCAAGAACGACGAGCGTCAGGGCGACATCGAGGCGCTGATCAAGCAGTTCGACGAGTCCGTCAAGGCGCTGGTCGCGCGTTTCGACGACAAGGTCGAGAAGCTCCAGCGTGGCGACGAGCTGGCGCCGGGCGTGATGAAGATGGTCAAGGTTTTCATCGCGACCAAGCGCAAGCTGCAGCCGGGCGACAAGATGGCCGGCCGGCACGGCAACAAGGGCGTCATCTCCAAGATCGTGCCGATCGAGGACATGCCCTTCCTGGAGGACGGTACCCACGTCGACATCGTGCTCAATCCGCTCGGCGTGCCCAGCCGGATGAACGTCGGTCAGATCCTCGAGACCCACTTGGGCTGGGCCTGTGCCGGCCTGGGCCGGCAGATCCGCGAGGCGGTCGAAACCGCTCAGCAGTCTGGCAAGACCGAAGAGGTCAAGAAGCGGCTCAAGACGATCTATGGCGAAAAGGTGCTGAAGGAGCAGGCCGGCGATCTGAACGATGACGACCTGCTCGAACTCGGCCGGAATCTCTCCAACGGAACGCCGATCGCCACGCCGGTCTTCGACGGTGCGCGCGAAAGCGACATCGTCGAGATGCTGCAGGCGGCGGGGCTGGACTCCTCCGGCCAGGTCAAGCTGTGGGACGGGCGCACCGGCGAGAAGTTCGACCGCAAGGTGACGGTGGGCTACATCTACATGCTCAAGCTGCATCACCTGGTGGACGACAAGATCCACGCCCGTTCGATCGGCCCGTACAGCCTGGTCACCCAGCAGCCGCTGGGCGGCAAGGCACAGTTCGGCGGCCAGCGCTTCGGTGAGATGGAAGTCTGGGCGCTGGAGGCCTACGGTGCGGCTTACACGCTGCAGGAGATGTTGACGGTGAAGTCCGACGACGTGGCCGGCCGTACCAAGGTGTACGAGGCGATCGTCAAGGGCGAGGACACCTTCGAGGCGGGTATCCCCGAGTCCTTCAACGTCCTGGTCAAGGAATTGAAGTCGCTCGGCCTCAACGTCGATCTGCGCCAAAGCGGGTACTGACGAGCGACCGGGCGGCGCCAGCAATGGTGGCGCCGCCCGGTGTAAAACCGATTACGCACTCTACGCACGGACTGTACCGTGCACCGGAACGGACAAGCGGAGCCAACCTATGAACGACTTGATGAACATCTTCGGCCAGTCGAGCGGCCCGCAGAGCTTCGATCAGATCCGCATCGCCATCGCGAGCCCCGAACAGATTCGTTCCTGGTCCTTCGGTGAGATCAAGAAGCCGGAGACGATCAACTATCGGACCTTCAAGCCGGAGCGCGACGGTCTGTTCTGCGCGCGGATTTTCGGGCCGATCAAGGACTACGAGTGCCTCTGCGGCAAGTACAAGCGGATGAAGTTCCGCGGCGTGATCTGCGAGAAGTGCGGCGTGGAAGTCACCTTGTCCAAGGTCCGCCGCGAGCGCATGGGCCACATCGAACTGGCAAGTCCGGTCGCCCATATCTGGTTCCTGAAGTCGCTGCCGAGCCGAATCGGCCTGCTGATCGACATGACCCTGAAGGATCTCGAGCGGGTCCTCTATTTCGAGAACTACGTGGTCACCGAGCCGGGCCTGACGCCGCTGAAGCTGCATCAGCTTCTGTCGGAAGAGGAGTACATCGACTTTCAGGATGAGTACGGCGAGGACTCCTTCACCGCGATGATCGGCGCCGAGGCGCTGAAGTCCATGCTGAGCGCCATCGACCTGGAGACCGAGCGCGACAAGCTGCGGGTCGACCTCAAGGAGACCAACAGCGAGGTCAAGCGCAAGAAGTTCGTCAAGCGCCTCAAGCTGATCGAGGCCTTCATGGAATCCCGCGGTCGTCCCGAGTGGATGATCCTGGACGTGGTTCCGGTTATTCCGCCGGAGCTGCGCCCCCTGGTTCCGCTCGACGGCGGCCGCTTCGCGACCTCCGACCTCAACGACCTCTACCGCCGCGTCATCAACCGCAACAATCGCCTGAAGCGGCTGATCGAGCTGCGTGCGCCCGACATCATCGTGCGGAACGAGAAGCGCATGCTGCAAGAGGCGGTGGACGCGCTGTTCGACAACGGTCGTCGCGGCCGCGTGATCACGGGCGCCAACAAGCGCCCGCTCAAGTCGCTGTCCGACATGCTGAAGGGCAAGCAGGGCCGTTTCCGCCAGAACCTGCTGGGCAAGCGCGTCGACTACTCCGGCCGTTCGGTCATCGTGGTGGGTCCCGAATTGAAGCTGCATGAGTGCGGCCTGCCGAAGAAGATGGCGCTCGAGCTGTTCAAGCCCTTCATCTATTCCAAGCTCGAGCTGTACGGCATGGCCTCCACCATCAAGGCGGCCAAGCGCATGGTGGAGAAGGAGCGGCCCGAAGTCTGGGATATCCTGGAAGAGGTCATCCGTGAGCATCCGGTGCTGCTGAACCGCGCGCCGACGCTGCACCGGCTGGGCATCCAGGCGTTCGAACCGGTCTTGATCGAAGGCAAGGCGATCCAGCTCCACCCGCTGGTCTGCACGGCCTTCAATGCCGACTTCGACGGTGACCAGATGGCCGTTCACGTGCCGCTGTCGCTCGAGGCGCAGCTCGAAGCCCGCGTGCTGATGATGTCGACCAACAACATCCTCAGCCCGGCCAACGGCAAGCCGATCATCGTGCCGAGTCAGGACATCGTGCTCGGCATCTACTATCTGGCGATGGAGTCCCAGAAGGAAGTGGGCGAGGGCATGGTCTTCGCCGACATGGGCGAGGTGGATCACGCCCTGAACAGCGGGGCCGTGTCCTTGCATGCCAAGGTCAAGGCGCGCCTCGATCTGGTCGACGCCGAGGGCGTCCATTCGGACCAGGTGGTCGAGACCACGCCGGGCCGCCTGCAGCTCTATCAGCTGTTGCCGCGCCACAAGAACGTTCCCTTCCGTCTGATCAACCGCGTGTTGACCAAGAAGGAGATCGGGGAGGTCATCGATACGGTCTACCGCCACTGCGGCCAGAAGGAATCGGTGATCTTCTGCGACCGGCTCATGAAGCTCGGCTTCAGCCAGGCCTGCCGTGCCGGCATCTCTTTCGGCAAGGACGACCTGATCATCCCCGACGCCAAGCACAAGCTCGTCGAGGAGGCGACCGACCAGGTCAAGGAGTTCGAGTCGCAGTATCAGGAAGGCCTGATCACCCGCGGCGAGAAGTACAACAAGGTGGTCGACGTCTGGTCGAACACGACCGACAAGGTCGCCGACGAGATGATGAAGGTGATGTCCGGCCCGCGCGGCATGGACATCAACTCGGTCTACATGATGGCCCATTCGGGCGCCCGTGGCTCGCCGACCCAGATCAAGCAGCTGGCCGGTATGCGTGGCCTCATGGCCAAGCCGTCGGGCGAGATCATCGAGACGCCGATCATCTCGAACTTCAAGGAAGGGCTGAGCGTTCTGGAGTACTTCAACTCCACGCACGGCGCGCGCAAGGGCTTGGCCGACACGGCCTTGAAGACGGCGAACTCGGGTTACCTGACCCGTCGTCTGGTCGACGTCGCGCAGGATGCGATCATCATCGAGGAAGACTGCGGCACGGATCAGGGGCTCACCACCACGGCCGTGGTCGAGGGCGGCGAGACCATTGCACCGCTGTCCGATCGTATTCTCGGGCGCTTCGCCAACGAGGACGTGATCGACCCCTTGTCGGGCGAGGTCATCGTCAAGCGCAACGTCATGATCACCGAGGATCTGATCGAGCGTATCGACACGGCCGGTCTCGACACGGTGAAGATCCGCTCGCCCCTGACCTGTGAAGCCCGTAGCGGCATCTGCGCGCGATGCTACGGGCGCGACCTGGCCCGCGGCACGGAGGTCAACATCGGCGAGGCGATCGGCGTGATCGCCGCTCAGTCGATCGGTGAGCCGGGCACGCAGCTGACCATGCGGACTTTCCACATCGGCGGTGCCGCCCAGCGCGGCGCGGAGCAGTCGAGCGTGGAGGCCAGCCACGACGCCGCGGTTCAGATCAAGAACAAGAACGTCGTTGGAAACTCCGAGGGCGTGCCCGTCGTGATGGGCCGCAATCTGGAGGTCGTGTTGGTCGACGACGGCGGACGCGAGCGTTCGCGCTACCGGGTGCCCTACGGAGCACGACTGCTGGTCGACGACGATACCAAGGTGACGAAGGGCCAGAAGCTGGCCGAGTGGGATCCCTACACGATCCCCATCATCACCGAGCGCGAAGGTATCGCGAATTACGTCGACCTCATCGAAGGCCTCTCCATGCGCGAGGTCACCGACGAGACCACCGGCATCTCCAGTCGTGTGGTGACCGACTGGAAGCAGCAGCCTCGCGGCGCCGACCTGCGGCCCCGCGTCACCCTGCGCGACGAGAAGGGCGACGTGGTCACGCTCCCGAACGGCACGGAGGCCCGCTATTTCATGTCGGTCGACGCGATCCTCTCCGTGGAGAACGGGGCGACCGTGCGGGCCGGCGATGTGCTGGCGCGTATTCCACGGGAGTCCACGAAAACACGCGACATCACCGGTGGTCTGCCGCGCGTGGCCGAGCTGTTCGAGGCACGCAAGCCCAAGGACTACGCGATCATCAGCGACTCCGAAGGTCGCGTTGAGTTCGGCCGCGACTACAAGACCAAGCGGCGGATCGTGGTGCGGCCGGAGGACGGCGGCGATGCGGTCGAGTATCTGATCCCCAAGGGCAAGCACTTGGCGGTTCAGGAAGGCGACTATGTGCGCGTCGGCGACCTGCTGATGGACGGCAACCCCGTCCCGCACGACATCCTGGATATCCTGGGGGTCGAGGCGCTGGCGGAGTATCTGGTCAACGAGATTCAGAGCGTCTACCGCCTGCAGGGCGTAAAGATCAGCGACAAGCACATCGAGGTGATCGTTCGCCAGATGCTGCAGAAGGTCGAGATCCTGGAGGGGGGCGACACCACCTTCCTGGTCGGCGAGCAGATCGACCGCGACGAGTACGAGGAGGCCAACAATCGCGCCTTGCTCGACAACGGTATCCCGGCCAAGGGACGTCCGGTGCTGCAGGGCATCACCAAGGCCAGCCTGCAGACCCGCTCGTTCATCTCGGCGGCCTCGTTCCAGGAAACGACTCGCGTCCTCACCGAAGCCGCGGTCAACGGCAAACTCGATAACCTGATCGGCCTCAAGGAGAACGTGATCGTCGGTCGCCTGATCCCGGCCGGCACGGGCTCGGTGATCAACCGTCTGAAGCGGGTGGCTGCGGATCGCGATGCCGTGATCGAGGCGGAGCGCAACCAGGCGGAACTCGAAGCCGCCGCGGCTGCCGAAGCCGAAGCCGCTGCGGCGGTGGAGGCCGAATCCGGCGACGGGTCCGCTTCCGTGGCCTAGGGCTGGCGGTCGGCAACGTGTCGCAAGGCAGAGATGGGCGGAGTCTCCGGACTCCGCCCATCGTCTTTTTGTGGCCCGTCAGCCGTCTGATTCGAAAGAATACAACCTTAAACTGCTCTGTTCGATCCGCGACCACGTCTCGGTGCGGTTGTCGACCGGGCATCGGCGGATCCCGGACCTCTCGACGGTAAAAAAACCTTTGCTTTTCCTTGACGCCCCCCGGAGCCGTGCGTATGTTCCGCGCCGTTCCTACAGGGGAGTTGGTGGTAGGCGCCACAGGCGGCTTAGACGCAACTCCATACGGGTACACGAGAAAACGGATCTCTGGATCCGATCGGGTGGCCGAAGTACCGGAGAGAGGCTGATATTCGCCTTGGTCCGGCGCTCGCTCCGCGAGAGCGCAACCTGGTTGAAGATGAATAGGGTCGTTCGGCGACGTCTCGCCGGCGATCCGTTGTTTGCTTGGTCTTCTCGGATCTGGCGGCGACGGATCGGCAGCGAGGCGGCGCTTTTCGCCACCACTGAGGAGTAGTCAGCGATGTCCCGTCGTCATCGGGCCGAAAAGCGAGAGGTTCTCCCCGACGCCAAGTTTGGCGACCGGGTGGTGACGAAGTTCATGAGCAACCTCATGCGCGACGGTAAGAAATCCGTTGCCGAACGTATCGTCTACGGTGCGTTCGACCGTGTTGCCTCCAAGGGCGGCAACGATCCGCTGCGGGTGTTCCACGAGGCCTTGGAAAACGTGAAGCCGGATGTCGAGGTGCGGTCGCGCCGCGTCGGTGGCGCCACCTATCAGGTTCCGGTCGAGGTTCGTACCGACCGTGCCCAGGCGCTGGCCATTCGCTGGCTGATCACCGCGTCGCGAAGCCGGTCCGAGACCACCATGACCGCACGTCTGGCGAACGAGTTGCTGGACGCCTCCAGCAATCGTGGCGCCGCCGTGAAGAAGCGCGAGGATACGCACCGGATGGCCGAGGCCAACCGCGCTTTCTCGCACTATCGCTGGTAACTGCACCTGCCGAGACGCCGAAGGAATAGACATCATGTCGTCCCGCCAGACACCGCTCGAGCGCTACCGAAACATCGGCATCATGGCCCACATCGATGCCGGCAAGACGACGACGACCGAGCGTATCCTCTACTACACCGGCCGCTCCCATAAGATCGGCGAGGTGCACGAGGGTGCGGCCACCATGGATTGGATGGAGCAGGAGCAAGAGCGCGGCATCACCATTACCTCGGCCGCGACGACCTGTTTCTGGAACGACCACCGCATCAACATCATCGACACGCCGGGTCACGTCGACTTCACCATCGAGGTCGAGCGCTCGCTGCGCGTGCTCGACGGTGCCGTCGCGGTCTTCGACTCGGTCGCCGGCGTCGAGCCCCAGTCGGAGACGGTCTGGCGCCAGGCCGACAAGTACAAAGTCCCCCGTATGTGCTTCGTCAACAAGATGGACCGCACGGGTGCCGACTTCTTCCGCTGTGTCGACATGATCATCGACCGGCTCGGCGCGACGCCGCTGGTCTGTCAGTTGCCGATCGGCGCCGAGAGCGACTTCGTCGGCGTGGTCGACCTGATTGCCATGAAGGCTTTGATCTGGCGCGACGAGTCCCTGGGTGCCGAGTGGGACGTCACGGACATTCCGGCCGATCTGGCCGGTCAGGCGGCGGAGTACCGCGAAAAGCTGGTCGAGCTGGCTGTCGAGCATGACGAAGCCGCGATGGAAGCCTACCTCGAAGGCGAGGAGCCTGACGAGGCAGTCCTCAAGCGGCTGATCCGCAAGGGCGCCTGCGAGCTGGCCTTCGTGCCGGTCCTGTTGGGTTCGGCCTTCAAGAACAAGGGCGTTCAGCCGCTGCTCGACGCCGTGGTCGATTTCATGCCGTCGCCGAAGGACGTCGTCGACGTTCAGGGTGTCAAGCCCGACAGCGACGAGGTGGATAGCCGTCCTTCCGACGACGATGCGCCGATGTCGGGGCTGGCCTTCAAGATCATGACCGACCCCTTCGTCGGGTCGTTGACCTTCGTGCGCATCTACTCGGGCAAGATCACCAAGGGCAGCTCGGTGCTCAACTCTGTGAAGAGCAATCGTGAGCGCGTCGGCCGCATGCTCTTGATGCACGCCAATCACCGCGAAGAGATCGACGAGGCTCTGGCGGGGGATATCGTCGCAATTGCGGGTCTGAAGGACACCACGACCGGCGACACTCTCTGCGATCCCAGCAAGCCGATTGTGCTGGAGCGCATGGAGTTCCCCGATCCGGTGATCGAGGTCGCGGTCGAGCCGAAAACGAAGGCCGACATGGAGAAGATGTCGATCGCCCTGAACCGCCTGGCTCAGGAGGACCCCTCCTTCCAGGTCGCCACCGACCAGGAAAGCGGTCAAACGGTCATCAAGGGCATGGGTGAGTTGCATCTCGACATCATCGTCGACCGCATGCGCCGCGAGTTCAAAGTCGATGCCAACGTCGGTGCGCCTCAGGTGGCCTACCGCGAGACCATCACCCGGCAGACCGAGGTCGACTACACTCACAAGAAGCAGACCGGTGGATCGGGTCAGTTCGCGCGGATCAAGGTTGTGTTCGAGCCGCTCGAACCGGGTAGTGGTTTCCTGTTCGAGAACGCCGTGGTCGGCGGTTCGGTGCCGAAGGAATATGTTCCGGGCGTCGAGAAGGGTCTGAAGCTGTCGAACGACAGCGGCGTGGTTGCCGGCTTCCCGGTGATCGACTACAAGGCGACCTTGATCGACGGCGCGTATCATGACGTCGATTCGTCCGTCCTGGCCTTCGAGATCGCGTCGCGCCAGGCCTTCCGCGAGGGCTTGCCGAAGGCCGGCCCGACGCTGCTCGAGCCGATCATGAAAGTCGAGGTGGTGACGCCCGAGGAGTACATGGGCGACATCATCGGCGACCTGAACAGCCGTCGCGGCAACGTCTCTGGCATGGATCAACGCGGTATCGCGCGGGTGATCGATGCGATGGTGCCGCTGGCCAACATGTTCGGGTACGTCAACACCCTGCGTTCGATGAGCCAGGGTCGCGCCCAATACACGATGCACTTCTCTCACTACGAGAAGGTGCCCCAGGCCGTGGCCGAAGAGGTCAAGGCGAAGCTGGCTTAAGAGAAGCGTTGAGCGTCACTCCGGCCCGACCCCGGGAAGCCGGGAGCTGTTGAACAGGCGGGCCAGCGCCGAGAGGTGGAGCAGGGAATATGTCGAAAGCGAAGTTTGAG
>NZ_QXNY01000010.1 GCF_003572205.1 Algihabitans albus
GGCCGCCAGGGTCGAGAGCGCCGCC
Source organism: Algihabitans albus (assembly GCF_003572205.1). Lineage (NCBI taxonomy): Bacteria > Pseudomonadati > Pseudomonadota > Alphaproteobacteria > Rhodospirillales > Rhodovibrionaceae > Algihabitans > Algihabitans albus. The sequence goes on from NZ_QXNY01000010.1 coordinate 26, forward strand.
CAGTTGGAGACGTAGCCCGAGGTGAAGAGCAGCGCCGCCTGCTTGCCGTGCAGGTCCGCCAGCTCGCGCTCCAGAAGCACATGGTAGTGGTTGGTGCCGGAGATGTTCCGCGTCCCCCCCGCTCCCGCCCCGCAGCGGTCCAGAGCCTCGTGCATCGCCGCGATCACCTCGGCGTTCTGCCCCATGCCCAGGTAGTCGTTCGAGCACCAGACCGTCACCTCCGAGGTCGCATCGCCCCGGTAGCGCGTCGCACGCGGAAAAGCGCCCGCACGCCGCTCGAGATCCGCAAAAACACGGTAACGACCCTCAGCGCGCAACGCCGACAACTGACCCTCGAAAAAAAACTCGTAGTCCATCCAATCGTCTCCCGCTTTAAGCGTTCGTCTTATTTATCCCAACCTTCATCCCGCGACGGAGATCTTGCGCTGCAGGAGAGCGACAGGGGTCTGCGGTGCCTCCGCATGGACCGATTCGGACCGGGGCACGGCTCCCTGTACGTCCAGTCGCAGCGGGACAGCTCCCTTCCCTTCGGGCGCAGATCCCGGCGCGGCTTCACGCAATGCCCAGCGCCACAGCGCCGCGTCGCGCAGCGGCAGGACGAGAAACCAATGCTCTACGACGGCGAGGAGCAGCAGTGTGCCGGCCAGGACCAACCCGACTGTCTCAAAGAGCGGTGTTGCCGGATCGACCGCACGCAAGGCCGCAAGGACGACCACGACCGTCCCGCCCGTCACGGCCAGTGCGAAGAGCGGCGTGACCGGACCTTTGCGGAAGTAGCTCGTCAGATAGGACAGATGCGGCTGCAGGAACTCTTCGGTCATGTTCGGCACACCGAAGTAGACGTTGAGCTTTGCACTCAGGCGCATCACCCAGAGCACCAGAAACGTCCAGACACCGACCTGGTTGGGACTCTCCCAAAGCAGCCAGACCAGTAAAGCAGCCGTCAAGGCAAGCGCCAGCTCGTGATAGATGACCGTCCCGCTCGCCGACAGCAGACGCTTGAGACCCGTTACGCCCGTCGCGCAAGGTCGCCTGTTCGGTCCGGTGACATAACCGAAGAGAAAGGTCATCTCGTGCCAGCCCCATACACCTACGGCACCGGCGAAAGCGAGATAGGCGCCGAAGGGGCTCGCGTTCGCGCCGCTCGCGATCAGCCCCCAGACCGCCATCGGCAATAGCAGCAGCGTGACGGCGGCCATCGACCAAGGATGACTGCTCCGCGGCAGACCGACCAGCCAAAGGATTGCCCCGGTGGACCACCACCAGAGAAGAAGCGCGAAGAGAGCTGGTGCGGCGTAGGTTTCCATGGCGGCGTCCGCGTTCCTCCTACCAAGCCGGAGCCAGCCGGCTCTCCAGCGGCGGCGTATTGGGCTTGGCCGGCAAGAAATAGAGCTGCGCAAGCGTGGCTGCCGCGACCCCGGCCAGACCCACCCGCGCCAAGGCTCCGCCGACCCCGCCGCGTGCCTTCGCCCGATCAATCTTTTCGGCCGTGCGGAATAGGCGATCCATCAGCGATTTGAAGCGCGGGTTGTCGATATCGAGGGTAAGCGGGAAGATCTGCTTGGAAATCTCCGTCGTGATGCGGAAGACCTGCATGTCGTAGTCGTCGATATCGACTCCGAGTGCGGCATGGAACTCGGGCCGGGCGTGGTCGCGCACATACATCGTCGCGAAGACGGCGAGCAGAAAGAAGCGGATCCACAGCTTGTTTAAGCCGCGCAGCGTATGGGGCTGTGTGCGCATCAGAAGAGCGAAGGCCTCGCCGTGACGGAACTCGTCGTTGCACCACTGCTCGAACCACTTGAAGATCGGGTGGAAGCGGCGGTCGGGATTGCGCTGCAGATGGCGGTAGATCGCAATGTAGCGGGCATAGCCGATCTTCTCGGAGAGATAGACCGCATAGAAGATGAACTTGGGTTGGAAATAGGTGTACTTCTTGGTTTTCGTCAGGAACCCCAAGTCGACGCCAATCCCGAAATCCTTCAGGGAGTCGTTTATGAAGCCGGCATGCCGGGCTTCGTCGCGGCTCATGTATTTGAAGAGGTTGATGATGTCCTGGTTGGTGCCGCGCTTGCGCATTTCGGCATAGAGAACGCAGCCCGAGAATTCGGCGGTCAGGGAGGAAATCAGGAAATCCATGAACTCCTTGCGCAGCCCCTCCGGCAGCTCCTGAACCTGCGCGGCCCAGTCCGGATCGCGCTTGAAATGGAGTTTGTTGCGGTCTTCGGCGAGTTCTGCGATCAGGGCATCCCACTCCGCACGCACCGGACTGACGTCGACCGCGTCCAGCGCATCGAAGTCGGTCGTGTAGAAGCGCGGACTGAGCAGCGTGTCTTCCTGCGCGCGCAAGGTAGAGTCGCTCGGCGCGTCCTGGGCGAAGGCGTCGATGCCGTTCTTCGCCAGTTCCGCCTTTACATACTCGTTGTCCGCGGGAGCGATATGACGTGATGAACGAGGGCTCATAGCTTCCTCCTGTCGCTGAAGCTGATATCCAGCAGCTCCATGAATTCAAAATGTCCGATCACGCGTGTCCAGGCGCGCTCCAGCCAGCCGGCGCGTGTCACCGTGGCGCGGCGCTCGAGCTTGAAGGTTTCGCCGTAGCACGCCTGAATAGCCTCGCCATGCACGCGTACGGCATCGCCCGGATTCAGATCGCTCTCCTGCGCCAGCTCGACATGGGCATGTAGACTTTCGAAGGTATTGGCCACCTCCACGGTGCAGGGCACCTCGACCTCACGGCGACCGAACAGCGCAGCGATCATTCTACAGTCTCCCTTCCGACAGTCGGCGCAGCGGTCTGGCTTCGCGCTCCCGCCGATGCCTCGGCAGCCGCCTTCCTGCCAGCCGCCTCCATGATCTTCACGAAGGTTTCGATTTGCGTCGGACCGAAGGCATTGACCTCGACCTCGCGCCCGGTCGCGAGATCCTCCAGGGTCAAGCGTCCGTCGGACCAGCTTGTCAGGCGGAAGGGAACGTCGCGGCCGATCCGCTCGAGCTTGCGGTCGCGCGCCAAGCCGCGCATGACGCCACGGGCGAAACCGTTGGTGCCAGGATCCAGAGCGATCACCGGCTGCCCCGTTTCGGCACTGGCGATCGAAACAGAACCGTCCACCCTGTCGGCAAAAATCAGGTCGTAAGCCGCACGAGGCGATGCCTCGGGATTGCGCACCGTGCCGAAATCCGTCATGCGTCCTATCAAGGCGATCGCGATGGAAAAGCTGATCAGTGCCGCCGCCGCCCAGAGCATGCCCTTGGGAAAGGGTTTGGGGTGATGAAGATGATCGGTCTGGGCGGTCATGAGGCTTAGGTCCTTTCCTACCTTCGGGCTCGCGCTGCGGCGCCGTACCTACTCGGCGGCTGCGACGGGCAGGCCGGCAGGCAGGGCGGGCTGCCTGCGCGCCGATGCTTTCCGGATCCGTCCCGCCCTCGGCGGCGCAGGTTCGCAAGCAGTGGTTTCGGAGGCGGCCATCCGCTCGGCAGCCTGGCGCTCGGCGACCGCGACAGCGAGAGCATCGGCGAGAATGCGGCCAGCCTCCTGCACCTGCGGCAACCCACGCAGCATCGGCTGCACCCGGGTGAAGCACCAGGGACGGGCGTGTGGCCAGAGATGCAGGTAGGCCAAGCGGTCACGGCCCAGCAACGACAGCATGATGTCGCCACTGGCGTCGTCGTAGCTCTTCAGATCCGCCGAGCCGATACGCGAGAACGGCAGGTTGATCGTCATCGGCAAGGCGATCCCGAACCGGATAGCCACACGCCGGCTCGTGATGCTGTAGATCGTGGTCCGGGCGGTGAGCCAGGCAAGACCACACAGCAGCCCCAGCGCGAGTGCCGCAATCGGCAGGAGCATCAGCCCTTCGAGCAGTGCGGCGCCCAAGGTGGCATTGTCGCTGAACGCGGAGATACTCCACCAACTGCCGAAAACGGCAAAGTATGCGGCCACCCAACGGAGCTTGAAGCAACGACGCGCCAGGCTCTGCCAGCTTGGCCGGCCTTGCCAGAGCAGCCGCTCGCCTTCCGGCAGCTTGCCCGGCAGTCCGGGAATTTCCTCGATCTCGATCTCACACATCGTGCTTGCTCCTCTCTCGCCCTCTATCGGCGAAACCTTAAAACACCGGTCCCATGCGCGACGGCTGGGCATAGAGATAGCCGCCGGCGTAGTAGGCCACGACTTTCTCCTCCTCGAGCAGCGTGACCTCGCCGGGGACCTTCGTTCGCGGAACGCCGGCGAACTGATCGCTACGGATTGAGACAACGCGAACATAGGCCGGGTAGCCGGTCAGCTTGGCCATGGCCATGGGCAGCAACAGCGCACCGCCCCCCGTCGCTTCGCCACTTAGGCCGGGCAACTCGACTTCCAGATAGCGGATCATCTGCTCGCCGTGATCGATCCAGACATCCGTCACGGTGCCGGCGACCTCACCGTCGCAGCCCTTGACCGGCAGACCGCGCGGATCGGTATCGCCCTTGGCGATCACGAAGTCCGGCATACTGCGCATCGGCGCGATCTTGGCGTGACCGTCGGCCGTGCGCTCGACGACGTCGCGGCGCTCCGCCCAAGAGGCAGGTCCGACCCCGTCGGCCATTGGATCGCCCGTCGGCTCGAAGGGTGCGCCGGACCAGGCCTGGGTCGGTGCCAGCTTCAGCTCGCGCTGATCGCGCCGCATCGAATCCGTTTGCTCGCCGCTGGCCAAGGTGAAGATTTTTCTCTCGGGAATCAGCAGGGAGTCTTCATCGTAAGGCTTGCCGGAAAGCTCTGATTCCAGAGGATAGCCTTCGCGCCGGTCTTCGCGGCGCAGGTAGAAAATGAGCCCCGCGAAAAACAGCCAGAAAGTATAGAGAACGACCTGAGCCACATCGATATGGCTGGTGATACTGGCTGACATGATAGCTGACCTCCTTGATCAAGAGCGGGGCGACCTGCTGACTATCCTGGGAAGTCAGCCAAACCGAACCGCGCCGGTCTTTCCAAACGAACCGATGCGACGCCGCTATCCACCCGTACGAGCGGACCGATGGCGACCAGTGCCGCGAACAGCAGCAGAATTTCGAGGTGATAGACGACCGAGTAGCCGATCGACGGATCGGTAAGAGCCGGCCCAAGCGCGCCGATCGAGGCCAAGTGTCCGACCGTATCGCGCAACAGACCGCCCAAGGCGATGGCGCCGCCGGCGGCCGTTGCCTGCACCGCGCCCCAGACGCCGAGCGCCATGCCCGAGCCCGCGGCCTTGGTATCGGCGATCGCCATGGCCGCCGTCAGCGTACCGACCGCCAACAGCCCGCCGCCGAAGCCGATCAGGGCAGTGCCGACGCGAAACATGGCCACCGATTCCAGAGGCGCCGCGAAAATCACGGCGGAAAAGGCGGCGATGCCCACCAGCATTCCCAAGGCGGCCAACCGGAAAGGATCACCCCCCCGGCTCAGGCGGCGCGCCGCCAACGCGAAGCCGACCAGCGAGCCGCCGGCAAGGATCGCGGTCAGCTGCGTGGTTGCGCCCACACTCAGGTTCAGAATCTCGCCGCCGTAAGGCTCCAGCAGAACGTCCTGCATCGAGAAGCCGGCAGTGCCGAGAAACACCGCGACAAGCAAACGCCTGGTCCGGCCGCCGTCTCTTATGCCGTCCCAGGCCTCGCGGAAGCTTGGGCTTTGCAGGTCTCTTCGGGTCCGCTCCGGGTTGCGTGCCTCTTGCTTCCAGAGGGCAATGACGTTCAACACGACGGTAATCGCCGCTGCGCCCTGAACGATCTGGATCAGCTTGATCTGGCTGAAGTCCGACAGGAGCAAGCCGAACAGCAGGGCACTCACAACCATGCCCAACAGCAGCATGACGTAGAGCAGCGCCACCACGCGCGGCCGCGTTTCGACCGGTGCGATATCGGTCGCCAGGGCCAGCCCGGCCGTCTGTGTCGTGTGCAAACCCGCACCGACCAGCAGGAAGGCCAACGCCGCGCCGATATGACCAAGCACCTCGGGTCCATGCACCACGTCGGCCGAAAGCACCAAGAGGGCGAAAGGCATGATCGCCAAGCCGCCGAACTGCAGCAGCGTTCCGATCCAGATGAAGGGAACCCGCCTCCATCCCAGCGCGGAGCGATGGGTGTCGGAGCGGAAACCGATCAGCGCGCGCAGCGGCGCGAAGACCAGCGGCAGGGCAACCATGACCGCGACCAGCCCCGCCGACACACCGAGTTCGACGATCATCACGCGGTTGAGCGTCCCCGTCAGCAAGACCACCGCCATCCCGACCGAAACCTGGAAGAGCGACAGGCGCAACAGCCGGCCGATCGGCAGTTCTCGGCTCGCCGCATCCGCAAACGGCAGAAACTGCGGACCGATCCGCATCCAAGACCCGGTGATCTGGTCGCGCAACCAACTCATCGAACGACCGACTCCCCCTTGATCAATTCCTGGGCCTGCGAGGTGTAGAAACCGCTGACGATCCGCTCGCTCCGGCCCGTCCGCCAGTCTTCCAACCCGGGGGAACGTCCAATGCGCGCCCGCAGGCCGCTGGGACTGACCGGTTCGATCGCCGGCGCGCGGTCGCTGCGCGGGAAGAGCTGACCGGCCGCATGCATGGCGCTCAGGAGCGGTGTGCGCGGCGCGAAGGTGAAGACGATGGAGCCCGTGGTTCGTTCACCAAGCCGCGCCAGCGCCTGAACGGCGTCGCCGGGCTTGTAGTGAATGAGAGAGTCCATCGCGACGACATGATCGAACTGCCCCAGGGCCGGATCCAGCATGTCGCCGACCCGGAAATCGAGCCGCGCCGGATCGACATCGGCAGGCAACCTTTCTCCCGCCAGACCGACCAGAGTCGGCGAGACATCGACCGCCACGACGGCCGCGCCGCGCCGCGCCGCTTCCACCGACAACAAGCCCGTGCCGCAACCGGCATCGAGCAAACGCATCCCGGTCATATCCCGAGGCAGCCAGGACAGCAGGGTCGCCCGCATCCGGTCGCGCCCCGCACGTACCGTCGCCCGGATCCGGCTGACCGGCGCATCCGACGTCAGGCGTGCCCAGGCCTCGACCGCCGTTCGGTCAAAGTAGTGCTCGAGCTGGCCTCGGCGCGTTGCGAAGGTGGTGGTGGGCATCAGTTGAATCCAAGCAAATCGAAGATGTCGCGATCCTTCATCGGCGTCGCCAGCAAGGGATCGCGGCCGTCCCAGAGAATCTGGGCCAGGCGCAGGTACTCTTTCTGAACGGCCTCGACCGCTGGCGTTGTCTCCATCTCGAAGAGCGTGCACTTGCTCAGGCGCGAGCGGCGGATCTCGTCCAGGTCCGGCAGGTGCGCCAGAACATCCAGGCCGACCTTGGCATTGAACTTGTCGATCTGATCGGTGGCTGCCGAGCGATTGGCGATCACCCCGCCGAGGCGGACATCGTAGTTGCGCGACTTGGCCAGGATCGCGGCGACGATCCGGTTCATCGCGTAGATCGAGTCGAAATCGTTCGCGGTGACGATCAGCGCACGATCCGCATGCTGCAGGGGAGCCGCGAAGCCGCCGCAGACGACATCGCCCAGAACGTCGAAGATCACCACGTCGGTATCTTCCAGCAGGTGATGTTCCTTCAGCAGCTTCACCGTCTGGCCGACCACGTAGCCGCCGCAGCCGGTCCCCGCCGGTGGTCCGCCCGCCTCGACGCACATCACGCCGTTGAAGCCTTCGTACACGAAGTCCTCGACGCGCAGTTCCTCGGAATGGAAGTCGACCGATTCCAGCACGTCGATCACGGTGGGCATCAACTGCTTGGTCAGGGTGAAGGTGCTGTCGTGCTTCGGGTCGCAGCCGATCTGGAGCACCCGCTTGCCCAACTTCGAGAAAGCCACGGAAAGGTTGGACGAGGTCGTAGATTTGCCGATCCCTCCCTTACCGTAGACCGCAAAGACCTTGGCTTTTCCGATCTGAAGGCTCGGGTCCATCTCCACCTGAACGCTGCCTTCGCCGTCGGCGCGTTTGGGAAGAACACTTGTCATGCTGCCCATCAAGGCCACTCCTCGCGTAACGGTTAGGCGGCCAAGCCGCCGGGCGTAACGATTAAGCGGCAACGCCGCCGGTCACCTGGCCGGCCACGCCGTCTCCAATCCCCTCCAGGCGATCCTCAAGCTCTTCGCCGGCCTGGCGAAGGGCCTCAAGGGTCGAGTCGTCGGGGCTCCAGTACTTGCGCTCATGCGCTTCCAGCAGACGATTGGCGACCTTCGCCAACGCCTTGGGATTCAAGTCCGCCAGCCGGCGGCGCATCTCGGGATCCAGCACGAAGGTCTCGCTGACCTGGCTGTAGACCCAGGGCTGCACCTGGCCGGTGGTGGCCGACCAGCCAACGGTATTGGTCACCGTCGCCTCGATCTGACGCACGCCCTCGTAGCCATGTTTGAGCATGCCTTCGTACCAGCGCGGATTGAGAATGCGCGTGCGCGTCTCCAGTGCCACCTGCTCGCCCAGCGTGCGCACCGTGCCGTCGCCCCGGGTCTGATCGCCGATATAGACCGGCACCGACGTACCCTGGGCACGTTGGACCGCACGGCCGATCCCGCCGAGGGTGTCGAAGTAGTGATCGACCGTGGTCACTCCGACCTCGACGGATTCCAGATTCTGATAGGCGAGCGAGACGTCGGCCAGCATCGACTGCAGCAGATCGCTCTGCCGCTCCGGCTGACCCGAGCGCCCGTAGGCGAAACACTTGCGCCGGCTGTAGGTCTCGGCCAGTTCGTCCTCGTCGTTCCAGGCACCGCTTTCGATGAGCTGATTGACGTTCGAACCGTAGGCCCCGTCGGCATTGGAGAAGACTCTCAGCGCCGCGGTCTCTAGATCGCACTGGTGTTCGGCCTGATAAGCCAGGGCATGGCGACGAACGAAGTTCATCTCCAGCGGCTCTTCGGCACTGGCGGCCAGCCAGGCTGCTTCGGCCAGCAGCTTTGTCTGTAGCGGTAGGAGATCCCGGAAGATGCCGGACAGGGTGACGACCACATCGATGCGCGGTCGACCGAGGTCTTCGAGCGGCAGCAGCTCGGCGCCGCAAAGCCGGCCGTAACCGTCGAAGCGCGGCTTGGCGCCGAGCAGCGCCAGAACCTGACCGATCGGCCCGCCCTCGCTCTTCAGATTGTCGGTGCCCCAGAGCACGAAGGCGACGGAGTTCGGCAGCCCGTTGCCCTCGGCCAGATGGCGGTCGAGCAATCGCTGGGCCTGACGGCGACCGTCGGCGACCGCATAGGCACTGGGGATGCGGAAGGGATCGAAGCCGTGCAGGTTCCGCCCGGTCGGCAGGATCTGCGGCGTGCGCAGCAGGTCGCCACCCGGAACTGGCCGGATGTAGCCGCCCTCCAAGGCATGCAGCAGACCGCGGATCTCGTGATCGCCTTGCATCTTGGCGTTCGCCTCGGCCAGTTCGGACAGCACGGAGATGCGCGCCTGGTCTTCTCCGTGGCCGTCGATCCGGGCCGCTTCCTCCGCCGTCCGACCGGCAACCAGGGCGGCCACGGCGGCTTGCGAAGGGGCCGTTGCGGGCTCAAGCTCCGCCATCGCATAGAGCAGTTCGCCCCGCTCCTCGGGACTCGGCGCCTGCCCGACCACATGCAGGCCGTGCGGAATCAACGACTGCTCGATCTCGCTCAACTCCGCGCTCAAGCGGCCGATCCGTTGATTGGCGTCACCATTCCAAAGAGGCTCCGGCTCGGCCAGATCGACCTCCGCGGCCTGGGCCTGAATCAAGGTCGCAAGCTCCGACTGCTCCGTCTCTGCGTCGGGTGGCAGTCCCCGCCAGTGATCGAGCGAGGCGCGCAGCTCGCTCAGCCCTCGATAGAGTCCGGCGTGAGTGACGGGCGGCGTCATGTAGGTGACCGTCGTCGCGCCGGAGCGGCGCTTGGCGATCGTGCCTTCTGACGGATTGTTGGCGGCATAGAGATAGAGATTCGGCAGCGCGCCGATCAGACGGTCGGGCCAGCAGGCGCCCGACATGCCCGTCTGCTTGCCCGGCATGAACTCGAGGGCGCCATGGGTCCCGAAGTGCAGGACCGCATGAGCGCCGAAGTCTTCGCGCAGCCAGCGATAGAAAGCGCTGAAGGCATGGGTTGGCGCGAAACCCTGCTCGAACAATAGCCGCATCGGATCGCCCTCGTAGCCGAAGCCGGGCTGGACGCCGACGAAGACCTTGCCGAAGTGGGCGCCGAGCACGAAGAGGCTGCGTCCGTCGGTCTGCTGACGCCCCGGCGCGGAACCCCAGGCCGCCTCGATATCCTTCAGCCAAGGCTCGCGCCGGACATGGTCGTCGACCGCGATGCGAGCCGCCACGTTGGCGTCGGCTCCATACTGCTGGGCGTTACCCTCGAGCAGGCGGGCGCGCAGCGCCTCCACCGAGTCCGGCAGTTCGACTTCATAGCCCTCCCGATGCATCGCCTGCAGCGTCGCATGCAGGGAGGCGAAGACGTCGAGGTAGGCCGCCGTGCCGGTGGCGCCGCTGTTGGGCGGGAAGTTGAACAGCACGATAGCGACTTTCCGCTCCGCCACCTCGGCTTTACGCAAGGCGACGAGCTTGGCGACGCGCGCCGCCAAAGCCTCGGCGCGGTCATGGCAGACGTGCATGTCCTGGGCGCCCGCCGCCTCGAAGCAGCAGTGACGATCGCAGCCTTGGCAGAGTTCGCCCGAGCCGGAGGAGCGGCCGCCGAAGACGGCCGCACCAGTGGCGCCGTCCAACTCGGGAATTGCGATCTGAATGGTCGATTCGACCGGCATCAGCCCGCGGCTCGAGTTGCCCCACTGCTCCAGGCTTTGGAACTCCACCGCCTGTGCGGCGATGTAAGGCACATCGAGGGCGGCCAGCATCTCTTCGGCTGCCTCGGCGTCGTTGTAGGCTGGACCGCCGACCAGAGAGAAGCCCGTCAGGGAGACCACCGCATCGACGGTCGGGCGGCCGTCACGCAGGAAAAAAGCCTCGATCGCCGGGCGCTGGTCGAGGCCGACCGCAAAGGCCGGAACGACCTCCAGGCCCTCGGCCTCCAGCGCGGCGATGGCGCCGTCGTAATGACCTGTGTCGCCGGCCAGAACGTAGGAACGCATCAGCAACAAGCCCACGCGGCCCTGGCGCTGCGCCGGCTTCAGACGCGGCAGCTTGCCCGGCTGCTCCGCAATGCCCGCGGTCAAGCGCGGATGATAGAGACCGAGGTCGGGGTAATCGAGCGGCGGCTTGGCCGGAAGGGTGCCGCGCAAGGCGCTGCGGGGGCCGGCGGCGTAGCGGTCGACCAGGAACCGGACCAACTGCACGATGTTATGTTCCGAACCGGCGAGCCAATACTGCAGGGTCAGGAAGTAGGCCCGGACGTCCTGGGCCGTGCCCGGGATAAAGCGCAGGATCTTCGGCAGGCGGCGCAGCATGGCGACCTGCTTGGCGCCGGCGCTCATGCCCTTCTGGCCATCCTTGCTCTTACCGCCGCGAAGGCGCTTGAGGAGCGCCAACATGCCGCCCTGGCTGCTGCCGTCCATGGCGAAACGACCGAGGCGCGTCAGCTTGACGATCTCACCGGCCGAGATGCAGCCGACCATGGCGTCGCACTGGTCGCGCCGCGCCTGCAGGTCCGGCAGCACGGCCTGAATGTGCTCTTCGACGAAGAGCATGCAGGCGACAACGATGTCACCGCGGGCGATGTCCGCCTTGCAACGCGCGAGGGAGTCCGGATCGTTGGCCCAGTCGGTGGCGGCGTGAAAACCGAACTCCAATCCCGGAAGATCGCGCTTCAACGTTCCGACGGCGCGCGCGGCGGCGCTCGCCAAATGACGGTCCAGGGTCACCAGAACGACGCGGATCGGAACGGCGCCGGCCGAAAGATCCCGGTCCGAAACCTTCGCGGCGGACGGCGTGCTATTTGCCGAAGTGGGCTTTGGCATCGTAGAGCGTCTCGACAGTGATGGCTGAAATGCTTCGCTGGTTGGCGAAGCGCTCGGTGTTGCGGCGCGCCTTGCCGCGAACGAAGAAGGGAATCTTACCGAGTTCCGACTCGGCTTCTGCCGTCCAGAACGGTGCGACCGGGGTCGTCGTCTCCGGGGTCGTGGTCTGGGAGGCCATAGCTTCGGCGGTCGAAGTCTGTGGGATTGCCGTCTCCGGACCCGGCGCTGCCTCGCGGCTCTCGACCGGAGCCTCGGGACCCGATCGCTTGCTGCCATGGCCCAAGTGCGAACCGCCGGCCTCGTCGTTGAACTCGAAGTCCTCGCGGAACATGCCGAGCAGGTGTTCCTCCAGACCCATCATCAAGGGATGGACCCAGGTATCGAAGATCACGTTCGCGCCTTCCCAGCCCATCTGCGGGGCGTAGCGCGCGGGAAAGTCCTGAACGTGCACCGGTGCGGAGATCACGGCACAACCGACACCGAGCCGCTTGGCGATGTGCCGCTCCATCTGGGTGCCGAGGACCAACTCCGGCTGCAAGGCCTCGATCTGCTCCTCGACCTCCAGATAGTCGTCGGTGATCAGAGCCTCCAGGCCGTAGCCTTCGGCGGCCGTCCGGACCTCGCGGGCCATCTCACGGCTGTAGGTGCCGAGACCCACCACTTCGAAGCCCAGTTCTTCTCGGGCGATGCGGGCGGCGGCAACGACGTGGCAGCCGTCGCCGAACACGAAAACGCGCTTGCCGGTCAGGTAGGTCGAGTCGATCGAGCGCGACCACCAGGGCAGACGCGACGGTGCACCGGCCAGGGCGGGGCCCGGATCGACTCCGGCAAGTTCGGCGACCTCGGCCAGGAAATCGCGGGTGGCACCGATCCCGATGGGAACGACGGTGGTGTGCGGCTGACGGAAGGTCCGCTTCAGCCAGCCCGCCGCCGTCTGCGCGATCTCCGGATAGAGGACTACGTTGAAGTCCGCGTCTCCCAGTCGCGCCAGATCGGCCGGTGTGGCGTTCAAGGGCGCCACGACCTGGACCTCGACGCCGATCGACTGCAGCAGCTTCGTCACTTCGAGGACATCGTCGCGATGGCGGAACCCCAGGGCCGTGGGGCCTAGAAGATTGCAGCTCGGCCGCGCATCGGCCGGGCGCTCCGGGCGGGTCACGCCCGGCGCCGGCGCGTTCGGTCCGGCCAGCGTGCGGACCATCTGGTAAAACGTCTCCGCCGCTCCCCAGTTTTCCTTCTTCGAATAGGAGGGCAGTTCCAGTGGCACCACCGGCAGGGACAGACCCAGCGCCTTGGCGAGGCCGCCCGGATCGTCCTGGATCAATTCGGCCGTGCAGGAAGCACCGACCATCAGGGCCTGAGGTTGAAAACGTTCCACGGCTTCCGCCGCCGCCGTCTTGAACAGCTCGGCGGTGTCGCTGCCGAGGTCGCGCGCCTGGAAGGTCGTGTAGGTGACCGGCGGACGCCGGTCGCGCCGCTCGATCATGGTGAAGAGCAGATCTGCATAGGTGTCGCCCTGCGGAGCATGCAGCACGTAGTGCACCTCGCGCATCGCCGTCGCGACCCGCATGGCTCCGACGTGTGGCGGGCCCTCGTAGGTCCAGACGGTCAGTTGCATGCCCCTAGACCTCCAGCTTCGTCCGGCGGACCAGCGGACGCGCGAAGAGCTCCGCGAGATCCCCGGCCTGCTCAAACCCTTGGATCGGCGTGAAGACCAGCTCGATCGACCACTTCGTCGTCAGCCCTTCCTGCTCGAGAGGATTTGCCAGGCCCAGACCGCAGACCGTCAGGTCGGGCTGAGCCGCACGGCAGCGATCGATCTGACGGTCGACATGCTGACCCTCGCTGAGCTGAACCCCCTCCGGCAGCAGCGCCAACTCCTCGGACATGTGCTGCCGATGCAGGTAGGGCGTGCCCACCTCGATCAGCTGCATGTCCAGCTCACGCGCCAGAAAGCGGGCGATCGGGATCTCCAATTGCGAATCGGGAAAGAAGAAAATGCGCTGGCCGGCCAATTGATCGCGGTAGCGCGCGGTGGCGATGCGCGCCCGCTGCTGGGCCGGCGCCGTGACCTCGCGGAACCGCTGCTCCGAGACCTGCCAGGCATCGGCGGCCGCCTTGAGCCAGGCCGTGGTCCCCTCCACGCCCAAGGGGAAGGGCGCCGCCAGACGCTGGGCGCCCCGCTCCTCCAGCAGGCGCGCCGTCTCACCGAGGAACGGCTGGCACAGCAGAAAGCGGGTGTTCGGCCCGACCGCGGGCAGGTCCGTCGAGCGCCGCGGCGGCAGAACCGAAATCCTGTCGAGTCCCAACGCCTTGAAGCTGCGGAGGAACTGATCCTCGACCACATCGGCCAAGGCCCCGACCAGCATCAGAGAGGGCTCGGCGTCGGACGTCTCGGCCGGCAGCTCCGGGACCAGTGCGGCGAGGCACATATCCTCGCCCTGGGTAAAGGTCGTCTCGATGCCGCTGCCGCTGTAATTCAGCACTCGCACATCCGGCATGAACTGCTTGGACAAGCGCTGAGCGGCGCGGGAAAGATCGAGCTTGATGACCTCCGAGGGACAGGAGCCGACCAGAAACAGAAGCTTGATATCCGGTCGCCGCGCCAGCAGCCGGGACACCACTTTGTCCAGCTCGTCATTGGCGTCGGCCATGCCGGCCAGATCGCGCTCTTCGATGATCGCCGTGCCGAAGCGCGGCTCGGCGAAGATCATCACGCCGGCGGCGGACTGCATCAGGTGCGCACAGGTCCGCGAGCCGACGATCAGGAAGAAAGCGTCTTGGATCTTGCGGTGCAACCAGATGATCCCGGTCAGACCGCAGAAGACTTCCCGTTGACCGCGCTCGCGCAAGACCTCGGGCGCGCTGCAAGCGCCGGCTTTGGAAGGTGTCGGAAGCGTCGTCGCGACCTGGCTCATTTCGCAGCCTCCATCGCGGGTGCCGCGGCCCCCAGCGGCCGATCTTCGGGGCGCCTCCGGCGTGCCTCGTCCAAGCGTGCCAGACGCAGTTTCCAAAGGAACTGAGCCGCGTTCACGACATAGGCGAGGTAGGCGGCGAGCGCGAGCAGGAGCAGGCCTTCGGTCCCCAACCAGCCGGTCGTCAGCGCGACCAGGTAGGCCGTGTGCAGGGCGATGACGCCCATGCTGAACACGTCTTCCCAGAAGAAAGCCGGGGCGAAGAGGTACTTGCCGAAAACCTCTTTCTCCCAGATCGCCCCGGTCACCATGATGCTGTAGAGGACCAGGGTCTTGACCACGATCGAGGCATGGGCGACCGCGAGACCTTCGCCTGTGGCGAGTGTCCGGAGCACCAGCCCCAGGGAGATCAGGAAAACCAAGAACTGCAGGGGAGCCAGGATGCCCTGGACCAGGGTCCAACGGGAGGCGTCGCGCCGCAAACGCTGCTCAGGCGTGTAGAGAGGCTGCCGTACGGACAAAGCCGCCTCCACCTGCGCTTCCCTACCTGTGTTCCTCACCCGACCAATCCCTTGGTCCATTCCCCGCGTCTCCTTCGCGCCTGTTCGCACGTATCGTTCGCGTTGAAGAGACTCTAGTCTCGCCGGATCGAAAGTGTCAACTTTGCTGGACGTTCAATTTGCTTTACATACGGCGATTCCCTTACTTACACTGTGGTCACTGTGTCGGTTGCGGCTGACCTAGATCAAAAATCAGGCAGCTGACCGGAAGAGCGTCGGTTTCGATTGAACGGTTTTATGACTCGTGTTGGGCTAGTTATGGGAAATTAACCATGTTCCCGGAAAACGGGAACGACCAAGCCCCGGGGAGGAAACCATGGGAGCGTTGGGCGGACACAGCGAAACCGGTTCAGTGTTTCAGCGTCGCGACAGTATTTCCGTAAAGCACAACCCACGAGAAAAACAGTACGGCATCGAATCGCCCGTGCGCGGATCGAGCGAGACGCCCCTTTCGGACTTCGAAGAGTCCCAAAAGCGAGCGCGACTGGCTCGAACGATCGAAGGCGAAATCATTCCAAGGTTGAAGCTCGCTCATGGCACGTCGGAGAGCGGGCAAGCGGAAAACGGCATGCCGGTGGTGCTCGACATGCATCGGGTTCCGAATGCGAGCGACATCGAAGCCTTCGCCAAGCTGGTCATCTCCCAGGACGTCGGCGTTGCCCTGGCGCATCTGGAGCTGCTGCGCGCGCACGGCACATCGCTCGACTGCCTGTTTCTGGACTTGCTGGCGCCCTGCGCTCAGTTTCTGGGCGATCTCTGGCTGGCCGACGAGTGCAGCTTCATCGACGTCACCATCGGACTCGCCCGGCTGCAGCAGATCCTGCGCGAGCTCAGTCCCGACTTCGAAGCGGAAAACACCGACGAGGCACATCCCGGCCGGCGGATCCTGCTGATGCCCGCACCGGGCGAACAGCATGCCTTCGGCTTGTCCCTGGTCGAGCATTTCCTGCGTCGCGCCGGTTGGGAGGTCACGGTCGCCTCCGCGGACAACAGATCCGTCAGCAAGCTTCTGCGCAAAGAGTGGTTCACAGTTGTCGGTTTCTCCATGAGCCGTGTTGGGTTGCTCGATGGCCTGCAGTCCTGTATCCGATCTTTGCGTCAAGTGTCTCGCAATCCGGGTATCTCCTTCCTGGTAGGAGGTAACGCATTCAACGAACGTCCCGATCTGGTATCGCGTGCCGGAGCCGATGGGATGGCCGGAGATGGGTGCTTGGCGGTTCTGGAAGCCGATCGTTTGTCGGCGCCGCCCTGCGTGTCGGCCGCCGCCGCGCCGACGAGGAAAAACAGGAAGCACGATGGAGCCGCGGGTCTCGCACGACAGCGCCGTTCAGTTTAGGACGCCGGAGTCCTCGCTCGGGGATCTCGATGCCGGATTTGCGGCCGATCTCATTGCGACGGCGGCGGATATCGCCCTCGTCGTCAATCCAGACGGTACCATTC
Organism: Algihabitans albus; assembly: GCF_003572205.1. Classification (NCBI taxonomy): domain Bacteria; kingdom Pseudomonadati; phylum Pseudomonadota; class Alphaproteobacteria; order Rhodospirillales; family Rhodovibrionaceae; genus Algihabitans; species Algihabitans albus. The sequence goes on from NZ_QXNY01000010.1 coordinate 16,818, forward strand.
ACGACGTTGCCCTTGGGCCCGAATGCTCCAGCTTGGAAAGTGCCAAGTCCTGGATCGGACGGCCCTGGATCGAGACCGTTACCGTCGAAAGCCGAGCCAAAGTCGAACGACTGATCCACGAAGCTCAAGAGTCGGCGCCGCCGCGCTGGCGCGAAGTAAATCATATTTCGGCTGGCGACGAGTCCTTCTTGGTTCGCTACGCGGTCCTGCAGGCGGGGCAAAACGGCCGGATTGTCGCGATCGGCCGTGACCAAAGGGTGCTGACCGACGCGCAACAGCGCTTGATCGACTATCAGCAGTCTATGGAACGGGAGTACGCCCGCCTCCGCCACGCCGAGACGCGCTACCGGCTTTTATTCCAGATCTCATCTGAAGCCGTATTGATCGTCGATGCCGGCAGCGGAAGCATCATCGATGCGAATCCGGCAGCCGCCAAGCTGCTCGGCAGCGGTGAAAAGCGCATCGCCGGCAAGGCTTTCCTCGATCTCTTCAAACCGAAGTCGCGCCAGGCCGCGGAGACGCTTGTGGCAACGGTGCGCGCCGTCGGTAAGGCGGAGCGCACCGAAGCGACGCTGGCTTCGACCAGTCAGCCGATCTCGATCTCCGCCACCCTGTTCCGCCAGGACAAGACGGTTCATATTCTTGTACGCCTTGCGCCACTCGTCGGGCCGCTCGATCAGAAGCAACCGCCTGAGGCCGAGACTCGCGTGGCCCGCGTGATGGAGAATTTGCCCGACGGCTTCGTGGTGACGGACCTCGGTCGGAAGATCCTGAGCGCCAACGCGGCTTTCCTGGAGATGGCTCAGCTGGTCGGCGACGAGCAGGCGATCGGCCAACCGCTCGAGCGCTGGCTCGGCCGTCCAGGTGTCGACAGCCAGGTGCTGGTGAAGTCCCTGCGCGAACAGGGATCGGTCAGCGACTATGCAACGGTGATCCACAGCGAACTGGGCACCACCGATGACGTGATGGTCTCGGCCGTATCGGTGGAGAACGGCGAGGAGCCCTGCATAGGCTTCGTCATCCGATCCATCGGTAAGCGGGTGGCAACGAGCTTCAGGCCAAGCGAAGAGCTGCCGCAGTCGGTCGAGCAACTGACGGAGTTGGTCGGCCGTGTCCCGCTCAAGGACCTCGTGCGCGATACCACCGATATCATCGAGCGGCTTTGTGTCGAGGCGGCTCTGAAACTGACCGGCGACAATCGCGCTTCGGCGGCGCAGATGCTCGGTCTCAGCCGTCAGAGCCTCTATGCGAAGCTTCGGCGCTACGGCATCGGCGAGGAAACCGAAGCCGGGTAGAGCCGATCCGGTTCCGGGAGATCGTCGTCCGGCTCCGTCTGCCGAACCGGCTTCAATCCGCATCTCCTTCGCGCGTCCGCTCTCGCCCCGAAACCGGAAATTGATGCGTATCAAAACTCGTCCGTCCGGGCGGAACGATTGTCGCGTTTGCTTGACACTTTTTGACGTCAACATAACACTACAGTCATGAGCGATCGCGCAATCGAGACTGCCGCCCGCGCCCGCGCCTATCCGGCGCCAGGAACGGTGCTGGAGCTGCTGAAGCCGATCACCTGGTTCGCACCGATGTGGGCTCTCATGTGCGGCGTGGTGTCGTCCGGTGTGCCTCTGCTCGAGCGCTGGTGGGAAATTCTTCTGGGGATCGCGCTGGCCGGCCCGCTGGTCTGCGCCACCAGCCAAGCGGTCAACGACTGGTTCGACCGCCACGTCGACGCGATCAACGAACCGGATCGCCCGATCCCCTCGGGACGCGTCCCGGGCCGCTGGGGCCTCTACATAGCGGTGGTCTGGTCGGTCATGTCGCTGATCGTCGCCTGGGTCCTGGGCGTCTGGGTCTTCTGGGCGGCCTTGATCGGCCTTCTGCTGGCCTGGGCTTACTCGATGCCGCCGGCCCGCCTGAAGCTGAACGGCTGGTGGGGCAATGCCGCCTGTGGATTTGCCTACGAGGGCATCCCCTGGTTCACCGGAGCCGCCCTGATGATGGCGATGGCCCCCGACTGGAAGATCGTGATCCTGGCGGCGCTCTACTCCCTGGGCGCCCACGGCATCATGACCCTGAACGACTTCAAGGCGGTCGAAGGCGATCGGCAGATGGGTGTGCGCTCCCTGCCCGTACAGCTAGGAGTCGCGCGTGCCGCCAAGTTCGCCTGTCTGGTGATGGCGCTTCCCCAGGCCGTCGTGGTTTGGCTGCTGTTCGACTGGGGCCACCCCATCTACGCAGCCGCCGTTGCCGGCCTGCTTCTGCTCCAGCTTATCTTGATGATCCGCCTGATCGGCCGCCCGCGGGAACTGGCACCTTGGTACAACGCCACCGGTACGACCCTCTACGTCGCCGGAATGCTGATCTGCGCTTTCGCGATCCGCCCCGAAATGGCTGCGCTGACAGCCGTGGGCACGTCATGAGTGCAGACCTCCCATGAGCCCGGCCGGATCTCTCGGTTGGCTCGGCATCCTTCGTCTGGGCCTGGTGCAAACGGCCCTCGGCGCCATCGTCGTGCTGACCACCTCGACCATAAACCGGATCATGGTGGTCGAACTGGCTCTGCCGGCGATGCTGCCCGGCGCCCTCGTCGCGCTGCACTACGCCTTGCAGGTTCTGCGCCCGCGCTGGGGCTACGGCTCGGACAAGGGCAGAAGACGCACGCCCTGGATCGTCGGCGGCATGGCGGCCTTGGCGCTCGGCGGGTTGGGTGCGGCCGTGGCGACGGCCTGGATGGCAAGCAACCTGCTCGCCGGTATCGCCCTGGCGACCGGCGCATTCGTGTTGATCGGCGGCGGCGTGGGGGCCGCCGGTACGGCGCTGCTGACCTTGCTGGCGACCCAGGTTCCGGCGCGCCGGCGCGCGGCGGCGGCCACTCTGGTTTGGATGATGATGATCGCAGGCTTCGTGATCACCGCGATGCTGGCCGGCCATTTTCTCGATCCCTTCTCGCCCCGGCGACTGGTGCTGGTCTCGGGTACGGTCTCCGGGCTTGCCTTTCTGCTGACCCTTCTGGCGCTTGCCGGGGTCGAGAGGACCGGCGCTCGCGGTGATACGCTTGCCCCGTCGCAGCCGCGCGTGGACGGCAGTTTCCGGGAAGCGCTCGAGCAGGTCTGGGCCGAACCCGAAGCGCGCCGCTTTGCGATCTTCGTCTTCGTCTCCATGCTGGCCTACAGCGCCCAGGACTTGATCCTCGAACCCTTCGCGGGCACGGTCTTCGGGCTGACGCCGGGGCAATCGACCCAATTGGCCGGCGTGCAGCATGCCGGGGTTTTCGTCGGCATGCTGTTGGTCGGCGTCCTGGGAAGCGCGGCGCGGCAGCGCCGGATCGGATCGCTGCAGACCTGGATCGTCGGCGGTTGCATCGCTTCGGCTCTGGCCCTTGCCAATCTCGCGTTCGGCGGCTTGATCGGCGGCGGCTGGCCGTTGCAACCCTCGGTCTTCGCGCTGGGCGTCGCCAACGGCGCCTTCGCGGTCGCCGCCATCGGCTCGATGATGAGACTGGCCACCAAAGGTGCGGGGTCACGTGAAGGCGTGCGGATGGGCCTTTGGGGCGCGGCTCAGGCCGTCGCCTTCGGCCTCGGCGGCTTTCTCGGAACCGCGGCCATCGATCTTGCGCGACTGACCATCGCCTCGCCGGCGGCCGCCTATGCGACCGTATTTCTCGCCGAGGGACTGCTGTTCCTGGTCGCGGCCCACCTCGCCATCGGCCTTGGCCGCAAGACGGAGACCGACTTCAAAACGACAGGCGTAAGCATGCCCGCCGCCAGCCAGTAGCGCGGGTCAGGAGGAGGCGACAATGACTCAGGCAAACCATGTCCCGGAGCAGTTGCAGCCGGAGACTTCGGAGGTCTTCGACGTCATCGTGGTAGGCGGCGGCCCGGCCGGCGCGACGGCTGCCAGCGAGTTGGCGCGCGCCGGCCGATCCGTTCTGCTGCTCGACCGGGCCGGGCGGATCAAGCCCTGCGGCGGGGCCGTTCCACCCCGGCTGATCCGCGATTTCGCCATCCCAAATCACCTGCTCAAGGCGCGGATTACGAAAGCGCGCATGATCTCGCCGAGCGATCGCGGCGTCGACATGCCCATCGAGGGCGGCTACGTCGGCATGGTCGACCGCTGCGAGTTCGACGAGTGGCTGCGTGAGCGCGCCGCTAGCGACGGCGCAGAGCGCCGCACGGGCACCTTCGAGGCCTTCGAACGCGATAGAGATGGAACGGCCGTCATCTCCTACTCCAGAGGCGCGGCCTCCGGAGCCAAGCAGCTGATGCGCGCACGTGGCAGGCTGATCATCGCCGCGGACGGCGCCCGCTCCCAGGTCGCCAAACAGGCAGGCATCCCCAATGCCGAGCGGGTTCCCTGCGTCTTCGCCTATCACGAGATCGTCGCCTCGCCGAAGCAAGAGTCCGAAAGCTTCGAGAGCGACCGCTGCGACGTCTACTATCAAGGTAAGCTCTCGCCGGACTTCTACGCCTGGGTCTTTCCGCACGGCGAGTCGACGAGTGTCGGCGTCGGATCCGCCAACAAGGGATTTTCCCTGCGCGGTGCCGTCGACGCCTTGCGAAGCTCCACCGGCATGAGCGGCAACGAGACCATCCGCCGGGAGGGTGCGCCGATCCCACTGAAACCCCTGAAGCGTTGGGACAACGGTCGCGACGTAATCGCCGCCGGCGATGCGGCCGGAATCGTCGCTCCCGCCTCGGGTGAAGGAATCTACTACGCCATGCTCGGCGGCCAGTTGGCGGCTCATGCGGCCGAACGTACCTTGAGTACGGGCGATGTGCGACAGCTCACCGGCGCCCGCAAAGAGTTCATGCGTGCGCATGGGCGGGTTTTCTGGATCCTCGGGATGATGCAGAAGTTCTGGTACTCGAGCGACCGGAGACGCGAGCGCTTCGTCTCCATCTGCCAGGATCCGGACGTCCAGTACCTGACTTGGCAGGCTTACATGGAGAAGAAGCTGGTCAAGGCCCGGCCCGGCGCACACCTGCGTATCTTCCTGAAAGACATGGCCCACCTGCTGCGCGTGGTGTCTCCGTGACCGACGGTCAGGGCACGACAGGACAAGATACGACAGGTCGGGGAACGATGCTCCGATCAACGCGGCGCGACCAGAAGCTTCTGCCGATTCTGGTCGCCGCCGTCGTTGCGGTTCTGGTCGCTGCACTGGGCAGCACCATGACCGACCTGGGTCCTTGGTATCAGTCGCTCGAACAACCGAGCTGGAGACCGCCGGACTGGGCTTTCGGCGTGATCTGGACCGTCGTTCTGGGCCTGGCCGTGCTGTCCGCCGCGACCGCCTGGCGGGCGGCGCCGAACCGCGGCGTCCGCGACGCCCTGCTAATGCTGTTCCTGCTCAACGGCCTCCTGAATGTCCTCTGGTCGGCGTTGTTCTTCACCTTTCGCAGACCCGACTGGGCCTCGATCGAAGTTCTGTTTCTCTGGGCCTCGATCGCCGTGCTGATCGTGATCCTGTGGCGTTTTGCCCGAATGGCCGCCTTGCTGTTGGTGCCCTATCTCGCGTGGGTCAGCGTGGCTGCCGCACTCAATCTGGCCGTGGTGCGAATGAATCCGCCCTTCGGTTGAGACAAAGAAAGGAAGGGAGAGACCGCTATGGCCGTCTGGACGGACACGGAGGGACGCGGCGCCGGTCCACGGCGAAACAGCGCCGCGAAGACCCGAAGCAAGGCCGTCGCCCGCCCGCTGTTGCGGCTGGAAGACTACTTTGCCGGCCATACGCGCGCCTGGGGTCTCTTCCAGGATCGCTTCGGCAAGCTGAAGCGTCAGTTCGATGTCGAGATAGAAGGCGACTGGGACGGAAAGAGACTGACCCTCACCGAAGACTTCGTCTACGACGACGGCCAGATTGAACAGCGCATCTGGCGCATCGTGCCGGATGGCCGGAACGGGTACCGCGGTACCGCAGACGACGTGATCGGCGAGGCCCGCGGTCGGGTCGTCGGTAACCAGCTTCACTGGCGTTATCGCTTCTCCCTGCCGCTCGGCACCAAGCGTCTGCTCGTCGATTTCGATGACCGCATGTTCCTGCAGTCGGACGGCAAGCTGATCAATCGCGCCCGGGTAACCAAGTTCGGCCTGCTTCTCGGGGAAGCGACGATCGTCTTCGCCAAAGGCTGATCGCCTCCGGTACTGGAGTCCCTCTCAGCAGAGCGGTCGTACCACAACGGACGCCCGCAAATCGGACAACCTCCGCAGTTCACCGGCGGGGCGGTGAGATGCGGTCCGCTCACGTGCCGACCGAAGGCCTTGAACGGCCACAACTCAAATCAAACGGGAAAAGAAAAAGGGCCGCCTTCATGATGGAGGAGACGGCCCGAGTGGAGGGTCTTGACTGGCCTGAGACGGCTTGGAGCAAAAACGCGATCGTTCGGGCTTTCTAGCGGTCCGAACGATCGCGGTCCGGTTTAGTTGCTCACTTGGCCGGTCTGGCGGGTCGGCGGATCCTGAAGGTCGGCCGGTCCCGGCTGTTGCAGGCTGGGATAGTCGAGCACCATCTGCGCACCGAACAAGGGCTTGTAGACTCCCTGGTGGCAGGTCGCGCAGTTGGCCTTGGGCGCGTCGCCCAGCGGGCCGAGGCGCATGTCCGGATAGACCGGCCCAAGGGGCTCCAGATAGTTGACGTTGAGATCGCGCATCATACGGATACCGTGCCAGGCAACGGCACGACTCGCCGGTGCCTGTTCCCAGGACCCGAAGTTATTCGAATTGTGACAGTAGGTGCAGTTGACCCCCAACGATTCGGACATGTGAATCATCAGGCCGTAGGTCCACTCTGTCTGTTTGATCGTCCGCTCGTTGCCGTGGGGCAAGGCCTCGTTGCCGACAACCCGAATGTTGGCTTCATCGTGTATGAAGGGCCGGAAGACATCCTGCGGCAGCGAAGTCATGCCGACTTCCGGAGCCGCGATGTTCTGGCCTGCTCGATCGCCAACCAAACCGCCAGCGTAGAGTGCATCCGGATCGTCGAACCAGATATTCTCCGGAACCGGCTGACCGGCGTGACAAGTATAGCAGGTGACACCCGTCTCGGCGACGTGGTTCGTCCACTGGCTGTTCAAATGCTGCGTCATCTGGATCATGCGGCGCGAGACGACCTTGGTGTAGATCCCATCATCGGCCAGGTTGCCATCCTCACTGTGGCAATAGGTGCAGCCCTGCTCCGGCGAGACCCACTCGGTCATGGCCGCCATCAGGCGGTCGAAATTGCCGACATTGAGATGCCCCAGCACCTGAACGTTCTCATAAACCTCGGACGCCAAGGGACCTTCCCCTTCTTCCAAAGGCCACGGCTCGGCCGGAACCTGACTGGCTTCCAGCTGGCGCTCCACCGTGTTGGCGTTGAGCACCACCTCCTTGCCCGTACCTCGATAGCCGCGCTGGACCGTCTCGGTTGCGATGGGGGCCGCGAAGAAAGCCAGGATCACCAGCAACCCGACGATGGCGATACCGAAGCGGGTCGCAAAAGGTGGAATGTGGAATTTCATTGGGCTGCTCCCGGCGTCAGAGACGGATCGGGTACCGTTGGATAGACCTCCGGATACATCGGGGCGAAGTCATGCTTGACGGCCCAGAGGTACCAGTTGTCGACCACGGTTCCGGTCAGAAGGATGCCGATCCCACCGGTCAGGGTCGTCAGAACGGCGAACCACCAAGCCCAACGGTGGATGGATTCCATCGTCGCGTTGAAGCCCATGGTCCAGCGCCAGAACAGCCCGGCCCGCTCCGCCGCCGTACCCCGATCGACGATCTGGTCCAGTTCCCGGTCTCCGCCCAGACGGGAGACCGCCAGGATGGTGGCGCCGTGCATGGCGAACAGCAGTGTCGAGCCGTAGAGGAAGACGATCGAGAGTGCGTGGAAGGGATTGTAGAAGAGGTTGCCATAGCGGATCGAGAAGGCTGCCGTCCAATCCAGGTGCGGGAAGATGCCGAAGGGTACGGCCTCGCCCCAGCTGCCCATCAGCAGCGGTCGGATGAAGCCGAGAACCAGGTAGAGCCAGATCGCCGAGGCGAAGGCCCAGGCTACATGGGTGCCCATGCCGAGTTCGATGGCCCGCCGGTAGGTACGGATCCACCAGAGAATGATTGAGGCCGTCAGAAAGAAGCCCGCGAGCAGCCACCAACCACCCTGATTGAGCGGCGGCAGACTGAGGCCGTAGGACGGTGGTGGCGGTTCAAGGGCCAGCCAGAAGAGTTGCCGGACGAACTGCACTGGGTCCCAGCCCACCGACGCCCACATGTTCAGCCCGATGATCTCGATGGCGATGAACCCGCAGAGCAGCGAGGTGACACCGAACCAGCCCAGATAGATCGGACCGATCTGCGCGTTTCCGATGCGGCCGAGCAGATGGTTGAAGCCGGGTGTCCCGCGGCGGGGCCAGAAGCTCTCGTCAATCGGGACGCCAGCCTCCGCCGGCCCGCGCACCTGGGTCTGCGTGAAAAGATTCTGATATTCAGCCATGCTGCGGACCTCCTAAGACCAAACCGGCAGGTCGAGCCACCAGTTCCACCACTCCGGCCAGCCACGGGTCCAGAAGGGACCGCTGATCACGATGCAGACGGCGCTCCAGAACCCCGCGTTCAGCGCCAGGAACAAGCCCAGACGGTGGATGCCGAGCGTGCCAACGGAATAGCCGATGAAATCCCGGAAGAACGTGTCCTCGTGCTCTGGCGTCTTGACCGGTTCGCCCTTGGCGGGATTGGCAGCCGAGAGAACCAGCGAACCGTGCAGCGCCAACGCCAAGGTCGTGGTGAAGAAGAAGGTCACCGCGATCATGTGCGCCGGGTTGTAGTGAAAGTGCAGGTACTGGTAGCCGACGTTGGAGACCCAATCGAGATGGCTGAAGATGCCGTAGGGGAAACCGTGGCCCCACGCACCCAACAGGACGGGTCTGACCACGACAAGACTCACATAGGCGAGAATCGCGAAGCTGAAGGCGACCGGCACATGCAGACCTATGCCCAGCTTTCGGCAAATCTCGACCTGGCGCAGCGCCCAGGAGACGAACGCACCGATCGCGCAGATCGTGATCAATTGCCACAGACCGCCTTCCTTCAGGGGTGCAAATCCGAGCCCGTACGACAGATCTGGCGGGGCAATGTTGATCGTCCAGGGGTTCCAGGTCGGGCCGATCGCCGCACCGTATAGGATCAGTGCAGTTCCCAGTGCCGAGAAGAAAATCGTCGTGACGCCGAAGAACCCGACGAAGAAAGGGCCGACCCAGAAGTCGAAGAGATCTCCTCCAACCAGGGTCCCGCCCCGCACGCGGTACTTCCGTTCAAAACTGAGCATGGCCATCGCTTGAGACCTCCAGGAGACTTGCCGGCCCAGACCGGTGGTGGAAGGGCGAACGAGTCAGACGACACACGCGCCTTCCACCACCGCCGGGTCGATGCTCGGCGTCCGTCCTACGAGCGCAAAATCTCGTCCGACGGCAAGGCCGACATCTGGGACGCGGCACCCGCAGCACCCGTGGGACCTTCCAGCCAGTTGAACCGGTCGGTGCTGAGCAGAATGAAGTGGATCAGCAACGCCAGAATGAACAGGAAGGTGAAAAGAGCGACCAGCGTGCGACGCGGGTCGAAGATCATCCAGATTCTCCACATCTCTCGTCTCTCCCTATCCGATCAACGTGAGAGCCTGCAGCGCGATATCTTTCGCACCGTCAAGCATAGCCGCATCGGTGTAGCCGCCGGGTCCCGGCAGCCAGGGCCGCCACAACCAGGCGAGGATATGCGCAAGCACGGCAATGCCCGTGAATATGATGAAACTCTTCACAAAAATGCCGTGAAACTCCTGCGCCTCGTCTTCGTTGAGACCGGTCAAGGAACGTTCCGACATGAACGCAGCCTCCAATCACATGGCCTTAAGGCCGCTGCCGTACCCATCCCGTACGGCTGGGATCGGTCCAGGTTGTCCTCCCAATCGGGAGGATGAGCCCGTTACCGTCGCATTGCCTGGCCGGAGCCAGACGATCTCCTTGTCTTTTGTCTTCAGGTCATGAAGACAAAAGGCAGAACCCGGTTCGCGGCCGCCTTCGCTTCGCCGAAGACCGACCCCTTGCCGCGCAGCTCCGTCAGACCCGGTCGCCACGAACGGGGCAGCAAACGTGCCAGAACGGCAATCGTCAGAAAGATCGGAAAGCTGACGGCAAAGTAGAGCCAGAATTCGTAGCTTCCCGCGTTCCGGCGGCGATTGCGCACCTGGCCCGAGCGGCTGCCATGGCCAGGCAATCCGGCCTCGACGTTGGTGCTGTGACGAAGAGCGAAATCAGACATGAACGTCACTCCGCTGAGAGGCCGTTGAACGGTTCGCTCCGCTAAGCCGAGCGATCCCCCGTCGTGCGGCAATGGCGACCGCCTCTTGTCGCCATGCCGTGAAAAGACTGTCGAAAGGGCGCCGCCCCGACGGCCCCGCAGTGCGAAGCGAAGCGGCAGCATCATGTGAAAACCCTGCTGTGAAGATCCTGGTCATGCCGCCTGCCCCTCCGACTGCGCGCCTTGCGGTGCGCGGAGATGAGCGAGCGTCACTTCAGCAGCGCCGGCGCGGCGCGCGGCCGCCTCCGCGCCGTCGCGCAAGCGCTTGGCGAAGGAGATACGCGTCAACACCGGGTGAGCGGCCACCAGATCGTCCAGCGCCTTTTGCGCCTCGGGCAACCAGGGGAGCTCGCGATGCAGCCTGGAGGGCGTCGGCTCGACCCGGTCCAGCTCGGTGCCCAGCGGCAGAATGTGGAAGAGCGCGTCGAACAGTTGGTTGCAGACTTCCTGCACCAGATAGGTTGCGCCGGCATAGCCCATGAAGGGCGTTCCAGTGTGACGCCGGACGATGGCCCCGGGGAAGGAAGCCGGGAGGTACATGGCCCGCGCTCCGATCTCCGCCAGATACATGCGCTCGTTGTAGCTGCCGAAGAGAATGAGCGGCGTCTTGGTCCGCACCGCATCCCGCACGGCTTCATTGTCGGGTTTCACGCCGGCGCTGCGTCGGAACGAGAAGGTGCAGGGCAGACCGAGTTCGGTTTCCAGAAAATTACGCACACCGCGCTCGTAGGTCTCATTTGCAACGATGGCGAAGCTTGCGGTGCCGAAGAAGTCCTGGGTGACGGAGCGCCAGAGATCCCAGATCGGCTTGATGGTGGTGTGCTTCTCCCGTGCGATGAAGGGCTCTGGATCGAGCCCCGTCAACTCGCCGAGCGTCCGCAAGAACTTGGTGGTCGAGTGCAGACCGATCGGCGCCTGCAGATAAGGCTTGTCCAGTCCCTCGCAGAGCAGTCGTCCGAATTCGCGGTAGAGACAGATGTTGACATCCGCATCGACCAGTCGACCGACATCCTTCAGATGGCTGCCCAGCGGGAAGACCTGGTTGATCTCGCAGCCGATGCCTTCGACCAAGCGGCGGACCTCGGCGAGATCGCTCGGCATGTTGAACATGCCGTAGGCCGGCCCGATGATGTTGACGCGCGGCTTGGCACCCTCGGGGCGCTTGCTCTCCTTCGGCGCCTTGCCTTTGCGCAGGCCGAACTCCGTCCAAAGCCAGTTCATGGCGCGGTCGGCACTCTGCCACTGGTCCTCGTCGATGGTGCGCGGCAGGAAGCGTCGGATCCCGGTTCCCTCGGGCGTGACGCCGCCGCCGATCATCTCGGCGATCGAGCCCGTCACCACCACCGCCGGCTGGCTCGGATCGAGAGCCTCATGGGCGCGCTTCATGGCGCCCTCGGTGCCCTTCTGGCCCAGCTCTTCTTCCGCGAGACCGGTGACGACGATCGGCAGTTCGTGCGGCGGCAGAGCATCGGTGTAGTGCAGCACCGAGGTGACCGGCAGGTTCTCGCAGCCGACCGGACCGTCGATGATGCACTGCAGGCCCTTAATGGCCGTGAAGACGTAGACGGAACCCCAGTAGCCGCCGGCGCGATCGTGGTCGAGCACTAGCATGCGCCGGCCTCCTTCGCGGACTGCTGCTTGAGGGGTTTGCTCGCTTGCGGTTTGGCAACAGGCTTCGAGGCGGCTTTCGGCGCGACCGGCAGGTCTTCCCAAATGCCGGCGGCGTGTCCCTTGCCGACGCCCGCGAAGAAACTGTCCATCTCCTCGAAACGCGCCTTGTTGCCGAGTGCGGCGTTGACCACCTGGCCGAGCGAGCCCGCCCCCGCCGGTCCCATCAAGGGCCGGGCGGAAATGAGATTCGTGAAGTAGAGCGCCGGCACCGCCTGCTCCTTAGCCTTCTGCACCACCGGCGTCGTACCGACCGCGAGGTCCGGCTGGAACTCGGCGAAGGCCGCAAGGTCGTCTTCCAGGGACGCCCGGTACTTCACCATGACGCCACGGCTCTCCAGCCACTCCCGGTCTGGATCGGACCAGACGGTCCGGGGACAGGCCGTTCCGACGTAGCGAACGTCGGCACCGCTCTCGATCAGCAACCGTGCCACGATCAACTCCGAGCCTTCATAGCCGGAGAGCGTGATCCGCCCGTCGATCGGCGCCCCGGCCAGGGCCGTGCGAATGGCCGGCAGGAACTGAGCCTTGGCGGCATCGATCTGCTTTTCGGGTACGTTGCAGGTCTTGCCGATGGCCTCCAGCCAAGCTGCCGTGCCGTCAACTCCGACTGGCGCCGAGCCGACGACGGGCCGGCCGGCGGCGTCGAACTCGCGCACCGAAGCGGTGTAGAAGGGATGGATCGCGGCCACGGCCGCGCAGTCCAGAGCGGCATAGAGCTCGCGCCACTCCCGTGTCGGCACGGTGGGACCCGTCGCCAGGCCCAGCGGCTTCAGGAGTGCTGCCAGCGTGACCGGATCGACCGGGAACATCTCGCCGAGCAGCGTCACCGTCGGCGCCTCGCTGGCACCGCCGCGGGGCGCGGCCACCGGGCCCTGCTCCGCTTCGCTGCGTGCGTAGTTCAGCATGGCCCCGGCCAGCACGTCCTTGGCCTCGGCGTGGGTCGGTATCCCGAACCCCGGGACGTCGATGCCGATGATGCGGACGCCGTTGATTTCCTTCGGCAGAAGCTGCAGCGGCACGCCGGAGGCCGTCGGGACGCAGAGGTTGGTGATCACCACCGCATCGTAAAGCTCGGGATCCGCCAGCTTGTGGACCGCGTCGCGGATGTCCTCGAACAGCTTGCCGGTGACAAGAGTCTCCGAGTTGAAGGGGACGTAGCCGACGGTTCGGCGCGCGCCGTAGAAGTGGGAGGTAAAGGTCAAGCCATAGACGCAGCAGGCCGAGCCGGATAGCACCGTCGCGGTGCGCCGCATGCGCAGGCCGACGCGCAAGGACCCGAAGGCGGGACACATGGACTGCGGTTGATCGTGCGGGCCGGTCGGGTAGTCACGCGCGTAGCGATCCAGAGTCTCTGACTTACCGGCCTTCTCCGCCGCCGCTTTCAACTCGGCCTTGCCCGCGTGGCAACCGAGTCCGTCGGTCTCGGTCGCCTTCACGTTAATGTCGGACTCGTTGATATCGGGCGCGACGCGACCCTCGGCCGGCTTCGGCGCGGGACCGCCGGCGTCCGGAGCGGCGGTCATGAGGGGATCTGTGATCTTGCGTGTCATTTAAGATCGCTCAACCTCTCTCAGACCTCGTCGTAGACCACTTCGAGGGACGGCTTGTTCACCACTGCGCCGCCGCACATATCCTCAAGCGTCGCTGGCTGGAGCACGACGTCGCGTCCGGTTTCGGCGGCGGAGAAGAGAGCGAGCAGGCCGTCTTGATCGAGCGGCGCAGGCTCTCGCGGCGGCGCCTCCGCGACGTTCTTGGCCAGCTCTTCGAAGAGACCGCCCCACTCGCCGCCGGGATAACCGACGATCTGGTAGTTAGCCGACTTGCGGCGGATGTCCTCATGTGCGGGGATCGAGGCGAGTACGGGAATGCCGACCGCGCTGGCGAAGGCCTTGGCCTCGCCGGTTCCGTCGTCCTTGTTCACCACCAGGCCGGCGACGCCGACGTTGCCGCCCAGCTTGCGGAAGTACTCAGTCGCCGAGCAAACGTTGTTGGCAACGTAGAGCGACTGCAAGTCGTTGGATCCGACGACAATCACCTTCTGGCACATGTCGCGGGCGATCGGCAGTCCGAAGCCGCCGCAAACGACGTCGCCCAGGAAGTCGAGTAGAACGAAGTCGAAGCCCCAGTCGTGGAAGCCCAACTTCTCCAGCGTTTCGAAACCATGGATGATTCCGCGCCCGCCGCAACCACGTCCGACCTCGGGACCGCCCAACTCCATGGCGAAGACACCGTCGCGCTTGAAGCAGACGTCGCCGATCTGGACCTGCTCGCCGGCCGAGGTCTTCTTCGAGGAGGTCTCGATGATGGTCGGGCAGGCCTTGCCACCGAACAGCAGAGAGGTGGTGTCCGATTTCGGATCGCAACCGATCAGCAGCACCTTCTTGCCTTGCTGCGCCATCATGTAGCTGAGATTGGAGAGCGTGAAGGACTTGCCGATGCCGCCCTTACCGTAGATCGCGATGATCTGCGTTTCCTTGGTCACCGGGCCGGTGCTGGGGGCTTCGGGTTCGATCGCCGCCTCCTCGCGAAGACGCTGATGCATCTGCGCCGAGGCGTTGGCCGTTGCGGCGTTATCGGGCGCCGAGTTACCGGACTTGGAAAAATTTGGGGCCGCCGTCATGAGCGCTCACTCCAATCCAGGATCATCTTCAGGCAGGAAGGGTCTTCGAAGGCGGTGCGGTAGGCCGCCTCCGCAGACGCGGCCGGTGCGCGGTGGGTGATCAAGTTCGCGAGAGACAGCTTGCCCCCGTCGATCAAACCCTTGGCCGCCAGCAAGTCCGGGCGTTTCCACTCGGCGGCGACGCGCAGCCGCGCCTCGCGCAAGAAGGCCGGAGGAAAAGCGAAGCTGAGCGGCTGGCTGTAGAAGCCTGCGAGCACGATCTCGCCGCCCGGTGCCAGCTTGCCGATCAAGCTGTCGAGCAAGCCGTCGGCGCCGCTAACGTCGTAGATGGCGCTGTAGCCGCGCACCTCGTCTTCCGTCGGATCGATGACGCGGTAACCCTCGGCGCCGTCGCGCCTGTCGGGATTGACTTCCCAAACGGTGGGAGAGCCGCCCTCGGCGCAGGCAATGCGCGCGAGCAGCCGCCCCAAGACGCCGTGACCGACGATCAGGTCCGGAAGCCGATCGCCCCCGCCCGCAATCGCATGATAGGCAGTGGCGGCAAGGGCCAGGAGAGTTCCGTCTTCGGCAAGACCGTCACCCAGCGGGACGGTCTTGTCACCGGCGACCACCAGGCGCGCGGCGGCGCCACCGAAGAGCCCCCGAACATCCCGATATGCGTTGGTGCCCGGCACATAGACCCGCTCGCCGACCGTGCGGCCCGAGTCGACGCCAGCCTCGATCACCCGGCCCACCGACTCGTAGCCGGGAACCAGCGGATAGCCCATCCCGGGAAAGGACGGCATCTTGCCGCTGTAGAGAAGACGCTCGGTCCCGGTGCTGATCCCGGACCATTCGGTCCGAACGACGATGTCGGCGGCGGCCGGATCGTTCAAGCCGACGCGATCCAGCGCAAGCTCTCCCGGTTCCCTCAGCACAACCGCCGTTGTTTCCATTTTGTGCCTGTCTCCCGAAGGTCGCGGCACCTCTGTCGGGATGCCTTTCCACCACACATGTCAGCGTAACTTTACGGCCGTATATGTCAAGACTACATTACACATACGCTGTCAACTTTGAGCTATCGCAAGTCGGCCTGCTGCCGGGCGCGCCGGGCCAAAGACTCTTTCCGCCTCATCCTCATGCTTCGGCCACCAGAAGCCTGGTCAGCAGAGGCCGATCGGTTGCGACGAGTCGACTGCGGCGAAATCCAGCCTCGGCCAGCAGTGCTTTCAATTCTTCCGGATAACGGGGCCGCCCGCTGCCCATCGCCAGCAGATAGAAGCCGAAGTAGGCGGCACCGGCGGGCTCCGCGCCAGGCGCACCGCTCATCGGCTCGGCCAGCAGCAGGCGGCCGCCTTCGGGCAACGCCATGCGCACCGACCGCAAGAGGGCCAGCGCCGCTTCGTCGTCATGATCGTGAACGATGCGGAGCAGAGAGATGACGTCGGCGCCACCCGGCAGCGGATCGCCATGGAAGTCACCGCCGGTCGCCGCGGCGCGCGCGCCCAACCCCGCCATCGCAAAAGCCGACTCGGCGCGGGCCGCCACCGCCGGCAGGTCGAAAAGACGCAGATGCAGTTGCGGCCAGCGCCGCGCCGCAGCCAGCAGGAAGGTCCCCTGCCCGCCGCCGACATCCATCAGACAGCGATGACGCGCCAGCGGATAGGCGTTCAGCACCTCCTTGGCGATCATCGCTTGGGAGGCGGACATCAGGTCGGAGTAACCGGTCACCCCCGGGGGCGCCACCTCTTCCGGAGCGGGATTTCCGGCGTAGGCCCAGAAGCGCTGCAGGCGGGTTTCGCCGACCTCGCCGCGCAACAAGGCGACGGGGTCCGCCAAATCCTCGTAGAGCAGGGCGTGATGCGCGACCATCTCGGCGACCCCGCCGTTGCCGAGCAGAGCCGCGCCGTGCGGCCCCAGGCCATAGCTTCCGGCGCTGCGCTTCTGAACCAGCTTCAGGGCCACCGCCGCTTCGAGCAGACGATAGGTCTGTGCCTCGCTCAGGGCGAGTCTCGGCGCCAACTGGGCGACGGTCTGCGGCGCATCAGCCAGCTTCTCGAACAGCTGCAGGCGCACGCAGGCCAGCAGGATTTGCGAGTAGATGAAGCCGCCGCAGAGGTCGAACAGCGCGGCAGCCCGGCGCCGTGCGATCGGTCGCGTCAGAGGAAAGGTCGCTGCCCAGCGCTGAAACCTGGGGCTGGACAGGAGCCGATCGCGCCACTCCAGCCAACGGTCGTGCAGGGTCGGCCTCATGCCACCGGTCTCGCCGGTGCGGGACAGCCCCGCCGGATCGCTTTCGCGTGGCTGGGCGACTTCAGGCAACGCTCGCCCGGACCAAGTGCTTCGGCGTCAGCCGCTTGGCCTGAAGCAGCACCAACTGTCTCAGTTCTTCGGCACCGGGAGCAGCGGGAATCGAGTCGACCGCTTCCTCCAAAAGCTGTTGAAGGCGAACACAAGCGCCCTCCAAGCCGAACTCCGCGACAGCGGTCGGGCGGCCCAAGGCCTCGTCCTGACCGGCCGGCTTGCCCAGTTCCTCCGGCGTACAAAGCGCGTCGCGCAGATCGTCGGCAACCTGATAGGCCTCGCCCAGCCGGTCGCCCAGAGTGCGCCAGGGACCCGGGTCGGCACCTGCCGAAACCGCGCCGGCCACACTGGCGGCGACAAAGAGCGCACCCGTCTTGGCACGCTGATACCGGCCAAGATCGGGATTGGGTTCGCTCTCCCACGCCTGGCCCCCGATCAGGCCACTGGGCGTACCGACGGAGCGCGCCACCGTCACCGTCAGCGCGGGCAGCCGTTGGGGCATCGCGGCGCCCGCCAGCGCCAGGCATTCGAAGGCCATCACGATCAGAGCATCGCCGACCAAGACTCCGAGCGCTTCGCCGTAGACGGCATGAACCGTCGGTTTGCCCCGGCGGAGATCGGCATCGTCGAAACAAGGCAGGTCGTCATGCACCAACGAGGCGCAGTGCAACAACTCGACCGCAGCGGCCGCCGAATCGCTCATGGCCGGCGTATCGTCGCCGCAGGCCCTGGCGACCGCGAGACAGAGCTGCGGTCGGACCCGCGCGCCACCGGGAAAGACGGCGTAGCGTATGGCCGCCGCCAGCTTCGGAGGTGCCGTAGAGACCTCCGCGCGCGCCACGGCCCCGTTCAAGGCCTGTTCGATTCGCGTGGCAGCATCCATTGCAGCCTCCTCCGCACAAAAGATGCATGTAAGGCTAACTTGTCATTTCTAACTGTCAAGTTTGTTGTACAGTTTCGATGCCTCTTTCTCGAACGAGCTGGCAGGAGTCTTTGACAGATGCCTATTCCCGATCCAGCCGCAGCGGAGCGCGTCGTGGTGATCGGCGCCGGCATCGGCGGACTGGCCGCAGCCATCACGGCGGCAGCACGCGGCTTGCAGGTCACGCTGGTCGAACGAGCGGAGACTCCGGGCGGCAAGATGCGGGAGGTGGCCGCCGGCGGCGCTCTGCTGGACGCCGGCCCAACGGTCTTCACGATGAAGTGGGTCTTCGACGCGCTCTTCGCGGAAGCCGGAACCAGCCTGGAAGACCACCTCGAACTGGAGCGCGCAGAAACCCTCGCCCGCCATGGCTGGACCGACGGCAGCCGTCTCGACCTCTTTGCCGATCCAGCCTGCAACGACGACGCCATCGGCGCCTTCGCCGGCGCTTCGGAGGTACCGCGCTTCCAGGCTTTCCGCCAAGACGCCAGACGGATCTTCGAGACGCTGAAGGACAGCTACATCGCCGCCCAACGTCCCGGCCCGCTGGAACTGACCCGCCGCGCCGGCATTCCGGACCTGACCGCGATCAAGCCCTTCGCCAGCCTTTGGAGCGCACTTGGCGGTTACTTCCAGGATCCGCGACTGCGTCAACTCTTCGCCCGTTACGCGACCTATTGCGGCAGTTCCCCCTTCGATGCCCCGGCGACGCTGATGCTGGTCGCGCATGTCGAACTTGAGGGGCTTTGGCGAATCAGAGGAGGGATGCATCGCCTGGCCAGAGCCATGAGCAGTCTGGCGAGCGACTGCGGCGCGCAGGTGATCTATGGATGCGAAGCCGCGGAGATCCTGGTCGAACGCGGCCGCACGAGCGGCGTCAGACTGGCGAACGGCGAGGTGCTGCCGGCGGAAAGCGTGATCTTCAACGGCGACGCGGCCGCGCTCTCGACCGGCCTCTTGGGGCGCGCGGCAGGGCGCGCCGTGCCTGGAATGCCGGTCGACAAACGCTCCCTCTCCGCCATCGTCTGGACCTTGCTGGGACGGCCGGCCGGCTTTCCGCTCCAGCATCACAACGTCTTCTTCTCCGACGCCTACCGGGCCGAATTCGATGCCGTCTTCAGACAGGATCGCCTGCCCGACGAGCCGACCGTCTACCTCTGCGCCCAAGATCGGGACGAGGATGACCGGGGCGAGGACAGGTCCCGCCCGGACGGCGACGAGCGCCTCTATCTGCTGGTCAACGCGCCGCCGCGCGGCGATCGCCATCCCCTGAATTCAGAGGAGATTGAACAATGCGCGGAGCGAGCTTTCGCCCTGCTGCGCCGCTGCGGCCTGGAGATCGAGCCACGGCCGGACACGATGCAGGCGACGACGCCGAACGACTTCCATCGGCTGTTCCCGGCGACGGGCGGAGCGCTCTACGGCCGCGCCTCGCACGGCTGGACCGCGAGCTTCCAACGGGCGGGCGCACGCTCGAAGCTGCCGGGTCTCTACCTGGCGGGGGGCAGCGTACATCCCGGTCCGGGAGTCCCGATGGCGGCACTGTCGGGCCGGCTGGCGGTGGAGCGCCTGCTGGCGGACTCGACTTCGCGACGCCGGTCGTTCCGGGCGGGTATCGCTGGTGGTATCTGGACGCGCTCAGCGACGACGGGCGCCACGGACTGACGATCATCGCCTTCGTCGGCAGCGTCTTCTCGCCCTACTACGCCTGGGCGGGACGCCGGGAGCCGGAGAACCATGTCTGCCTGAACGTCGCGCTTTACGGTCCCCGCGCGCGCTGGGCCATGACGGAACGCGGGCGCCCCGCGCTCGAACGCAGCGCAAGCCGTCTGTCCATCGGTCCCTCTGCGCTCCGTTGGGACGGCAGTGCCCTGACCGTCGAGATCGACGAGATCGCCGTTCCCCTCCCGCGCCGGGTCCGGGGCCGCGTGCGGCTGCTCCCCGAAGCCTTGACCGAACGAAGTTTCGTCCTGGACGGCAAGGAACGCCACCGCTGGTGGCCGCTTGCACCCGTCAGCCGGATCGAGGTGGAACTGGACAGTCCGGATCTCCACTGGTCCGGTCCCGCGTATCTGGACAGCAACGGCGGTGAGGAACCGCTGGAGACCGGTTTTCGCTTCTGGGCCTGGTCCCGCGCGGCGCATGACGAAGGCACGACCATCGCCTATGACGCACAACGCCGCGACGGCAGCGAGGTTTCGCTCGGCCTCGATTTCGATCGGCGCGGGGAGGTCGCGGAGATCGAACTCCCGCCCCAAACCGCCCTGCGATCCGGCCTATGGGGCGTGCGCAGGCCCGCGCGCGGCGACCGAGGAGAGGTTCGACTCGTGCGGACCTTCGAAGACGCGCCCTTCTATACCCGCTCGCAGCTCACCGGCCGGCTCTGCAGCCGCGAGGTCGAGGCGGTACACGAGAGTCTCGATCTCGACCGCTTCGCCAATCCGCTGATCAAGCTGATGCTGCCGTTTCGCATGCCGCGCAGGCCCGGATAGAGCAGGATCGCCCTAGATGGACTCGCTCTGGCGATCCCACCTAGGGCGTGACTCCTACTCTCACCATCAGGTGAGAGGGCGATGTCAGGATTGAGTCCGGCTGCCGCCGTCTCCGTCTGACGTCCGGAGTTGCTCGGCCTTCTTCTCGGCTTCGCGCTTCTGCTTGTGCTTCTTCAATTGATACAGCTCCCAGAAGCCCCACGCGAAGACCAGGCCCGGGAGCAGAATCAGCTCCAACAGCTTCAGTCCCGCGCCGCTCATGTCTCAAGCCTCCGCTTGCCGGGTGGCTGCCGGATTGAGCTGCACCATCCTGTAGTTCAGCGTGAAGGCCAGAGCGGACCAGCAAAGATAGGGGACGAGAAGCAGGGCCGCCCTGGTATCGAACTGAGCGAAGACCGCGATGTTCGCGGCGACGGCCAACCAAAGAAGGCCGGCGTCGTAGAGCGCGAGACGCATGTTCCGCAGCCCGAAGAAGGCCGCGGACCAAAAGGCGTTGAATGCGAGCTGAAGCAGATAGACGACCACGGCCAGGGCCTCGAACCCGACCTTCTGCCAGACCAGCCAGCCGGCGAAGGCGTTCATACCGTAGAGCACCATCCAGACCGGGCCGAACAGCCAGTTCGGCGGGACCCAGCTCGGCTTGCGCAAGTCCTTGTACCAAGCCCCCGGCTTGAAGAAGGCTCCGCTCATCGCCACCAGGAAATTCGCCGCGACGAAGCCCAGGAGAGCAAGGTTCACAGGGTTGGTCAGCGTCTCGATCACTGTGTGTCCAGCGTACGACTGTAAAATCGGCCAACGCTAGACTTGGGAAAGAAAGCGCTGGCTGCAAGCCATCTTACCGTTCGGGCGTGGGATTGCCGATCGGCGTCAGCCTTGACCTGCCGCCTCCACGGAGCCAGACGACGCCGCAGCCGCCGCCTGTCCCTCTCGCTCGCGCTCCTCGAGCCGCCCCAGAATCTCGAGGCCGGCTCCGATGTTCGCCCCCAGGTGCCACCAGGGGTTCTGCGCACCGACCGAACGGCGCCGCAGCGGCGCACCGGCAACGGCTTCGACAAGGTAACCCGCCTCCGCCAGGGGCGCGCAGTTCGGCGCGTTGGTCGGCGCTGCCGACGATGCCAAGGCACGCCAGAGCAAGACCTGTTGCCTGCCCCGCGCGACCACGGCGCGCGACGAGACCGAATCGTGGCCGCGGCGCGCCACCTCCCGGCCGATCTCGGCGTAAAGATAGCGGGCGGCGTAGATGCCGGGCCGGCAAGCCGCCGGCAAGCCGGCAATGCCGGGGCCGGCGCGCAGGTAGAGCCCCTCGGCTGCGGCGAGCAACCGCGCGACGATCTCGCCGATCTCCGGCTGAAAACCGGGGGCGGCCAGCCAGGTTGCAGGATCGATGCCGGCTTCGCGCAACCAGGCCTGAGGGAGATAGAGCCGACCGGCCCGCGCGTCCTCGCCGACGTCGCGCGCGATATTGGTCAACTGCATCGCGACGCCCAGGTCGCAAGCGCGGCTGACCGCCTCCGGAGACCGTGCGCCCATCAGCAGCGCCATCATCGCACCGACCGACCCGGCAACCCGTACCCCATAGGCCAAAACGTCGCTGAAAGTCTCGTAGCTGCGGCCTTGGGCGTCCCAGGCAAAACCCTCGATCAGAGCTTCCGGCAGGACATGGGGGATTGCGTAGCGCTCGATCACCTCGGTAAAGGCGCGGTCGACCGCCACGTTTTCCGGTCGGCCGTCGTAGACACGTTCCAACCGATCCCGCAGACGCGCGACCGCGGCCAGACCGCACCCCCCGGCCTGCTCGTCGACCGCATCGTCAGCCAACCGGCAGAAGGCATAGAGCGCGTAGGCCGGCTCGCGCATCCGCGCGGGTAACAGCAAAGACGCCAGATAGAAAGACTTCGACCCCTGACGGATCAGACTGCGGCAAGCGGTACGATCGGCTGCCCGCGCCAGCATGGGACGAAAGCCGGGCTCAGACCAGTGCGGCTGCATCGGGAACCACCTCATCGAGAATGCGTGCGGAGGAGAGCACGCCAGGCAAGCCCGCGCCCGGATGAGTTCCGGCACCGACAATGTAGAGGCGCTCAATATCTTCGCTGGCGTTGTGCGGCCGGAACCAGGCCGACTGGGTCAGGCGCGGCTCCATACCGAAGCCGGCGCCCTTGTAGCTCAGAAGCCGGGTCTCGAAGTCGGCCGGAGTCATCATGCGTTGGCTGATCAGCGACGCACTCAAACCCGGCAGCAACGTCGCCTCCAGGTGAGCCTCTATCTTGCGGCGGTAGGGTTCGGCCGCTTCCGCCCAATCGATTCCGCTATCCAGATGCGGTACGGGCGACAGAACGTAGAAGGCGTCACAGCCCTCCGGGGCCAGCGAGGGATCGGTCGCCGTGGGACGGTGGAGGTAAAGGCTGAAGTCGTCGCTCAGCCTCTTGTTCCGGAAGATATCGCGGATCAGGCCACGATAGCGCGGGCCGAGCAGGATCGTGTGGTGCAGCACATCCTCGTAGCGCCGGTCGGTGCCGAAGTACCAGACGAAGAGACCGTTCGAGTAGTTCGCCCGCTCCAGCTTGCGGTCGCGCCAGCGTTTCCGTGCGGCCTGCGGCAGGAGATGTTTGTAGGTCCAGGCGGTATCCGCATTGGAGACGACGAGATCGGCTGCGACGGTCTCGCCGCTCTCAAGACGCACGCCAACGGCGCGTTGGCCATCGAGCAGGATTTCCGCAACCTCCGCGTTGCAGCGGATCGCGTTGCCCTGCCCCGCGATCAGGCCCGCCAGCCCGCGCACCAGCGCGTTGGTGCCGCCCATCGCAAAATGGACGCCCCATTTGCGCTCCAGGTGATTGATCAGGGTGTAGACCGATGTAACAGCGAAGGGATTGCCCCCGATCAGCAGGGGATGAAAACTGAAGACGACGCGCAGCCTTGGGTCGCGTAGGTATTTCGCCACCATGCCGTAGACAGAGCGATGGCCGCCGAGCCGCAAGAGGTCCGGCAGAACGCGCAGCATGTCCGACACGCGCGCAAAGGGCACGTGGCCCAATTCCTCGAACCCGATGCGAAAGACCGTTTCGGTCTCCCGTTGGAAGCGTTCGTAACCCGCCACATCGCCGGGAAAGAAACGCGCAACCTCGGCTCGCATCCGCTCCGGATCGCCGCAATAGTCGAAGTGAGCGCCGTCGTGGAAGCGGATCCGATAGAAAGGATCCATCGCCTGCAGGGTAACGTCGTCGGCGAAGCGCCTGCCGCAAAGCGCCCAAAGGTCTTCGAACAGAAAGGGCGCCGTAACGATGGTCGGTCCAGCGTCGAAAACGAAGCCATCTTGACGAAAGGCGTAAGCGCGGCCTCCCGGCGCGTCGAGCTTCTCCAGCACCGTCACGCGATAACCGCGCGCGCCCAATCGCACGGCGGCCGCGAGGCCGCCGAAGCCACTGCCGATGATCACGGCGTGGGGCCGCCCGTCCCGCCCTTCGTCCGGCCTGTCGACGGGCAATGCCCCGTCGCGCCCGCTGATATCCATCGCGCGCATGACGAAAGCCTAGCAGGCCATTCGTCCAGCCGTCACTACATAAAAGACCGTCAAGTTAATTTGACAGTCGCCTCGACCGGAAGGCCGTGCTTGAGCGCGACCCGCAGCATGGCCTCGGCCGTGCCGGCAGGGTCCTCCTCATGCGCCAGGTGGCCCAAGCCCTCGAAGAGAATCAACTCCGCACCCGGCACCTGTTCGAGAATCTGACGCGCCTGATAGGGTCGAATCGCGCGATCCTCGCTCCCCACCAACAGCGCCAGCGGCACCTCCAGCTTCGGCAGCGCACGCCGCAAGGACAACAGATCCCAGCCGGCCATCATGCCCAACGCGCCGGCCACATGGACCGAGTTGCGGGCGAGACGGCCGTAGAGATCGATCCCGCGCGGCTTCAGGGTCGACCCCGTCCCGGCGATCAGACGCCGAACGCTCCGCTCATCCGCACGCGCGGAGAAGACGCGCGGGACGACCGGATTCCAGACCGCGAGTTTGACGGTCGGCGCGAACCAGGGACTGGAGGCGCCCGGATAAGGCAGCAGCGCGCCGTTGAGCGCGATCAAGGCAGCCGGCGCAATCTGGTCCTTTAGGCACATGCGCGCCAGAACGGCCGCGCCGGCCGAGTGTCCCGCGACCAGTGTGGGAGAAAGATCGAGCTGGCGTAGAAGCGCTTGCAGCCCGCGCGCCATGGCCGGCAGCGACAATCCCCGGAGCGGCGGCAGATCGGTAAAGCCGTGGCCCGGCAGATCCGGAATCACACAGGTAAAATGCCGCGCCAGCAATGGCGCCAGATCACCGAAGGAGTGGCTGGAGGCACCGGTCCCGTGCAGCAGAAGCAGCACCGGTGCCTCATCGCGCGGTGGCTCCGCTTCCAGCACCTGTACGTGCCAGCGCAGTCGTCCGGCCTGCACGAACCGGCTGGCCTTCCGGTTCGGCCAGTCGTGCCCGTCTCTCTCCCACCTCAAGCGTTCGCCGAACATCAGCTTCCGGTCCGTTCCGCCAGTTCCTCTGCCCCGCGCTTTCGCAACCGATCATCCGGATCGGAGCCAAGCCCGCCGGTATGTTACAGCAGAAGCTCAGCCCGCGAGCGTGGCGCGAACGGCCGCATCGAGTTTGCGCGCGTCGGCCTGGGGCAGCGGCAGATAGAGCGCCTCCATGACCGCGGCAAGCGAGCGTGCCTTCTCGTTGGGCCGTGCCGAGGTGTCGATCAGCAAGGCCGTCAGCCGCTGGTTCGCCAGCCGGCGGGCGGCGGCCTCGGCATCCTCCCGGGCCTGGGGGCGGCCCGGTTGGCCGTCGCGGGCGATGTTGGCCTGGCCGTCGGTCAAGAAGACAAGCAACGGCGTAATGCCTCGCCGCAGCAGATCGATGCCGAGCCCGGCGGCCGCATCGATCCCCGCCGCCAAGGGCGTTCCGCCGCCGCCTGGCAAGGCGGCCAACGCGCGCTTGGTGCGGACCAACGAACGGGTCGGCGGCAGCAAGAGCTCGGCCGTGCTGCCGCGAAAGGCGAGCAGTGCGACCTGATCCCGGCGCACGTAGCAGTCGGCCAGCAGCAGCTCCACGGCCCCCTTGGCTTCGGCGAGGCGATTGAAGGCGGTCGACCCGGAGGCATCCACCGCGAAGATCGTCGCCGTCTCGCTCCTCTGCTTGAAGCGCGTGACCCGGAAGTCCTCGGCTCGGATCGCGATCCGGGCGCCGGTCTGCCCCGTCGTACCGGGCCGCCGCAGCCGCTGCCAGGGGGCCGCGGCCCGCAGAGTCTCCACCAGATTCAACCGGACACCCGGCCTGGGCCGTCCGGCATGCGCGCCGATCGGCCGCCCCCGGCGCAACGAGAGCTTGGCGACACCCGCCGTACCGGCCGTCTGCGTTCCGCGCGGACCCTGACCGGCCAGCTTGAGCTTATCGAGCAGCCCTCTGGAAATCGCCGCCGCCGCGGCCTCCAGCACCCTGTCGGATAGATCGGGTTCGCTGCTTTCGCCGGCATCGCTGTCGTCACGAGGCTCCTCGGGCGAGGGCTCGGACTCGCTCGGCGGCGTCTCCTCCTCGGGCTCGTTCGGCTGAGCCGACATCGGCACCCGCGTCGCTCTCGGGGCCAGCACGAGCGCGGCGGCCGTTTCAACATCGGCGTCCTCGACCTCAGTCCGGCCGCTCAGGGCAGCGAGAGCGCAGGCCGCACGCAGAGCCCTGAGCGGCGCGCGCAAAGAGGCGATGCCCAAGGCGACGGCAGTTCCGCACAGCGCTTCGAGAGTCCCTTCGCCGACCTCGACCCGAGACAGGAGCGCGCGCGCAGCCGCCACCTTTTCGGCATCCAGCGGCAGCTCGACCAGGTCGCGCAGCGAGAGCCGCTCGAGATCCAGAAAGAGACCCAGGCGCTCGGTCAGCACGACGGGCGGAGCTTCGTCCGCCAATCCCTCGTCCTCCGCCACGACGCCGAAACGCGCCGGTAGCCGGGCCGCCAGGCCGTCGCGCTCGACGGCCACCTCGCCGCTGTCCAGGGTCAAGGCAATTCGCGCCGCCGCGGCGGGCGACAACCGCTCGGCCATGGCCAGGACCAGCACGCCACCGTCTGCCTCGGCCAGCAAGCCCTTCTCGGCAACCGGCTTGCCGCTGCGCAAGGTCGCCGTCAGGTCCAACCCACCGATCAGGCGGTCGTCGGAGATACCGGCCGGCACCCGCCGGACCGGCAAATCAGCCGGCAGCAAGGCCTTCAGCAGCGCCGTCCAGCGCGTGCGAACGGGGCCGACCTGGGCGCGCAGCACGACTCCCCCGAGGCCTCTCGGATCGATTGCGAAAACCGCCGCCGCCAGCCCGGCGGTCCGCCAGGCCCGCAGTCCGGGAGGCGGATCTTCGGACGGAGGAGCGACGGCCGAGTCAGGCATAACGGAGTCAGGCAGCGAAGACCTCCCCCAAGGCCCGCTCCACCCTCACTCCGGAACCGGCCTCGTCCAGAGGATCACGGCGCAGGCGGTGGCGAAGCGCGGAGGGCGCGATACGTCGCAAATGATCGTCCGAAACGGCCGCCTTGCCCTCCAGAGCAGCCAACGCCCGCGCTGCCCGCACCAGGGTAAGTTCGCCCCGCAAGCCGTCTGTTCCGAGCGACACGCAGAGCGTCGCCGCCCGGCGATAGGCCGCCTCCGACACCTCGACGCCCTTCAGCTTCTTGCGCGCCGAGAGGAGACGGCGGCGCAGTTTGTCGCTGTCCTTCGCCCAGACTTCGCAGAAGGCGGCGGGATCGCGCTCGAAGTTGTCGCGACGGCGAACGACCTCGATCCGCGTGTCCAGGTCCTCCGGGGTGGTGACTTCGACGGAGAGACCGAAGCGGTCGAGCAGCTGCGGGCGCAGTTCGCCTTCTTCGGGGTTCCCCGAGCCGATCAGCACGAAGCGGGCCGGATGCCGAACCGACAGGCCTTCCCGCTCGACCAGATTCTCGCCGGAGGCCGCAACATCCAGCAGGAGATCGACGATGTGGTCTTCCAGGAGATTGACCTCGTCGATATAGAGAAAGCCCCGGTTGGCCCGCGCCAGCAAACCGGGCTCGAAGGCCTTCTCGCCGTGGGTCAAGGCCCGTTCCAGGTTGAGCGCGCCGACCACGCGATCTTCAGTGACGCCGAGAGGCAGATCGACGACAGGGACCGGCACCTTGGCCACCTTCGGCTTGAGGTGCTCATGACCGTGCGCCGGGTCCGCAGGCTCGCACACGGGGCAAAGCCCCTGCGGCGTTGCCGGGTCGCAGCCATAGGGACAGCCGAGTATCACCTGCTGCTCCGGCAGGAGGGCCGCCAGCGCCCTGATCGTCGTCGACTTGCCGGTTCCCCGGTCGCCGAACACCAGAACGCCGCCGATACCGGGGTCGACGGCGGAAATCAGCAAGGCCTGCCGCATCTCCTCCTGCCCGACGATCGCCGGAAAGGGGAAAGCGAGCCGCTTCGCCGCAGAACTCATGCGTCGGGCTCCCCGGTTGTCGGCCAACTGCCCATGCTGTTTTCCCTGCCCCGTCTCTCGATCATCGGCACAACCGCAAACCTATACTTTCTGCCTTTGCTTACCAACCTCACGTTCTCGAGGCCGCGACGGCCCAGAATCGAACTGGCGACAGGAAGTGCTTCAGACCCGCAGTTTCCGGCGGATGTAGTCCTCCAGGCAGCGCACGGCATCGGAGGTCGCGTTGGGCGCACGGTAGAGAATGAGTTCGACGCTCGGCAGGTTGGGCAGGCCTTCGGCACGTCCGACCTCCCGGACGTCGGCCGTGACGGTGCTGCGCGCGACAACGGAGACGGCGAGACCGGACATGACGGCGGCGTAGAGGCCGCCGATGCTCGCGCTCTCGCAGACGACCTTCCACTGCCGCCCCGACCTCTCGAGCGCGTCGAGCGCCATGGTCCGATAGAGGTTTCCCGCCGGTAACATCGCCAGAGGCAGGGGACTGCGGGCGGTGGCGTCGAGGCCCAGGCCGGAGATCCAGACGAGTTGCTCGTCGCGCACCCGGCTGCCGCCCGCCATCGAGGGTTGGCGTGTGACCAGCGCGATATCGATCTCGCCGCGCCCCAGGTCGTCGAGCAGGACGTGACTGAGGCGGCAGCGCAGCTCGATCTGCACTTCGGGAAAGGCCCGGCCGAACTCTCCGAGCACCGAGGGAAGAAGGTAGGCGGCATAGAGGTCCGGCGTGCCCAGGCGGACGGTGCCGACCACCGGCGGCCGGTCCAGGCGTGCCTTCATCTCGTCCTGCATGCGCAGAATGCCCCGCGCATAGCCGAGCGCCACTTCGCCGGTCGCCGTGAGCATCAGGCGGCGGCCCTGCCGCTCGAAGAGTTTGCAGGCGAGGTGTCCCTCCAGCTTCCGCAGATGCTGACTGACCGCCGACTGGGTCAGGGAAAGCTGCCGTGCCGCCGCCGTCGCCCCCCCATGATCGACCACGGCGATCAGCGTGCGCAGCAGGACCGGATCGACATCGTAACGCATCACATAACAGTTCCTAATGAAATACAGTTCGAAACATCATTTCCGCTTCTGTATCCATTCGACTAGCGTTTTCTGCCTCGGCGCGCGCAATCGGACGTGAGTGAACCAGATGTCTCAACCCCAATCGGCCTCCGATCGAACAGGCGGACGCAGTGCCTGGGTCCGCAGCGATATCGCCTTGGACCGCGTGACGCTTCCCGTCGACGCCAAGGTTCGCGAGGAGATGCTGGCCGTCGTCGCGCATCTCCGGCACCGTCCGCTGCCGACGATCCTGCTCTCGCCGTCGGTTTTCGAGCTGCCGGCCAGTCGCCGCCTTGCCGCGGAGATCCAGCGCCTGCTGGACGGGGGGCCGCGCTTCTGTCTGGTCGACCGGCTGCCGGTCGAGGAGATGACCTCCGACGAAGCCAAGGCCTGCTATTGGCTGCTGTCCTCGCTGGTCTGCCGGCCGGTCGCCCAGAAGCTCGACGGCACCATGATCTACGACGTCCGGGATACGGGCCTGAAGGCGGATCCCGGCTCCGGTGTCCGGCCGGACAAGACCAACATCGACCTGACCTTCCACAACGATAACGCCTACAACGCGCGAATGCCGGAGGTGGTCGGACTGCTCTGCCTGAAGACCGCACGCAGCGGCGGCCGCAGCCGGGTGATGAGCTTCCAGACCGCGCACCGGGCGCTGCTCGAGCGCGCACCTCAGGTCGTGCCGCGCCTCTACGAACCCTTCTGGTTCGACCGGCAGCGCGAACACCGTGATGACGAGGATCCGACTTTCGCCGCGCCGATCTTCGTGGATGCGGCGGGAGAAGTTCAGGCCAGGCTGGGTCTGCATCAGGTCCGCAACGCCTATGCCATGCGCGGCGAGGAATTGGATTCGGAGGGGCGGCAGGCCATCGACGCCCTTCAGCAGGTCTTCGCGGATCCCGACCTGCAGTTCGACTTCGCCATGGAGGCGGGCCAGGTGCAGTTCGTCCACAACCTGACCGTCGGTCACAGCCGTACCCAGTTCGAAGATTTCGAAGCGCCGGAGCGCCGCCGGCATCTCGTCAGGCTCTGGCTCCGCGACAGCGGAGACAGGTCCTACCCCGGGTGAGAGCGAGTATGACGGTGGTGCCGCGCGAAGCGACCGGCCAGGCCGACTCCGGCCTGCTCACGATCCAAGGTGTGTCGAAGCACTTCGGGGGCGTGACCGCCGTCGACAACTGCTCGCTCTCCATCGAAGCCGGAACGATTACGGCCATCATCGGACCGAACGGGGCCGGCAAGTCGACCCTGATGAACCTGATCGGCGGCCTTTACAGGCCGGACAGCGGCCGGATCCTGTTCGATGGCGAGGACGTGACTGCCCTGCCGCCCTATCGGCGGGCCAAGCGCGGCCTGATGCGCACCTTTCAGATCTCGCGCGAACTGGCCCAGCTCACGGTCTTCGAGAACGTCCTGCTGGCCGGTCAGCCGGTCGAGATCGAGAGCCCTTTCGCCGCCTTCCTGATGCCCCGGACGGTCCGGCGCGAGGAACGCCGGCTCGCCCGGCGCGCAGAGGAGCTGCTCGAGCGCGTCGGCCTGTTCCGGCTGGCCGACATGCCGGCGGCCGGGCTCTCGGGCGGCCAGAAGAAGCTGCTCGAACTCGTGCGAGCCCTGATGCTCGAGCCGAAACTGATCCTGCTCGACGAGCCGGCGGCGGGCGTCAGTCCGCCGATGGTCCGGGAATTGGCGCGGACGATCCGCGAGCTGCGCGACGAGGGACTGACCATCGGCCTGGTCGAACACGACATGGAGTTGGTGGCCGAGCTGGCCGATCGCGTCGACGTCCTCGCGGAAGGCCGCAACCTGACCGGCGGTTCCTTTCAGGAGGTAACGCGGGACGCGCGGGTGGTCGAAGCCTATCTGGGAGGCGTCGCGTGACGCCGGCCGTCTCCGCATCCGCTTCGTCCGCGCTCATAGCGCCGCTTTCGGTCCGCGATCTGCGAGTCGGCTACGGCGCCGGCGACATTCTGAAGGGTGTGAGCTTCGAGGTGCCGCCGGGCGCGATCTTCACGATCGTCGGGCCGAACGGCTCCGGCAAATCCACGCTGATCAAGGCGGTCGCAGGTCTCGTGCCCGCGCGGGAGGGTGCGGTTCATCTGCTCGGAAGCGACATCACACGATTGCCCGCCAACCAGAGGGTGAACAACGGCCTGGCCTACGTTCCGCAGGAGCACAACGTCTTCCGCAACATGACGGTCGGCGAGAATCTCAAGCTCGCGACCGAGTTCCTGGACGCTACCCGCGTCGCGACGAAAACGCAGCGTGACAAGGTGCTGGAGATGTTTCCGGACGTGGCCGAACGGCTGCAGTTGCAGGCCGGGAACCTCAGCGGCGGACAGCGTCAGATGCTGGCCTTCGCCTGCGCCCTGATGGCGAACCCGGAGCTGCTCTTGCTGGACGAGCCCTCCGCGGGGTTGTCGCCCAAGTTCGTGGAGCAGATCTTCGCCGCCGTGCGAACGGTGCGCGACTCAGGCGTTACCATCTTCATGATCGAGCAGAACGTGGCGGCCTCCCTGCCCTTCTCGGACACGGCCCTGGTGCTGGTCGCCGGCGAAGTGCGGCTGGTCACGGCGGCCGACCGCCTGCTCGCCGACCACGACCTGCACCAACTCTACCTGGGCCGCGCGGCATGATCGCTCAGCTCGCCATCAACGGCCTGATCACCGGCATGATCATCGCCCTGCCGGCGGTCGCGCTGACCCTGATCTTCTCGATCCTGAAGTTCCCCAACTTCGCGATCGGCGGCATGCTGACGGCCGGAGCCTACCTGGCCTGGGCTTTCAACACGCTCGCCGGTCTACCGCTGCTGGCCGCGGCCTTCGCAGCCATCCTCGCCTTCTCGGCGATCATGGTGGCGAGCGACAAACTGGTCTTCCGACCACTGCGCGACCGTGGTCCGATCACGCTCCTGGTCGCCTCGATGGGCCTCTCCTTCATCCTCGAGAACGTCTGCCGCCTGTTCTTCGGCAATCTCGCCCGCAACTTCGATATCCCGATCGAACGGCCCTACCGTATCGCCGGTCTGCGGATCAACCCGGAGCAGATCACCACCGCGATCGTCACCTTGCTGGCCATGGCGGCGGTCTACCTGCTGCTGCGTCACAGTCCCCTCGGCCGCGCCATGCGCGCCGTCGCCGACAACCCCTCGCTGGCAGCCGCGCGCGGCATCGATCGCGACCGCACGATCATGTGGACCTGGATCCTGGCCGCGAGCCTGACCGTCATCGCCGGCGTGCTGGTCGGCATGGACCGCGCGATCGATCCGATGATGGGCTGGAGCTACATCATCACCATCTTCGCGGCGGCGATTCTCGGCGGGTTGGGCAGCCCGGTGGGGGCCGTTCTGGGGGCGCTTGCGGTCGGCCTGGTGCAGGAACTCTCCGTGCTCGTCATCGAGTCCCAATATCGACAGGCCGTCAGCTTCGTCGCCATCGCACTGCTGCTTCTCTTCCGTCCGCAGGGACTACTGGGCCAAGTGAGGATCGCGCGGTGATCGCCTACCTCGTCACCATCCTCACCCTCGTCAGCATCGCCGCCATTCTCGCGCTCGCCCTCAATCTGCAGTGGGGCCTCTGCGGCATGGTCAATTTCGGTATCGTCGGCTTTTTCGCCCTCGGCGCCTACACCGCCGCGCTGCTGGCCATGGCCGGGGTCGGCCCCGTGGCGGCGACCTTCGGCGCGATCGCGATCTGCGCCGCGGCAGGTGCCCTGGTCGCGCTGCTGTCGCTCAGACTGGCCGAGGAGTACCTCGCCATCGTCACCTTGGGATTCGGCGAAATCGTCCGCCTTGTCTCGCTGAACGAGGCCTGGCTGACCGGCGGCGCGCTGGGCCTGCCGGGCATTCCCCGCCCCTTCTTCGATCTCGTTCCCGCCGGGTCCTACGAAGTCTATTTCCTCGGACTCTGCCTTCTGGTGCTGTTCGGCGTTTTCCTCGGTCTCGAGCGCCTGACGCGCTCGCCGTTCGGGCGCCTGGTGCGCTCGGTGCGCGAGGACAGCGTCGTGGCCGCGACATTGGGCAAGAACGTGGTGCGCACCCGTGTGATCGCCTTCGCCATCGGCAGCGGTGTCACCGCGATCGCCGGTGCCCTGCACGCCTTCTTCTTCAGCTACATCGACCCCAGCCAGTTCACCCCGATCGTCTCCGCCTATGCCTTCATGGCGGTGATCGCCGGAGGCCGCGGCAGCAATCGCGGCATCCTGCTCGGCGCCTGTACGGTCATGGTGCTGCTGGAGGGCAGCCGCTTCCTGAAGGACTTCGTCGAGGTTCTCGATTCCGATCAGCTCGCCGCAGTGCGCCTGATCCTGATCGGACTCGGCCTCATCCTCTTCCTGATCTTCTACCCGCAGGGCTTCGGCCGGGAGCCGCGCCTGAGCGCCGGCCGCCTGCTCGACAGGCCGGACGCCCCGCATCCCACCTTGCCACAACCTGGAGACCAGAATGGCCCGCGTCAGTCCCGTCCCATCGTCCGCGCTGCCGCCCCGGATCGCTGAAATCTTCGAGGCCTACGCCGGCACCTACGGCCCCTTTCGCAATCAGGTCGAGGTAATGGCGCACGTGCCGGCGGCCGTCGAGCATATCCCGGCGCTGCTGATGGATCTGAAGCGCGAGAAAGCCGTGCCCTGGCGTTACATCGAGTTGGCGATCGTCGTCGTCTCCAAGCTGAACGACTGCGAGTACTGCGTTGCGCATCATGCCCCCGTCCTGGAGGTCGAGGGCGTTTCGCAGGCCGGCATCGCGCGCATCCTGGACTACGACGACCACCCCGAACTGGATGAGGCCGATCGGGTCGTCATCGAATACGCGATCCAGGTCACCCAGACGCCCCAGCGGATCCGCGACCGCATGTTCGAGCGGCTGCGCGCGCACTTCACCGAAGCGCAGATCGTCGAGTTGACCCTGCGCATCGCCCTTTGCGGCTTCTTCAACCGCTTCAACGACGCGCTGATGATCCAAATGGAGACCGAAGCCGAACAGGCCTGACCATTGCCACGAACCTGACCACGCGACGAACACGAGCCCGCAAAGATCGGGCCGAGGGAGAGCACTTCAAAGAAAACAGAGTTTCACGAGGAGACAGGAAAGATGTCCAAGACCGAACGATCCACCCGAACCTCCATCACCCGGCGCCGGGCGCTTCAGGGCATGGGCGCCCTGGCCGGAGCCGCCGTGGCAGCGCCCTGGGTCCGCCCGGCCGCCGCCAACGAGCCGATCCCCATAGGCATGGTCATTCCCTTCACCGGCGCGACCGGCGCCTACGGTCCGGAAATGGAGAAGGCCGCGCGTCTCGTGGCCAAGCAGATCAACGACGCGGGCGGCCTGCTCGGCGGCCGGCAGATCGAACTTATCATCGAGGACTCGGAGAGCATTCCGACCGCCGGCGTTGCGGCCACGAAGAAACTGCTTGAGGTGAACCGGGTCGAGGCGATCATCGGCTATTGGGGCAGCCCGATCGCGATGGCCTCCAAGCAGCTGATCCTCGACGCCGGCAAGGTCATGATGGTCTCCTGCGCCGCCGACGCCGTGACCCAGGAGCCGCACGGAGGGCACATCTGGCGCTTCCAGGCCAAGAGCACGCAATGGGGACCTGCCGGCGCGAAGATCATGCAGCAGAACGGCCAGAACAGAGTGGCCGTGCTGGCGCAGCAAAATCCCTTCGTCATCTCGATGGTCGAGCCCTTCCGTGCAGAGATCGAGCGCAACGGCGGCGAGATCGTCAAGGAGGTGGTCTACAACCCCGATCAGCCGTCGTATCGCGCCGAGGTCGAAGAGGTCTTCGCCATGGAGCCGGACGGCGTGTTCATCCCCGGCCTGCTGACCGACTTCAGCTCTATCGTGAAGGAGTACTACCGCGCCGGCTTCACCACGCCGATCACCTCCCTCTCGATCGCCGCTGACGCCAACGGCAAGTTCCTGGAGAACGTCGGCGCGGAAATCGCCGAAGGCGTGCATCACTTTCAGCCGGCGCCGCCGATCGACAGCGAAAATTACAAGCGTTTCCTCACGGAGATGGGCGAGTCCGCGGATACGGTCTTCCTCTTCGCCGGAAATGCCTACGACCAGATGTCGATGACGGCACTGGCGATCGAGAAGGCAGGCAACGCTGACGGCAAGGTCTGGACGAAAGAGGTGATGGGTCTCGCAAACCCTGGCGGCGTGAAGACCATGGATCCGATCGAAGCGCTGGATCTGCTGCGTGCGGGCGAGGACATCGACTTCATCGGCGCCGGATCGGACTGCGACTTCGACGATCAGGGCGACCAGGTGAACCGCCACTTCCTCCATCGCGTGATCCGCGACGGCGAGAACGTGAAGGTTCAGGTCATCACCTGACCTGGCGCCGGCACTTGAGAGGTCGCCCCTTCCCAGACAAAGCCTCGGGGAGGCCCGGTTAGAGCGAATTTCACGCCTCGAGACGGAGTCGACGGTCAACTCCGTCTCGAAGCGATCCTGCTCTCACCATCAGTTGAGAGGGCGATCCGCGTCTCAGGCGGAAGCGAAGCGCTTCCGCCTGAGACGATCGCGCTCTAGCCGACGCTTAGTCGCAGGCGTCGTTGGTCACCAGACGCAGGTCGACGAAGACGTCGACCTGCGCGTCCGGAGGCCCATCGGCGATGATCTCGCTGGCGATCTCCATCGCCTGCGCGCCCAATTGGTCGGGCTGCTGGGCGACGGTGGCCCCCATGCGGCACTCCTCCACCGCCCCGACCGCGTCATCGGTCGCGTCGAAACCGACCACCAGGATGTCGCGGCCCGAGGACTCGACGGCCTGCAGGGCGCCCAGTGCCATCTCGTCGTTATGGGCGAAGAGGGCATCGATCTCCGGCTGGGCGACGAGGATGTTCTCCATCACCGACAACCCTTCGGCCCGGTTGAAATTGGCGGTCTGGCGGGCCACCACTTCGACGTCCGGGCAGCTCTCGGCGATGGCCTCGTTGAAGCCGGCGCCGCGGTCGCGGGTGGCCGACACGCCGGGAATGCCTTCGAGCTCGACGACACTGCCCTCGGAGCCGATCTGCTCGCAGATGAAGGTTCCCGCCAGCACACCGCCGGCGGCATTGTCGGAGACCACGAAAGAGGCCAGCTCGACGGAGTTGACGCCTCGGTCGACGGCCACGACCGGGATGCCGGCTTCGATCGCGCCGCGCACGGCCGGCATGACGGCGTCGGAATCGGTCGGATTGACGATCAGCACCTGCACGTCGCGGGTCACCAGGTCCTCAATGTCCGAGACCTGCTTCGAGACGCTGTCCTGGGCGTCCACCACCACCAGGTCGAGGCCGAGTCTGCCGGCAGCTTCCTGGGCACCGTCGCGCAGGGTGACGAAGAAGGGGTTGTTCAGGGTCGACACCGACAAACCGATGGTGCCGTCTTCGGCCAGGGCCGGGCTGGCCATCAGGCCGATGACAGCCGTCAACATGAGCTTACGCACAGGCAGTCCTCCTCATTTGCTTCGTTGATCGCAACACTTCACTCAAGCGAGTCCGGCGGTCCAGGGTTCAGCGGCGCTTCGCTACGATGCGCTCGATCAGCAGGGCGGCCAGAATCACGCCGCCCTTGACGATCTGCTGGTAGAAGGACGGGACGTCCAGCAGGTTCATCCCGTTGTTGATGACGCCGATGATCAGGGCGCCGACCAGCGTTCCGAAGACGCCGCCGCGGCCACCGAACAGCGATGTGCCGCCAACCACGACGGCGGCGATGGCGTCCAGTTCGAAGGCCACGCCGGCCGACGGCTGGCCGGAGTTGACCCGCGAGGTCAGGATGATCGCCGCCAGCGCCGCGGCAAAACCGCAAAAGGCGTAAGTGAAGAGCTTGACCCGCCGCACCGGAATGCCGGACAGCCGGGCCGCTTCCTCGTTGCCGCCGATGGCGTAGATCGACCGGCCCAGCGAGGTGTGCCGCAGCAGGAAGTAGGAGACAGCCAAGAAGATCAGCATGATCCAGATCGGCGTCGGCAGCCACAGGATCTCGCCGTTACCGATCTGGTATATCGCCTCCGGCATGCCACTGATCGGGCGTCCTTCGGTGTAGGCCAAGGCGCCGCCGCGAAACATCGTCAGACCGGCCAGGGTGACGATAAAGGGGGCAATGCCGGCATAGGCCACGAAGGCGCCGTTCCAGAGGCCAAGCAGGGTGCCGATCAGCAGCATGGCGCCCATCGCCAGCCAGGGATACGCCAGCTGCAGGAAGGTCGGCTCCAGGCCTCGTTCGGGAACACCGAGAACCGCGATGCTGGCGCCGATCACGCCGGTCAGCGCCACCAGCGATCCAACCGACAGGTCGATGCCGCGACCGATGATCACCACGGTCATGCCGAAGGCGATGATGGCGTTGATCGAGATCTGCCGCAGGATATTGACGATGTTGTTCCAGCTCAGAAACCGGTCGGACATCACCGACAAGACAACGATCAGCGCCAGCAGCGCCAGCACCAGTCCGAACCGGGCCAACAGGGTGCCCCAGTCGAACAGCGGCCGGGGCGTTCCGCCCCCCGATCCGTTGCGCTCTTTATTGGGCCCCTGTGACATGGGCAACCACCTCCTCATGCGCGACCGGGGCGACCAGTTCGGTCGCGACGCGCCCTTCGCGGAAAACCAGAATGCGGTCGGAAAGACCGACGAGTTCTTCGGTGTCGCTGGATGAAACCAGGATGCCGAGTCCCTGGGATGCCAAGGACTGGATCACGTCGTACAGTTCGGCCCGGGCGCCGATGTCGACGCCGCGGGTCGGTTCGTCCAGCAGAAGCACCTTCGGCCGCGTGGCCAGGGCTTTGCCGACCACCACCTTCTGCTGGTTTCCGCCGGACAGTTCGCCGACGATCTTCATTGGGTCGGGCGGTCGCAAGGACAAACGCTCGATCCAGGTGCGGGCTTCCTCCTGCTCGCGGCGCGGCGACAGGAGGCCGTGTCTCGACACCTTCTTCAGGACCGCCAGGGTCAGGTTGTGGCGGACGGACATTCCCAGAACCAGACCCTGGCTCTTGCGGTCCGAGGGCACCAGCACGATCCCGCGGCCGATCGCATCGTGCGGCGACCGGATCGGCCGGCCGTCCCAGTCCGCCTCGCCCTCCAGCCCGAACAGCGCCGCCGGCACACGGCTGCGCCCGGAGCCGATGACACCGGCCAGACCGACAACCTCGCCGGCTGCCAAACAAATCTCGTTGGCCTCCAACCCATCAGCCTGAAATCGGAAGGTTCCCACCGGCTGCCCGCCGGTCCTGCGGCTGACCTGCTCCTGGGCGCGGACGGCACGGCCGACCATCATCTGGACGACCTGTTCCGGGGTGGCGTCGGACACGGAGACCGAGCCGACCAGCGCGCCGTCGCGCAGCACCGTCACTCGGTCGGCGATCCGGAAGATCTCTTCCAGCCGGTGGGAAATGTAGACCACGGCCACGCCGCTGCGCTGCACCCGCTCGATGAGCTGGAACAGCCGTTCCGTCTCATGGGCCGACAAGGCCGCCGTGGGTTCGTCCAGCACCAGGATGCGGCCCTCGCGCGCCAGGGCTCCGGCAATCTCGACAAGCTGCTGCTCACCGATACTCAGTCGCTCCACCTCGACCGCCGGATCGATATCCAGCTCGATATCGCGCAGCAGCGCCGCGGCGCGGACCCGCAGATCCCGGTGGCTGAGGACCGGCGGCAGGTCGCCCAGAAACAGGTTTTCCGCAACGCTGAGGCTGGGGACCAGGGCCAGTTCCTGATACACCATGACGATGCCGCGCGCCCGGGCATCGGCGACGTTCGACAGGGTTACCGGCTCACCGGCGACCGTCATCGTGCCGCCGTCGCGCCGCTCGACACCGGACACGATCTTCATCAGCGTCGACTTGCCGGCACCGTTCTCACCGACCAGGGCGTGAAGCTGGCCTTCTTCCAGCGTGAAATCGACGCCCTTGAGCGCTTGGAAAGACCCAAAGTTCTTCGTAATCCCCCGCATCTCCAGAAGCGGCATCAGGCGCTCCGCCCGGCGAGGAAGGCATCGATCTCGGCGCGTTTCGGTATCGCCGGCTGGGCACCGATTCGGGTGGCCGCGAGCGCGCCGGCGGCGTTCCCGAACCGCACCGCGTCGGGCAGCGCCAACCCCTCCCCCAATGCCACCGACAAGGCGCCGGTAAAGGAGTCTCCCGCCCCTGTCGTATCGACAGCCTCGACAGCAAAACCGGGGACACGACCCAGAGCGCGGCGCTCGGCCCAACAGGCGCCGGCCGCGCCCAGAGTCAGCACGACGGCTGGAACCCGTGCCGCGAGATTTTCGACGGCGATCTCAGGGTCGTCGGCGACGGCTTCGGCGGTAACTCCGGTCAGCAGCGCCGCTTCGCTTTCATTGACCAGCAGCAGATCGATATCGGCCAGGTGTCGTGGCTCCAGGGATTGTGCCGGGGCCAGATTGAGGGCGGTCCGCGCCCCCGCCGCCCGACCCATCCGCGCCGCCGCCATCACCGTTTCCAGCGGCGTTTCCAGTTGCAGCAGGACCGCCGATGCGCCCTCGAAAACTGTTCTGTCCAGATCGTCGGGGGTCAAACGATGGTTGGCACCGGGGGACACGACGATGGTGTTCCGGGCGTTCCGGTCGACGGTGATGACGGCCACGCCGCTGGGACCCGGAACGGCAGTCACCGGGTCGACCTCGATCCGCTCGCTGGCGAGACGATCGCGAAGGACCGGCCCGAAGGCGTCGTTGCCGACCCGGCCGACCATGCTGACACTGCCGCCGGCCCGGGCGGCGGCAACCGCCTGATTGGCGCCCTTGCCGCCGGAATACTGTGCCAGATCGCCGCCGAGAAGGGTTTCCCCCGGTTCGGGAAACCGAGGAACGCGGACAACCAGATCCATGTTGATGCTGCCGACAACGACGATCACGCGGAACCCTCTGCGCCACACGACCTGACCCTGCCGGCCGAAATCCGGGCCAACCGGGAAACAGTCAACGGCGTATTCGGCTGGGACTCGACTCAGACGGCGAAAACCTAGCCCTGGCTCCATCTGCCGTCAAACGGCTGCGTGCGACTTGTCCGTGACCGGAACCGGGGCCCATCCAGGCCAGCCGCCGTGATCCCACGCCTAACCAAGCTGTCGCCGTTTCACGGCGAACGGCGAGCGTCGGTCCCTCGTCTCGACGGGAGGTGGTGCGGGGGGTGACAGGCTTTTTCGGTCCGGTCCGCCGTTATGAACAACCCGGACCCCACGACCGACTAGGAACGCGAACAGATCTTAGGGTGAAGGCTGTGCCGCCGCCTCATTGGCTGACCTGCCGCCACCAAGTCGAAGTGGCGTCCCCAACGGGACTCGAACCCGTGTCTTCAGCGTGAAAGGCTGATGTCCTAGGCCACTAGACGATGGGGACGTTGCTTGTGGCACAGCGCGGCTCGACCGCGCTCAAGCCCCGTGACTTACTCAGCCGAGA
Source organism: Algihabitans albus (assembly GCF_003572205.1). Classification (NCBI taxonomy): domain Bacteria; kingdom Pseudomonadati; phylum Pseudomonadota; class Alphaproteobacteria; order Rhodospirillales; family Rhodovibrionaceae; genus Algihabitans; species Algihabitans albus. The sequence goes on from NZ_QXNY01000010.1 coordinate 57,033, forward strand.
CGGGGATTGCAAGCTCATCTTGGCGATACCAGACGGTACCGGATGCCGCAGGCCGGGCCGCCCGAGCGGTCCTCGGCATCTGCTCTACCGCAGGCTGGCTTCCCGGGGCTTGCGCGATGGGTGGACCGGCGATCTCGCGCAGCAGCTTCTGCTTTATCGCGCGGGAGAAATCCTGGTAGTCGGTCGCCGACAAGAGGAAGGCACCAGACCCGCCGATCACGTTCGTCTTGAAGTAGTGATCGACGCTGGGGTCCTCGTTGAGGATCGCCAACCCGTTGACGGTGACGCCCTCGACAATCGCGGCGTCTCGCATCTGGCTGGTCTGAATTCCCTGATTCGTGCGCCCGTCGCCGGAGACATCGATCACCCGGCGCAGCCCTTCGTAGGCATTGAAGGTCAAGAGATTGACCGAGAATTCGATGGCGTTTCCGATCGCCGTCGAACCGCCCGAAATGAAGCGCGGCGTCACCGCCAGTTCATCGGCGAACTCCAACGACGAACTCGGGCTGTAGATATGCATCCAATCGGTCGCCAGGACCTGGCGGTCGCGGCCCGACCACTGCACGAGCGAGACAGCGATTCCCCTCTCCCCCGCCGCCTGAATGGCGCCCTGCACTTCCGGGTCGCGAAAGGCGTCGGCCAAACCCTGCATCTGCAGATCGAATTCCCAGGAGGTGACCGAGGAAGAAGCGTCGACGGCGAGCACCAATTCCAGTTCGACGATCTCGCTGGCCTTCACAGGCAAAGCGGTTATCGCAAGCGCGGCAGCCAGACCTAGGGTGCGGATCATGCAGGTCACGCAGCAAGTATAGGCCGTTGCGAGCGGAGAGAAAGCCTCACGGACCCGTCCGACCGCCAAGCCCCGTCGTCACATGATGAAACGGAAATCAGAGAGGATTAGAAAATATTTTTTATCAATTTCATAGAGATTTTTCCTGATCTAGAATATGAAGTCTTTCGACGATCGTAGCGGGCGGCAGGAGCGCACCTGGCGCCACCACGGCATTGGCCCCGATTCGCGTTCCGTCGCCCACGATGGCGCCAAACTTCCGGATCGGCAGTTCGTGCAGCTTCGACCCTACGCGAACGGCGATTCGCCCGCTGGATCGCTCGTTCCGGCAGTTGGCCAGAAGGCTTCCCGCCTCCAGGTTGACGTTTCGCCCGACCAAGGAATCGCCGACGAAATTGAAGTGGGCGAGTGCAGTCCCGGCGAAAAGGAACGAAGACTTCACCTCGGCACCCGGCCCTACCACACATCGGCAGTCGATCCAGACACCGCCACGCAGATAGGCGCCGCTGGCGACGAAGCTTTCCGCCCCGACAATGCAGGGCCCTTTGAGCGTGACCCCCGCCTCTACCTCCGCCGAACGATGAACCGCCACTTCTCCATCGATGCGGTAAACGTCGGCCGAGAGCGTTTCGAGGAGACTGCGAGTCACCGTCGCCGCGGACGCGGTCAGAGACCAGGGCTCCGCCTCGCGCCAAGTCCTTAGGGCCGTGTCGGCCAGCCCGCCGATGAAGGCATCGATTCGGACCAAGGCCGGCATGAGTGGCGACCCTTTCCCTCAGGCGAAGGCCGCGTCGTCGACGACGAACTGCACCGCGTCGGGGCCAGTCCAGGTATCGGCGCGCAGCTTACCGGCGAAGTGCAGCGGACGACCGCGCGTCTGGACCAGGGCGGAGCCGAGGTCGCTCTCGAAGGCACGGAAGCAGATGGCCTTCAGGCTGCCGCCCTCGGCCCCCTGCAGACGCAGACGCAAATGGCTCTCGCCGACCGGCCGGGCATCGACCGCCCGCACCGCCGAAAGCGCGAAACGCGGCTCCGGATTACCCTGGCCGAAGGGCGCGCAGCGTTCGAGCTGCGCCAGCAGGTCGGCATTGGCGGCCCCCGCCGCCAGCACGCCGTCGCAACCCAGCGCCGGCCGCCATCCGGTCTCGGCCATACGGCGCGCCAAACGCTCGTTCAGGAAGTCGCTCAGGGCGCCCACCTGGGCCTCCGCCACCGTCAGACCCGCTGCCATCGCGTGCCCGCCGCCGTCGATCACGAGGCCCTCCTGCCGGGCCGCAATCACCGCAGCACCCAAATCGACCTTCGGTACCGAACGTGCGGAGCCTTTGCCGAAACCGGCATCGTCCAAGGCGATGACCAGAGCGGGTCGGTCGTAGCGTTCCTTCAGGCGGCCCGCCACGATCCCGATCACGCCGGGGTGCCAGCCATGCCCCGCAGCCAGCGTCAGACCGTCCCGGCGCGGGCTGCGCTCCACCTGCTCGATCGCCTGGTCGAGCACCTGACGTTCGATTTCCTGGCGCTGGCGGTTGAAGCCGTCCAGTTCCGCGGCGAGCGCGGCAGCCTCCGATGGTTGCGCGCAGGTCAGCAAGCGGGCGCCCAGATCGGCCCGCCCGACGCGACCGCCGGCGTTGAGCCTCGGCCCGAGCAGGAAGCCGGCGTGGTAGGTTCCCGGCGGTCCATCCATCCGCGCCACCTCCGCCAAGGCCGCCAGCCCCGGATTGTCGCGCTGGCGCAGAACCTTGAGGCCCTGTGCGACGAAAGCGCGATTGAGGCCGGTCAGAGGCACCACGTCGCAAACCGTGCCGAGCGCCACCAGGTCGAGCAGATCCAGCAGCCGCGGTTCCGGCCGCTCGGCATACCACCCGGCCTCGCGCAGGGTGCGATTGACCGCAACCGCGAGCAGGAAGGTTACGCCCACAGCAGCCAACTGACCCAAACCGCTGACGTCGTCCAGCCGATTGGGGTTCACCACGGCGTAGGCCGGTGGCAAGGCCGGCTCCGCGACATGGTGGTCGCAGACGACGATATCGAGCCCCGCGTCCGCCGCCTGGGTCAGTGCAGCATGGGCCGTCGTGCCGCAGTCGACCGTCACGCAGACACCGACTCCTTCCGCCTTCAGACGAAGCAATGCGGGCGCATTGGGTCCATAGCCCTCGGAGAGGCGATCCGGAATATAGATCCGCGTGCGAATGCCGAGCGCCGCGAAGAAGCGCTGCAGCAAGGCCGAGGAGGTGGCGCCGTCCACGTCGTAATCGCCGAAGACGCCGATGGTCTCGCCCTTTTGAACCGCCACGGCCAGGCGTGCAGCGGCCTTGTCCATGTCGGCCAGACGCGAAGGGTCGGTCAGTTGGTCCCGCAGGGACGGTTCGAGATAGAGCCCGGCATACTCCAGATCGATATCGCGGTTGGCCAGCACGCGGGCCACGATCTCGGGAAGGTCCAGCCGTTGGGCCAGGGTCAGGGCCAGCCGGGCGTCGCCGCCCCGCTGCTCCCAGCGCTTACCGCTCAGAGAGTCGGATACGCCGAGCAGGCAGGCCCGGCCCGGGCCGGAGGTGCTTGCAACCAGGCCGCTGTCCGGAGCCATCGAATTTCCTACCTCTTCGCCGGTCTAGACGCCGAGACTGTCGTACCAGGTCTTACGCGAGAAGTTGTGATGCGCCTCGATGAAACGTACCGTGCCGGTGTTGGAGCGCATGATCATTGAATGGGTGCTGGCGCCGGCGTGGTAGCGGCGGACTCCCTTCAGCATGGAGCCGTCGGTGACCCCCGTCGCGGCGAACATCACGTCGCCGGAAGCCAGATCGAGAAGGTCGTACTTGCGATCGAAATCCTCGATCCCGATCCGGGTGGCGCGACCGCGCTCGTCGTCGTTGCGGAAGATCAGGCGCCCCTGAAACTGGCCGCCGATGCAGCGCAACGCGGCCGCCGCCAGCACGCCCTCCGGCGCACCGCCCTGGCCGACATAGAGATCGACGCCGGACTCCTGCTGGCTGGTCGCGATCACACCGGAGACGTCGCCGTCGCCGATCAACATGATCCGCGCACCCGCTTCGCGCACCCGGGCGATCGTTTCCTGGTGGCGCGGCCGGTCGAGAATGCAGACGACGAGGTCCTCGATCTCGACGTCCTTGGCCGCGGCCAAGGCCTTGAGGTTCTCCTCCGGAGTGGCATCCAGATCGACCACGCCCTTGGGCAGACCGCCGCCCACGGCGATCTTGTCCATGTAGACGTCGGGCGCGTTCAGGAAGCAGCCCTCCGCCGCCATGGCAATCACGGCCAGGGCGTTGGGACCGCCCTTGGCCGTAATGGTCGTGCCCTCGAGCGGATCCAACGCGATATCGGTCTTGGGACCGCCCTTACCGACCTCTTCGCCGATGAAGAGCATCGGCGCCTCGTCCCGCTCGCCCTCGCCGATCACGACCCGGCCTTCCATCGCCAGACTGTTCAGCGCCTCGCGCATCGCGTTGACGGCGGCCTGGTCGGCGCTCTTTTCGTCGCCGCGGCCCATCCATCGCGAGGCGGCCAGGGCAGCCGCTTCGGTGACGCGCACAGCCTCCAGGGCAAGGTTGCGGTCCATAAAGCTCATGGGAACGGTGGCTCCTGTGATTGCGTGGCCGCCGCGAAACCGCAAGCGGGCCCTGCGGCGGCGGCCCAAGGTGAGATGACAATCGTCCGTTTACGGTCGTCTTTTTTACAGACGCTTGTTTACAGGGATTCGATGCGGATGACTTGCGGGGTCTCCAGCGTAGTGGCTTGTGCGGAAATTTGTTTCAGCGCGCGGCGCAGCTTGGCCTCGACCGTTTCGTGGGTGGCAATGACCACCGGGACAGCCTCGTTCGGGGCGCGGCCGCGCTGCAGAAGCGCCTCGACGGAAATCTCCTCGTCGCGGAGAACATCTGCGATGCTCGCGATCACGCCCGGCCGATCCACCACCATCAGGCGGAGGTAGTAGGCCCCGATATGGTCGGCCATCGGCAGCGTCGGCAGCTGCTTCAAGCGCTTCGCCGGAACACCGAAGACGGGCAGACGCAGGCCGCGGGCGAGGTCGACGATATCGGCGACCACGGAAGAGGCCGTCGGCCCCGCTCCGGCACCACGGCCCTCGGCGACGATGCGGTCCACGAAGTCGCCCTGCGCCGCGACGGCGTTGAACACGCCGTCCACCTGCGCGAGCGGCGTCCCAGTGGCGATCATGCAAGGGTGAACGCGCTGCACCACGCCGCCGTCGCGCCGTTCGGCGATGCCCAGCAGCTTGATCCGATAGCCCAACTCCTCGGCATACTGCATGTCGAGCGCGGAGATGCTCCGGATCCCCTCGACGTGCAACGCGTCGAAATCCACCTGACAGCCGAAGGCCAGGGCCGTCAAGATCGCGAGCTTGTGGGCCGCATCGACGCCGTCGACATCGAAAGCCGGATCCGCCTCGGCATAGCCGAGGTCCTGGGCCTCGGCGAGCACGTCGCCGAACTCGCGGCCGGTCTCGCGCATGGTCGAGAGGATGTAGTTGCAAGTGCCGTTCAGAATGCCGTGGACTCTGTCGATGCGGTTGGCCGCAAGGCCTTCGCGCAGCAGCTTGATGACCGGGATTCCGCCGGCGACCGCGGCCTCATAGGCCAGGGCAACCCCCTTGTCTTCGGCCAGTCGGGCAAGCGCCGTCCCGTGGTGCGCGACCAGGGCCTTGTTGGCGGTCACCACCGAAGCACCGCGCGTCAGCGCCGTCTCCACCACGGCTTTGGCCACCCCTTCCGAGCCGCCGATCAGCTCCACCACCAGATCGACCTCGGGGTCCGCCGCCATGGCCACCGGATCGTCGAACCAGCGAAGCCTCGAGACGTCGAAGCCCCGGTCCTTCTGCCGGTCCCGCGCGGAGACGGCAGCGACCTGGATCGGCAGGCCGCAGCGCTCCGCGATCGTATCGCCATTGGCCGAGAGCAACCGCACGACTCCGCCACCGACCGTCCCGAGGCCGGCGACCCCGATCTTCAAGGCATTCGTCATCGCCCGTCGCTATACCCCGTTGCTATCCCAGTGCTTGTCGCGAATTGCCCGAACCCTGGTCCCGGCGGAGGAAGGCTTTGATGTTGCGCACGGCCTGGCGCGTCCGATGGAGGTTTTCGACGACGGCCAGGCGCAAGTGACCATCCCCGTACTCGCCGAAACCAACGCCCGGCGCCACGGCTACCTTGGCTTCGCGCAGCAGCATCTTGGAGAATTCCAGAGAGCCCAGGTCCGCGTAAGCGGCCGGAAGCGGTGCCCAGGCGAACATCGTCGCCGGTGGGCGCGGCACCTCCCAACCTGCCGCCGCCAAGCCGTCGATCAGCACGTCGCGGCGTTCGCGGTAGCGCCGGCGCATCTCCTCGATGCAGTCCTGCGGACCGTTGAGTGCAGCCGTCGCTGCAACCTGGATCGGCGTGAAGGCGCCATAGTCGACGTAGGATTTCACACGGGCCAGGGCAGCGATCAGCTTGGGATTACCGCTGCAAAAGCCGATCCGCCAACCAGGCATGGAATAGGTTTTCGAAAGCGACGTGAACTCGACGGCGATCTCCTTGGCACCCGGCACCTGAAGGACCGACGGCGGCGGCGGACCCTCGAAATAGACTTCGGCGTAGGCCAGGTCCGAGATGATCCAGATACCCTCGCGCCGGCAGTAGGCGACCAGCTCTTCATAGAAAGCGAGTTCGGCGGTCTCGGCGGTGGGATTGCTCGGAAAGTTCACGATCACGGCGAGCGGCTTGGGCACCGAGTGACGCACCGCGCGCTCCAGCGCCGCCATGAAGTCCAGTTCGGGCCCCGCCGGGATCGAACGGATCGCGGCCCCGGCAATGATGAATCCGAAGGCATGGATCGGATAGCTGGGGTTCGGGGCCAGAATGATGTCGCCCGGGCTGGTGATCGCCTGGGCGAGGTTAGCCAGCCCCTCCTTCGAGCCGATGGTCACGATGGTCTCGCGATCCGGATCGAGGTCGACCCCGAATCGACGGTCGTAGTAGGCCGCCACGGCCTTGCGCAAGCCTGGAATCCCGCGTGACGTCGAGTAGCGGTGAGCGCGCGGGTCGGCCAAGGTCTCAGCGAGTTTGTCGATCACATGCTGCGGCGGCGGCAGGTCCGGATTGCCCATGCCGAAGTCGATGATGTCCTCGCCGGCGGCGCGGGCCGCGGCCTTCAGGGCGTTCACCTCCGCGAAGACATAGGGCGGCAGACGCTTTATGCGGTGGAATTCTTCCATTGGTCTCGATCTAGCAAAACCGGCCCCATCCGACTGACCCCGTCCGACCGGCCACGCTTCTGCGGGGAAAGGCGCCGCGACCGCTCCCCGGCCTAATACTCCAGATAAATCTCGACACGGCGGTTGCCGGCCTCGCCGGTCGGCATGAACTCGTAGAAGACGGGCTGTTGAGCTCCCATGGCCTCGATCGCCAGCGCCGAGTCCGGCACGCCTTGGCGGTTCAAGGCATTGGCCACCGCCGCGGCCCGCTGCTGGCTGATCTCGATGTTCGCCAAGGCGTGGCGCGCCGGATCCATCACGCTGGTGCGCATGGAGGCATGGCCGACGACCCTGAGCTGCCCGCCGGTGCTGCGCAGAATGTCGCGCACTTGGTTCAGAACCGTCCGGTCGCGACTATCCAGATTCGCCGAGCCATGGGCGAAGTAGATGACGCCGACCAGCTCGCGGCGTAGCGGCGCTTGCTGCTGCATCTGCGGAACGGCCGTCATCTGCGGCGCTTGACTGATGGAGTCGGGTTCCTGATCGAAGCCGGCTCGGCCGGGTGGCGCGGGCGGCAAGCCGTCGGCTGTCCCGGCCGGCGGCCGGGGCGCCGTGGAAGGCGCGGCCGAAGGTACGTTGGAGGGCGCTGGGGAAGTCGAGACTGCTTGCCGGCCCTGATCGGCCTCCATCAACCCGGCCTGCTCGCGATCTGCGGTCAAGCTCTGCTGCAGAGCCTGGCGCTGCGTCGTCGGGCTGGTGCCGCGCCGTTCGGGAATCGAGCCGAGACTCGGGGTCTCGGCCTCGGCACTTTCCGCCGGAACCTGGACACGGGTCGGCTGGGGTTCATCGCCGAAGAATTCGCCCCACACACCGCAGCCGCTCAACAGCAAAGGTGTCGCGACGACGACAAACGCGAGACGACAACCGCGCGACGCGCTTTTGGGCCCCGAAGCGTCACGAACCCGCTTGATGCCTCGCACAACCTGCACTGTTCAACTCCTCGAAACTGCCTTCGCCCGCATGGCTCCGTCGCCGTTCCTCTCCGGCGTCCTGGATCGCGCGACTCGGGACCGTGGCCTTGGTCCCGGACGCAAGGTTGCTTACCTTGCACCCGAACAGGCGGCAAGGTAACACAGACAGCTAGCGCGCAAAGGGCCTAACCGCCCCTGGATTGAGGTCGAAACCGCTTCAACCAAACCGTGGCCGGTGACGGTTCCCCGGTGACGCCCCCTAAGGTCGCAATTCACCGACAAGGATAAGACATGGCCGATGAAAAACAGGCTGCCGACGTGAAACTGCCCGATCCGGTGGAGCTGTCTCGAGCGATGGCGGGAATTGCCGAGCGCAGTCAGAAGCTGGTCAGCGACTTTCTGGAACGGCAGTCCAACGAATCAAACGGCCTGACCAACCAACCGCTGGATCCCCTGAACATCGGCGGCGCCTTCTTCGACATGACGGCGCGCCTGATGACCGATCCAGCCAAGCTGATGCAGGCTCAGCTCGGCTTCTGGCAAGACTACATGAAACTCTGGCAGAGCACGGCGCAGCGCATGCTGGGCCATGAGTCGGACCCGGTGATCGAGCCCGACCGCGCCGACCGGCGGTTCCGCGACCCCCTCTGGGAAGACAGTCAGCTCTTCGACTTCATCAAGCAGTCCTACCTGCTGAGCGCCCGCTGGATCCAGTCGACGGTCAAGGAAGTCGACGGCCTGGACGACAAGACCTCGAAGAAGGTGGACTTCTATACCCGCCAGTTCGTGGACGCCATGGCGCCCTCCAACTTCGTGATGACGAACCCGGAAGTCCTGCGCGCGACCATGGAGTCCGGCGGCGAGAACCTGGTCAAGGGTCTGGAGAACCTGCTCGAGGACCTGGAGCGCGGGAAGGGCAAGCTGGCGATCCGGATGACGGACATGGAGGCCTTCAAGATCGGCGAGAACATCGCCGTCACCGAAGGCAAGGTCGTCTACCAGAACGACCTGATGCAGTTGGTCCAGTACACCCCGAAGACCGAGCAGGTCTTCAAGCGTCCCCTGCTGATCATCCCGCCCTGGATCAACAAGTTCTACATTCTGGATCTGCGCGAGAAGAACTCCTTCGTGAAATGGGCGGTCGAGCAGGGACACACCGTCTTCATCGTCTCTTGGGTCAATCCGGACGAGGGCCTCGCCCGCAAGTCTTTCGAGGACTACATGCTGGAGGGACCCTTCGCCGCGCTGGACGCCATCGAGCAGGCGACCGGAGAGTCCGAGGTCGACGTGATCGGCTACTGCCTGGGAGGAACGCTGTTGGCCAGCGCACTGGCCTACCTCTCGGCGAAACCCAAGTCGAAGCCCGGCCCCGATCTCTCGCGCATCAAGAGCGCAACCTTCTTCACCACCATGACCGACTTCGAGGAAGCCGGCGAGTTGGGCGTCTTCATCGATGAGGAACAACTCGCGGCCCTCGAGCAGCAGATGAGCCAGAAGGGCTATCTCGAAGGCTCGTCGATGGCGACCAGCTTCAACATGCTGCGGGCGAACGACCTGATCTGGTCCTTCGTGGTCAACAACTACCTGCTGGGCAAGGACCCCTTCCCCTTCGACCTGCTGTACTGGAACAGCGATTCGACCCGCATGCCGGCCGCCATGCACTCCTTCTACCTGCGCCGCATGTACCAGGAAAACCGGCTGATCAAACCGGGTGGGATCGAATTGCTCGGCGTGCCCCTCGACCTGCGGAAGATCAAGACCCCGGTCTTCATGCTGTCGACGCGGGAGGATCACATTGCGCCCTGGGCCTCGACCTACGCGCTGACCCAGCAGGTGTCGGGTCCGGTCAAGTTCGTGCTGGCCGCCTCGGGCCATATCGCCGGCGTGGTCAATCCACCGGCCTCGAACAAGTACTCCTACTGGACCAACAGCCGCAATCCGAAGGACCCCAATGACTGGCTGGACAAGGCGACCGAGCACGCCGGGTCCTGGTGGCCGGAGTGGAACAAGTGGGTGGCCAAGCACGCCGGCGCCAAGGTGCCGGCGCGGGTGCCGGGCGACGGCAAGTTGAAGGTCATAGAGGATGCACCCGGATCCTACGTACAGGTCCGCGCGCTGGCCTGACCGGTCGCGGACGATGTTCACACGGGGCGCCACGCGGAACGCCATCCGGAAGGTTGCGACCGCCTCTGCGCCCGTGATCGTCCTGTTGATCGGCTTCGCGGTGCCGCTGCTCGCCGGTCCATCGCTCGCCGTCGCCGCAGAGCCGCCGAGAGCCGAGGACGTCACGGGCTTTCTGGCCGAAGCCGCGCCGCTCTGCGCCGTGCGGCCGGCCGCCGACTGCATCGACAGCGGCTGGCGCTTCGCCGATCGTAACGGCGACGATCGCCTGGGCCTGGAAGAGGTCAACGGCGTACGCGACGCCGTGCAGCGCTGGTTCCTGGGTGCCCGCGAGGATCTCCCGCGACAGACCAACGCCGGGATCGCGGTCGGCCTGCTGGCCCTGCAGCTCGTCGGCGTCTCCTCCTTCCACCGCAGCTACGACACCGACGGCGACGGCCAGGTCACCCGCAGCGAGGCGCTCGCCGACCTCACCCTCGACAGGCGTCCGCTGCCGCTGCTGCTGCAGGACCGCGCCGCCGTCGACTGGCCCCGCTTCCTGGAGCGTTTGGGAGTCGGCGCCGCCATGATCGACGATCTGCTGCCGGAGAGGCCGGCGCCGCAGTGACTGGACAGCGACTGGGCGGCGAGCCGGCAAAGGCGACCGGCGGACCCACGCCCCGAACCTCGGAGGACTCATGAGCGATGCCGTACGTGAACATTCAGATCACGAAGGGTGCCAATCGGGCTCAGAAAGCCGACCTGGTCCGCGACGTGACCGACTCCCTGGTGCGGGTGCTCGGGAAGAACCCCGAGCATATTCACGTCGTGATCCAGGAAATCGAGGAAGCCGACTGGGGCTACGCCGGCCAACTGACCGACGACTACCGGCGGCAAAGCGCCGAACGCAGGGACGACCCCTAGAGCCTGTTGTGATCGTATGGACTCGCTTTGCGGTTCCGCCGACCCTAGGAAACAGACTTTCACACTTTGAATCGAGACTGGATTTAACGGAATCGCCGGACCCAATACGTGGGTCCGACCGATCACTATCTGGTCTAGATCGGTGTCGAGCTTAGCCCCCCTCTCGGCTCCTGTGCTTGGCCTTGCGGCTGTAGGCCTTGGCCGACGGCTTGACCTTCAAGGCCTGTTTCCAGAGCTGCGCGGCGAGCGGATTGCGCGGCTTCTTTGGCTTTCGCAAAACTTTAGATTTCGCCGGCACGTCCTTGATTCCGCTCTTTTCTCTCGGCCAAGTAGGTAGCTCCGAGCCGCGCGTAGTGGTCCGCCTGGGGGCCGAAGCCGTCGATCTCTTCCTGGCTCAGGTCCCGCATCGGCTTGGCCGGACTGCCGGACCAGAGCTGACCCGAAGCGACCTGCTTCCTGGGCGTGACCAAGGCACCGGCGGCAACCATGCCCTGGCGCGCCACCACGGCCTGATCCATGACAGTGGCCCGCATGCCGACGAAGGCCCGGTCCTCGAGGGTGCAGGCGTGCAGCAGGGCGGAATGACCGACGGTCACCTGATCGCCGATCAGGGTCGCCATGCCGCCGCCCGACTCCCGGTAGTCGGAGCCGTCGCGCGGCCGGTTGACGTGGATCACCGTGCCATCCTGGATGTTGGTCCTGGCGCCGATCCGGATCGTGTTCACGTCGCCGCGCAGCACACAGCCGTACCAGATCGAACTGCCGGGCCCGATCTCCACATCGCCGATCACCACCGCCGTCTCCGCCACGAAGGCGTCGGGGTGAATGCGCGGAAAGGCTCCGCGGTAGGACAGGATCACAGGCGACATGGGAAGACTCCGGGCGGTTGCGAGGCCTGGCTTCTAGACCAGATACCGAGGGGCTGTCACGTCGGTCGGAGTCAGGTGGGGCGGCGCGACAAAGCCAGCCAGATGCCACCGCCGAGGAGCGCGCAGCCGCTGAAGATCTCCAGCAGGCGGACGCGCTTGCGGGTGAGCCAGCGTCCGGCCCGGCCCGCCAGCACCGCATAGCCGCCGTCCAGCAGGGTCGCCACCACCATGAAGGTGGCGCCGAGCAGGAGGGTCTGCAGCATCACCGAACCCTCGGGCCGGACGAACTGCGGGATGAAGGCGCCGAAGAACAGCAGGGCCTTGGGATTCGACCAGATCACCAGAACGCCTTGCCAGAAGAAGGAGCGCTGACGCAGCGGCGCCGTGCTCTCCGCGGCGTCCAGCGGCGCGCGGTTCAGCAGCAGCTTAAGGCCCAGGTAGATCAGATAGGCGGCGCCCAGCAGCTTGACCCAGGTGAAGATGGCGCCCATCGCCTCCACCACCACCTGCAGGCCGGCGGCCAGAATCACCACCATGACCGTCAGACCCACCTGGGTTCCCGCCACGTTGGCCAACCCGGCGCGGGCACCATGGCGCAAGGAGTTGGCGATGATCACCGTGACTGTCGGCCCAGGGACGATCACCACGGCGACGCAGGCCAACACGAAGGTCAGATAGGCGGTCGGATCAAGCACGGCGGCAGCCCCCAAAGCGGCGTTTGCAGCCAGCTTAGAGCGAGATCGTCTCCGGCGGAAGCACGCGCGATTCTTGCGGTGTAAATTCTCTGATAGAGCGAACGGAAGACTTACGTTTCGCCTTTTGCAAGTGGCCGTTATGGTAGGGCAAGTCTGTGCCCCCTTCCCCACATCAGCGCGAACGCAAGCGAAAGGAGCAGCTATGGCCTTGCCGGGCGACCTTGAGGCTTTTCATCCGCATCTGGAACGTCTTCGTATCGAACCGGTGGCTGTGGAGGGCACCCTGCGGCAGGCCGACGAACGGTTTACCGCCTGTGTGGAAGGCACCCGTCGGCAATTCGAAATGCACGACTACCGAACGATGTATCGCGTGCCGATGCTCTACGACACGATGCTCTACGGATGGCTTCGCTGCCAGACGCCGCGACTGCTGGCGCAGCACTTCAAACGCCTGCTCGCGACCGCGTCCGATGCCGGACAGGAAGTCGCCATGCTGGAGGTCGGTGCCGGATCCGGGGCTTTCGCCTCCGCCCTGCATCACGAACTCCCGGCCATCCGCATCCTCGGTCTCGACATCATCGAAGAAGCGAAACTCGCCGCCGCACGAGACAGGCCGGGGGCCTACGACGGCTACCTCGTGGCCGATCTCTGCAACATGTCCGAGGAAGCGGAGGCCCAGGTCGCGGCCTTCGCGCCGAACTGCGTCGGCGTCGCCTCGGCCACCGGCTGGGGCAATCACATCCCGGTCGCCGGTTTCGAGCAGGCCTTCGCCTACCTGCAGCCGAGGGGCTGGTTCATTTTCCACGTCAAACCGAACGATCCCGACCCAGAGTGCGTGGCCCTGGTCGAGTGGATCGAGGCGAAACTGCGCAACGGCGAGATCGTCGACAGCGAGTCGGACCGCATCTTCCACCGCTACGGAGTGACCGGCGAGGAAATCTACTACGAGTACGTAATCGGCCGGAAGGCAGCCTAGAACCCAGGGCGCCCAAAGACTTCGGGGCCGCCCAATTGGACGGCCCCGAAGCCAGTCGGTTGTCTTCGCCGGTGCCTAGCGCTTCGAGAACTGGAAGCTGCGGCGGGCCTTGGCTTTGCCGTACTTCTTGCGCTCGACTTCGCGGTCGTCGCGGGTCAGGAAGCCGCCCTGCTTCAGAACCGGACGCAGGTCGGGTTCGAAGTTGATCAAAGCGCGGCTGATGCCATGGCGCACCGCGCCCGCCTGCCCCGAAAGGCCGCCGCCGGTGACGGTACAGACCACGTCGAACTGGTCGACCCGGTTGGCAGCGCCGAAGGGCTGGTTGATGATCATGCGCAGCACCGGACGCGCGAAGTACACCTCCACCTCGCGCCGGTTGACGGTGATCTTGCCGCTGCCCGGCTTGACCCAGACGCGGGCCACGGCGTTCTTGCGCCGGCCCGTGGCGTAAGCGCGGCCCTGGGCGTCGAGCTTGGGCTCTGCCTGGACGGCATCCGCACTGGCGACGGCACCGGGTGCGACACCCGTGGCTTCGCCCAGCTGCGAGAGATCGGTGAGGGTCTGTTCCTCGGCCATGGAACCGTTAGCCTCGCTTGTTCTTCGGGTTCATCGCGGCGAAATCCATCGCCGTGGGCTGCTGCGCCTCGTGGGGATGCTCGCCACCGGCGTAGACGCGCAGGTTCTTCATCTGCGTACGTCCCAGCGGGCCGCGCGGCACCATGCGCTCGATCGCCTTGTAGATCACGCGCTCGGGGAAGCGTCCGGACAGGATCGCGTCCGCCGTGCGGTCCTTGATGCCGCCCGGATAGCCGGTGTGCCAGTAGTAGCGCTTCTGAAAGCGCTTCTTGCCGGTCATGCGCACCTTGGCGGCATTGACGATCACCACGTTGTCGCCGCAGTCCATATGCGGCGTGTAGGTGGCCTTGTGCTTGCCGCGCAGAATGTTCGCCACGCGACTCGCGAGCCGACCGAGCACAACGCCATCGGCATCGATGACGATCCACTGCTTGTCGATATCGGACGGCTTGGCTGAAAAGGTCTTCATCTTCGCCGGGTCCTGTTGGATCGGATGGGGTGACATGCGAAAAACGAGACGGCGCGCCTTGCGGACCTGAAAATCCGCCGCGCGCCGTGGCAACTGAGATACGCAGGAGCGTCGGTGAAGTCAATGGCAGAAAAGAGTTTGAAAATAGATGCTTACAATTTCGGTATTTTAATACCGTCGCTCGATGCGCCAGCCACCCTGGGATCGCGCCGAGATTTGCAGGTAGGGGCCGAAGGATGGATCTGACCCGCCGCCTCGCGGGCCGCGTCACCCTGGTGACGGGCGCGTCCGGGGGGATCGGCCAAGCCACGGTCGCCCGCCTGGCAGCCGAAGGCGCTCTTGTGGCGGCGAGCGACCTGACGGCGCCGGATCTGCCCGCGGCGGCGCTCACCCTGGCGCTGGACGTGACCCGGCCCGGCGCTTGGGAGGCGGCGATTGCCCAAGTCCAAGACCGACTCGGTCCGCTCGATATCCTGATTAACGGCGCCGGTCTAGCGATCGCCAAGGATATCGAGACGACGACGCCCGAGGAGCTGCGCCGCAGCCTGGCGATCAATCTGGAAGGTCCCTTCTTCGGCCTGCAGGCCGGCATCGCGGCCATGAAACGGCGTTCTGCGCCCCATGACGGCGTCATCGTCAGCCTGGCCTCGATCGCCGGACAGGTCGCGGCCGTGCCGCTGGCCGCCTACGGCGCCGCCAAGGCCGGACTGGTCGGTGCGACCAAGACCGCCGCGATCCACTGCGCCGAGGCCGGCTATCCGATCCGGGCGGTCGCGCTCTGCCCCGGCTTCGTGGAGACGGGCATGCTTTCGGGGATCGCCGGATCGCTCGGCGACACCGAGGCGATGCTCGGCAAGCTGGCGCGCCGCCAGCCGAACGGGCGGCTCGGCACGCCGGAGGAGGTCGCGGCGGCCATTGCCTTCCTGGTCAGCGACGACGCGCGCGCGATCACAGGCGAAGCCCTGATCGCCGACGGCGGCTTCGTCGCACGGTGAAAACCGCACGGAGAAGGTCGCACGATGACAATCAAACGATGAGAATCGACGGGAGCTCGATGTCATGACACCCGCTGTCACCGCAATCTCAGCCATCACCCTGGCAACCCACGACATGCCGCGCGCGGTCGGTTTTTACGAGAAGCTGGGTTTCGCCCCGACCTACGGCGGCGCGGACTCGGACTTCACCTCCTTTCAGGCCGGCAGCGGCTTTCTCAACCTCATTGTCGCCGACCCGAAACAGCCGCTGCCGTGGTGGGGCCGCGCCATCTTCCACGTCGAGAATGTGGATGCCTTCCATGCACGCGCCGTCGCGAAAGGCCTGTCGCCGCTCTTCGCACCGGAAGACGCGCCCTGGGGCGAACGCTACTTCCACATCGCCGATCCCGACGGCCACGAACTCAGCTTCGCCAAGCCCCTGTAAGCCCTTTCTTGGCGGCCCCCCGGTGCCGCGCTACAGTCCGACGGCCTGCGCTGAGGTGCAGGCCAAACAACGAGGGTGGTCGTCCTGTCGCCGGGAGCGCGATTGCGAACGGCCGCTCACTGGGATGGTTTTGGGGATCAGGGAGCGAGATTTCATGACAGGTAAGCTTTTGGTTGCCATGGCAGCGACGGCCTTGGCGTTGGGCGGGGCTGCGGCCGCCACCGCGCAAGACGCCTCGGTCAAGATCGGCATGCTCACCACCTTGTCCGGCGGCGGCAGCGCGCTGGGCATCGACGTGCGCGACGGCTTCCTGCTGGCGGTCGAACAGGAGGGCGGCACGCTGGGCGGCGTTCCGGTCGAGGTGATCGTCGAGGACGATGCGCGCAAGCCCGACATCGCCAAGGAGATCGCCGACCGCATGGTCGAGCGCGACGAGGTCGACATCATGACCGGCCTGATCTTCTCGAACCTCGCCATCGCCGTGGTGCCGAGCGTGCTGCGCGACGAGGTGATCTACATCAGCGCCAATGCCGGCCCCTCGCAGCTCGCCGGGCGCGGCTGCCACGAGAACTATTTCAACGTCGCTTGGCAGAACGACAACCTGCACGAGGCGATGGGCAAGTACGTCTTCGATCAAGGCTTCCGCAAACCCTTCATCCTGGCCCCCAACTACCCGGCGGGTCAGGACGCGCTGACCGGCTTCAAGCGCTTCTACACCGGCGAGCTGGCCGGCGAGCTCTACACCCAGCTCGGCCAGACGGACTATGCCGCCGAGCTGGCGCAGATCCGCGCCGCCGATCCGGATGCCGTCTTCTTCTTCCTGCCGGGCGGCATGGGAATCAGCTTCATCCGGCAGTACGACCAAGCCGGACTGAGCGGCCAGCTGCCCCTGTTCGGCCCTGCCTTCAGCTTCGATCAGGCGATTCTGGGCGCGGTCGGCGAGTCGGCGGTCGGCGTGATCAATTCGTCCCAGTGGAACAAGGACCTCGACAACGCGGCAAACGCGGAGTTCGTGGCGGCTTTCCAAGAGGCCTACGACCGCCTGCCCTCGCTCTACGCCAGCCAGGGCTACGATACCGCCCGTCTGATCGCCGCAGCGCTGGCCGAGACCGGCGGCACCGACGACCTGGAGGCCTTCAGGGCCTCGGTGAAAGCCGCCAATTTCGAGTCGGTGCGCGGAGAGTTCCGCTTCGGCAACAACAACCACCCGATCCAGAACATCTATGTCCGCGAGGTGGTGATGGAGGACGGAGCCTTGACCAACCGCACGGTCGGCCGTGCTTTCGCCGGCCATCAGGACGCCTACGCCACCGAGTGCGGTCTGGAGTAGCGCCTAAAGGGACGGCCGAAACAGATCGGGCGGAGCCACCCGGCTCCGCCCGAACGCCTCAGTCGGTCTTAGCTGTCAGGTCGTGAGACCCTTCTCGAAGGGCAGCTCGCGGACCCGACGGCCGGTGGCCCGGTAGACCGCATTGGCGACGGCCGGACCGATCGGCGGGGTGCCCGGCTCGCCCACACCGGTCGGCGAGGCCGGGCTGTCGACGATGACGACCTCGACCTCCGGCATCTGCGAAATGCGCAGCGGCCTGTAGCCGTCGTAGTTGCCCTGATCGACTTCGCCGGCGATCAGGGTCAGCTCTTCCTGCAGGATGGAACCCAGACCGAAGCCGATACCGCCCTCCATCTGCGCC
Organism: Algihabitans albus; assembly: GCF_003572205.1. Taxonomy (NCBI): domain Bacteria; kingdom Pseudomonadati; phylum Pseudomonadota; class Alphaproteobacteria; order Rhodospirillales; family Rhodovibrionaceae; genus Algihabitans; species Algihabitans albus. The sequence continues at coordinate 74,721 of NZ_QXNY01000010.1, forward strand.
CGGATGGTGTCGGGATTGATCGGCACGCCGCAGTCGACGGCGCAGACCACCTTGTGGACCCGCACCTGGCCGTCCTCCACCGAGACCTCCGCGACCTGGGCCACGTAACTGGCGAAACTCTCGTGCACGGACACGCCGTGGAAGTGGCCCTCGGGCAGATCCTCGCCCCAGCCGGCGCGCTCGGCGGCAAGGCGCAGCACCTCGGCATGGCGCGGATGGTCCTGCAGCAGATCGAGACGGAACTGCACCGGATCGGCGCCCACCGCCTCGGCGACCTCGTCCAGGAAGACCTCGGTGGCATAGGCGGTGTGGGTCGAGCCCACGGCACGCCACCAGAGCACCGGCACCTTGACGTCGGTGGTGGTCAGGCCGACCCGTAGATTGGGGATCGCATAGGGCAGCGTGGACGAGCCTTCGACGGAGGTATTGTCGATTCCGTTCTGGATCAGGCCCTCGAAGGGCGTGCCGGAGACGATCGACTGCCCGACGATATGGTTGTCCCAGGCGATCAGCCGCCCGTCGGCATCCAGGCCGGCGCGGAGGCGATGGACATAGGCGGGGCGGTAGCGACCGCCGCGCATGTCGTTCTCGCGCGTCCACTGCACCTTCACCGGCGCCCGCCAATCCAGCGCCTTTGCCACGGAGACGGCCTCGGCCACCACGTCGCCGTCGCCGACCGCGCGGCGTCCGAAGCTGCCGCCGGTCTTGAGCACGTGCATCTTGACCCGCTCCGGCGGAAGCTCGGCGATCTGCGAGGAGAGGTATTGGTAGAAGCCCGGAATCTGGTGACCGCCCCAGACCTCAAGCGTGCCCTCCTCGGTCATGTGCGCGACGGCATTCAGGGGCTCGAGCGCGGCATGGGCCAGGAAGGGAAACTCGTAGCGCGCCTCGATCACCCGGTCGGCCTCGGCCAAGGCGGCCTCGACGTCGCCGTCGTCGCGCGCCAGGGCCATCGGTTCCTGCCCCGCCAACTCGCGGTACTCAGACAGAATCTCCGCCGATCCCCGAGTCTCGGCTTCGCTCTCATCCCACTCCGCCTCGACGGCGTAGGTCGCGTTGATCGCCGACCAGGTATCCTCTGCCACCACCGCGATGCCGCGCGGCACGGCGACCACCTCGACCACGCCCGGCATGGCCTTGGCCGCCTCGCCGTCGAAGCTGACGAGCTTGGCGCCGAACTTCGGCGGATGGATCATCGTGGCGGTCAGCATGCCGGGCAGCTGCACGTCGAGGGTGAAGTCCTGGGTGCCGTTGGTCTTGCCGACCCGGTCGTAGCGCAGGACATCGGGGTTGCCGATCTGGCGCCATTCCTCCGGCGTCTTCAAGGCGACGTCGCTCGGCACCGCGACGGCCGCAGCGGCGGCGGCAAGCGCACCGTAGGTGGACTCGTTACCGCTCGCGGCGTGGCGCAGAACGCCGGCCTCGGCTTCGATCTCTTCGGCGGGCACGCCCCAGGCCTCGGCGGCCGCGGTCTTCAGCATCGCCTTCGCCGTGGCCCCGGCCTGGCGATAGCGGTCCCAGGAGGTCGCCATCGAGGTGGAACCGCCGGTGCCCTGTGCCGCCCCGCCCCAGGCCAGGTTGCCGTAGACGTCGAGACTGCCGCTGGCGCCGACCACTTGGACGTCGTTCCAGTCGCAGTCCAATTCCTCGACCACCAGAGTGGCGAGCCCGTGATAGGAGCCCTGGCCCATCTCGAACTGAGACGAGAGCACGGTCACGCGACCGTCCCCGGCGATCTCCACGTAACTCTGGAAGGGGTTGCCGGCCTCCGTCGCCGCGCCGCCGTCGGCTGCCAGCGGCAAAGCCTTGAAACCGACCGTCAGACCGGTTCCGGCGGCGGCGGCGCCAATCAGGAACCGACGGCGGGAAACAGCCGCGCTCATCAGCTTGTTGGGCAATCTCGTTGCATGGGGTGACATTGCGTGGGGCAACATGGCCTAGGCCTCCAGTCGACGGGATGCTTCGTGGATCGCGGCGCGGATGCGGTGATAGGTGGCGCAGCGGCAGAGATTGCCCTCGAGCGCGCCGTCGATGTCGGAATCGCTCGGGCTCGGCGTCTCCGACAGCAGGGAGACGGCAGCCATGATCTGACCCGACTGGCAGTAGCCGCACTGAGGCACGTCCAGGTCCGCCCAGACCTGCTGCACGGTCGCGGCCAAGTCGCCGGAGAGTCCCTCGATCGTGGTGATCGAGGCGCCTTCGATATCGCCGACGAAAGTCTGGCAAGACCGGACGGGGAAGCCGTCCAGATGAACAGTGCAGGCCCCGCATTGAGCGAGACCGCAGCCGAACTTCGTACCGGTCAATCCGGCCTTTTCTCTGAGGGCCCACAACAATGGCATGTTGGGATCGGCATCGAGACTCGTCTCTTCGCCGTTCAAGGTGAAGCTGACCATCGACTCTCTCCTGGCTATGACGTGCTTATGCGCATTCAACCATTCATGTGGCGCCGCAGCGAAGAATGACTAGATCTCTCAAAGTGCATGAATTATTCGATATGGCTCAGGAATGGATCGGGATCTTCTTATACATTTGCCGACCGTGCTCACGGTCGCGCGGCGTGGCGGCTTCGCGTCGGCTGCGGCGGAACTCGGCATCAGCCCCTCGGCGGTCAGCCACGCCGTCAAGACGGTGGAGCAGCGTATGGGCGTGCAGCTCTTCGCCCGCACCACCCGCAACGTCGCTCTGACCGAAGCGGGGCATCGGTTCGTCGAAGCCACCGCGCCGGCGCTCAAGTCGCTTTCCGACAGCTTCGACTTGCTGCGCGCGGACCAGGGCCGCGTCGCGGGGCTGCTGCGGCTCAACGTACCGCGAGTCGCCCAGCCGCTCTGCATCACGCCGGTGCTGCCGGAGATGGCGCGGCGCTACCCGGACCTCCGGGTCGAGATCTACAGCGACGACACCATGGCGAACATCGTCACCGACGGCTTCGACGCCGGCGTCCGGCTGGGCAACATGATCGCTCAGGATATGGTGGCGGTCCGCCTCACACCCCCCCTCCGGATCATCATCGTCGCCACGCCCAGCTACCTCGCGGCGCGCGGCACACCAGAGGATCTGGCGGATCTGCAGAGGCACAACTGCGTCACCTACCGCATGCCGAGTGGCGGCGTCTACCGTTGGAACCTTCAGGACAAAGGCGTCGAGCTGGCGCTCGAGACGCCCGGATCGGTCGTGATCAACGACTTCGTCTACGCGCGGGACCTCGCTTTGTCCGGCCTCGGCCTCGTCTACATCTTCGAGCCTCTGGTTGCCGAGGATCTGGCCGCGGGCCAGCTGGTCGAGGTGCTGCCGGACAAGGGTATCCAGGAAGACGGCCTTTTCCTCTACTTCCCCCAACGCGCCCAGCAGACGCCCAAACTGCGCGCCTTCATCGAAACGGCGCGCGCGCTGCTGCCCGGTATCTGAGGGTCGGTAGAGGATACTGCGGGCCTTGACCGCAGCGCCGGCTTCCCGGACCTTGACGGCGCCTTTACCGCAACCCGCCCATCTCCAGCCCTCTCTCCCGCCTTTCGTCCGGTCGATGTCGCTTCTCCTGATCCTCGAGCAACTGCTGAACGGCCTGCAGTTCGGCGTGATGCTGTTCCTGATCGCGGCCGGGCTGACGCTGGTGCTGGGCATCATGAATCTGGTCAACCTAGCGCACGGCTCGCTCTACATGGTGGGCGCCTTCGTCTGCGCCTGGGTCAGTCTGCAGAGCGGCTCCTTCCTGCTCGGTCTGGTCGCGGCGCTGCCGGCCACGGCCCTGGTCGGCATTCTGGTCGAGCTGCTGGTGCTGCGCCGCCTTTACGACCGCGACCATCTCGACCAGGTGCTGGCGACCTTCGGCCTCATTCTCTTCTTCAACGAGGGCGTGAAGATCGTCTTCGGCGCCCGCCCCCTGCGCCTGGACCTGCCCGGCTGGCTCTCGGGCGCAGTCGAGATTCTGCCCGGCGCGCCCTACCCCGCTTTCCGACTCGCGATCATCGCGGTCGGCCTGTTGGTCGGTCTGTTCCTCTACTGGCTGGTCACCAAGACGAAGCTCGGCATGCTGATCCGCGCAGGCGCCTCGAACCGCGAGATGGTGCAGGCCCTCGGCGTCGATATCGCCAAGCTCTACACGCTGGTCTTCGGCCTGGGCGCCGTGCTGGCCGCGTTGGGCGGCGTCATGGCCGGCCCGATCTACGCGGTCGAGGTCGGCATGGGCGAGCCGATGCTGATCATGGTCTTCGTGGTGATCGTGATCGGCGGCATCGGCTCGATCCGCGGCGCCTTCGTCGGCGCCCTGCTGGTCGGCCTGACCTTCATGCTCTGCCGGGCCTTCCTGCCGGGCTTGTTCGGACTGTTCCTCGACCCCGTCGGCGCCGCGGCCGTGGGCGGCGCACTGGCCTCCATGGCGATCTATATCCTCATGGCCGCCGTTTTGATCGCCCGGCCACGCGGCCTCTTCCCGGCGCACGGCTGATGCAACGCTCCGACCTCATCGCCCTGATCGGCCTTCTGGCCTTCGCGCTCTTTCCGGCCATCGCCTGGGCCGGCGACTCGCTCTGGGCGGTCGATCTGGGCAGCCGCATGCTGATCTACGGTCTGGCGGCGCTCGCGCTCAACCTGATCCTGGGCTACGGCGGTCTCGTCAGCTTCGGCCATGCCGCTTTCGTGGGTGCCGGCGCCTACATCGTCGCCATCCTCTCCTTCCACAGTTTCATGGGCGGCAGCTTCCTCGGCCTGCCGGGCACCGGCTCCGGCTTCCTCGCCTTTCCGCTGGCGATGCTGGTCGCGGGGGGCCTGGCCCTGGCGATCGGCGCCCTCAGCCTCAAGACCAGTGGCCTCTACTTCATCATGATCACCCTCGCCTTCGCGCAGATGATCTACTACCTCTTCATCTCCCTGCCGGATTACGGCGGCGAGGATGGACTGAGCCTCTGGGAGCGCAGCGATTTCGGCCCGCTCGACATCGGCAACGACATCCTCTTCTTCTATCTCTGCCTGCTGCTGGTGCTGGGCTTCACCCTGCTGAAGCGCCGTCTGATCGGGTCTCGCTTCGGCTGGACCCTGATGGGCTTGCGCGACAATCCGCGACGGATGGCGGCCCTCGGCACGCCGGGGTTCCGGTACCAGCTTGCCGCCTTCGCGCTGTCCGGGGCCGTCGCCGGGCTGGCCGGCGCGTTGCTGGCGAACCAGACGGAGTTCGTCAGCCCCTCCTTCCTCTCCTGGCACCTGTCCGGCGAGCTGCTGGTGATCGTCATCCTGGGCGGCATCGGCACGCTTTACGGTCCGATCGCCGGTGCGGTCGCCTTTCTGCTGCTGGAGTTCCTGCTGAAGGAGGTGACCGAGCACTGGCAGCTCTTCCTCGGGCCGATCCTGATCCTGGTGGTGCTCTACGCGCGCCGCGGCCTCTGGGGTCTGGTGGAGGGACGAAATGGAAGGTGAAGGTCATGACTGAGCCGCTGCTCCGCACCAACGGTCTGCGCAAGGCCTTCGGTGCCGTTCAGGCCTGCGACGGCATCGAACTGGAGGTTCAGCGGGGCGAACTGCGGGCCATCATCGGCCCGAACGGCGCCGGCAAGACCAGCCTGATCTCCCTACTGGCCGGCGAACTGAAGCCCGACGCCGGCGTCATCGTCTTCGACGGTGCGGAGGTCACCGCCCTGCCCGCCTCCGCCCGCGCCCAGGCCGGGCTCGCAAGATCCTACCAGATCACCAGTCTCTTCCCGCGCTTCACGGCGCTGCAGAACGTGCTGCTGGCCGTTCAGGCGGGCGCCGGGCATGCCTTCCGCTTCTGGCGTCCGGCAACGCAGGAGCGGGCCTTGGTCGAACCGGCGGAGGCGGCGCTTGCCCGGGTCGGGCTCGGCGCGCGGGGCGACGTGCCGGCCGGCGCCCTCGCCCATGGGGAGCAGCGCCAGCTCGAGATCGCACTCGCGCTGGCCACCGGTCCGAAACTGCTGCTGCTCGACGAACCGACGGCAGGCATGAGCCGGGAGGAGACCCAGGCGATGGTCGCTCTGCTCGAGGGTCTCAAGCGGGACATCACCATCGTCTTGATCGAGCACGATATGGACGCGGTCTTCGCTCTGGCCGACAGCATCACCGTCCTAGTCTACGGCCGTCCCATCGCGACCGCGGCCCCGGAGGCGATCCGCAACGACGCGGCCGTCCGCGCGGCCTACCTCGGCGAACAGGAAAGCGTCTGATGCTCGAGGTCACCGGCCTGACGGCCTCCTACGGCTCCAGCCGCGTGCTTTTCGGCCTCGATTTCGCGGTCGGCGCGGGCGAAGTCGCGACGCTGCTGGGGCGCAACGGCATGGGCAAGACCACGAGCGTGCGCTGCCTGATGGGTCTGCTTCGCCCGACCGGCGGTTCGATCCGCTTCGAGGGCGCCGAACTGGTCGGCAGTCCGCCGCACCGCGCCGCCCGTGCCGGTCTCGGCCTGGTGCCAGAGGGCCGGCAGATCTTCCCCAACCTGACCGTCGAGGAAAATCTGATCGCCACCGCGCGCGCCGGGCATTGGAGCCTGGACCGGGTGCGGCAGCTCTTTCCGGTGCTGGCGGAGCGCCGCGCCGCGCTGGGAACTCAGCTTTCCGGCGGCGAGCAACAGATGCTGGCCATCGGCCGCGCCCTCATGACCAACCCGAAGCTTCTGATTCTCGACGAGGCGACCGAGGGCCTGGCACCGCTGATCCGCGCCGAGATCTGGCGGGTTCTGGGCGAATTGAAGGCCAGCGGGCAAGCGATCCTGGTGATCGACAAGAACCTCGACGCGCTCCTGCCGCTGGCCGACCGTCACACGCTGATCGAAAAAGGCCAGGTCGCCTGGAGCGGCAGCTCCGCCGAGCTGGCCGCCGACGCCGCCCTGCAGGACCGCTATCTCGGCGTCTAGCGGCCGGGAGGCGCTGAGGACACCCTTCGACGGGCGCGCCGTAACCGGCGGCGAGGATCAGGATCAGTCCGCGACGCCGATGCGCGGCGGGCCGCCTTCGGCCGAGCGGCTGGGCCCGAAGGCCTTGTCGAGGGTGCGGGTCGAATCTTCCGCCAGACGCCGTGCCTCGGCCAGCAGGCCGAGGATCTTGACGTTGTTGTCCAGGACGTGGCGTGCCTCGGGCCGCTGATCGTCCGCGATCTTGCCGGCGCGATAGATGATATCCTTGGTGATCGTGCCGAGGACGTCTTCCAGCTTGTGGCCGTTTTCGTTCAGGTCGGAACTCAGGAAGTGAGTCATGTCTTGCGCCGCTTTCGAAGCTGCCGGTCATAGATCGACGTGACAATAAGCATCGAAGCCTTGCCGAAAGATGAAGTTCGCGCGTCTTCCCTTCCACGCGCGGGTTGAGGCACTCTGCAGCTAAAGACAAGAACCTGGAGGAGCCGCCGGCCCGATGCCCCGCCCCAGTCACGAGACGAGTCAAGATCCGCGCAACAAGATCGGTGAGTTCGACTACGTCGTGGTGGGGGCCGGTTCGGCCGGCTGCGTCCTGGCGAACCGCCTGTCGGCGGACCCGGACATCAAGGTGCTGCTGCTGGAAGCCGGCGGCAAGGACGACTGGATCTGGTTCAAGATCCCGATCGGTTACCTCTACTGCATGGGCAACCCGCGCGCCGACTGGGGCTTCAAGACCGAGCCGGAGCCGGGTCTGAACGGCCGCGCGCTCGGCTATCCACGCGGCAAGGTGCTGGGCGGCTGCTCTTCGATCAACGGCATGCTCTACCTGCGCGGTCAGTCCGCCGACTACGACGGCTGGCGCCAGATGGGCAATACAGGCTGGGGTTGGGACGACGTGCTGCCCTACTTCCTGCGCTCGGAGGACCACTTCGGCGGCGAGAGCCCGCACCACAAGGCCGGCGGCGAATGGCGGGTCGAGCGGCAGCGCCTCTCCTGGGAGATCCTGGAGGCCTTCGCCCAGGCCGCCGAGTTGACGGGCATCCCGCGCAGCGACGACTTCAATCGCGGCGACAACGAAGGCGTCGGACTGTTCCAGGTCAACCAGCGGCGGGGCCTGCGCTGGTCCACCTCGACCGGCTTCCTGAAGCCCGTCCTGAACAGGCCGAACCTCACCGTTCTAACCCATGCTCAGGCCGAGCGGCTTGTCTTCGAGGGCACCCGCGTCACCGGCGTCGTGTTCCGGCACGAGGGGGGTGCGGCTTGGGCCGAGGCCGCCGGCGAAGTGATTCTGACAAGCGGCGCCGTCGGCAGCCCGCAGTTGCTCGAGCTGTCCGGCATCGGCCGGCCCGAGCTGCTGCGGGAGCAAGGCATCGCGCTGCGGCACGCGCTGCCCGGCGTCGGCGAGAACCTGCAGGACCATCTGCAGATCCGCACGGTCTTCAGGGTCGCCGGCACCAGGACCATGAACCAGGTGGCCAACTCTCTGTTCGGCAAGGCGGCCATGGGACTGGAGTATTTGATCCGGCGCAGCGGACCCCTGACCATGGCGCCCAGCCAGCTCGGCGCCTTCGTACGCTCCGACACCAGCCAGGCGACGCCGAACCTGGAGTACCACGTGCAGCCCTTGAGCCTGGACCGCTTCGGCGAGCCGCTGCACCGCTTTCCCGCCTTCACCGCCAGCGTCTGCAACCTGCGCCCGGAAAGCCGCGGCTCGATCCACATCAGGAGCGCAGACTTCCGCGAACCGCCAGCGATCCGGCCGAACTACCTGGCGACCGCCGCCGACCGGCGCGTCGCGGCGGAGTCGATCCGGCTGACCCGGCGGATCTGCGCCCAGCCACCCCTGCGGGCCTTCGCGGCGGAGGAAATCAAGCCGGGGCCGCAGATCGTCAGCGACGCGGATCTGGCCCGGGCGGCCGGCGACATCGCAACGACCATCTTCCACCCCGTCGGCACCTGCAAGATGGGCGACGATTCCCTGGCGGTGGTCGACGACAGGCTGAGTCTTCACGGCCTGCAGGGCTTGCGCGTCGTCGATGCCTCCGTCATGCCGACCATCGTCTCTGGCAACACCAACTCGCCGACCATTATGATCGCGGAGAAGGCCAGCGATATGATCCGGGAAGACCGGCGCGGCGCGGCGCGAAGGGCCGCGTGAGTCATCCGGCGGACGACCGAGATCCGGGTTCCGGCCGTCTCTCGCCCCTCGCCCTCTCGGCCCGTTTCGCCTTCTTCTACGGCGGGCTGTTCCTGACCATCGGGATCTACCTACCCTACATCCCGCTCTGGCTGGAGGCGCGCGGCTTTTCCGACGAAGCCATCGGTCTGGTGCTGGCCATCCCGGCCTGGCTACGCATCGTCACGACGCCGGCCATCGCCCTGCTCGCCGACCGCAGCGGCCGCCGGCGGCTGACCATCCTGGTGCTGGCCCTGGCGACCCCGCTTTGCCTGATCTCCCTGGAGTTCGCAGTCGGCTTGGCCTTGATCGTCGTGCTGCACAGCCTCGCCGGCCTGCTGCATCAGCCGCAGATGCCCTTGATCGAGGGACTGGCGGTGCGCGCGGCGGAGCGGCACGGCTTCGCCTACAGCCGGGCGCGGCTCTGGGGCTCCCTGGCCTTCGTCGTCGCCAACCTGGGCGGCGGTCTCGCGATCGGCCGCTTCGGGCCGGACTGGGTCCTGCACCTCGCCACCCTCGGCGCCCTGCTGACGGCGGCGGCGGCCTGGCTGCTGCCGCCGGAGATCGAACCCGCGTTGGTCCGCTCGAGCGGTTTGGCCGGCGGCCGGCCCCTGGCGCTGCTGCGCCGTGCCGACTTCCTGCTGCTGCTGCTGGCCGGTCTGCTGATCCAGGGCAGCCATGCCGTCTACTACGCCTACTCCGCGCTGGACTGGTCGCGCGCCGGTCTCGACGGCACCCTGATCGGCGCGCTCTGGGCGCTCGGCGTACTGGCCGAAGTGGTGCTCTTCTGGTTCGGAAAGTCGCTGATCGGGCGCTTCGGACCGCTTGCTCTGCTGGCGGTCGGCGGGTTGGCGGGCGTGGTCCGTTGGCCCCTGACGGCCCTGACGGCCGATCCGCTGCTGCTGGCCCCGCTGCAGCTCCTCCACGCCCTCAGCTTCGGAGCGGCGCATCTGGGCGCCCTGACCTGGCTGGGCCGCAACGTCCCCGACGCCCAGGCCGGCACGGCCCAGGCCCTCTACGCCACCGCCGTCGGATCGCTCGGCGTCGGCAGCCTGATGTTCGCCGCCGGCTGGCTCTACGGAAGCTTCGGCGCCGGAGCCTACTTCGCCATGGCCCTGACATCTCTGCTTGGTACAGTGGTCGCGCTGCTGGTGATGCAGCAGACGATCAAACGAGCCAGGGCCGCGGAGACACCATGAGCGAGACCATGAGCGACAGCGACGCCGAGACCTTTCCCAACCTCCGCCTGGTCGCGCATCCGCTGGTGCAGCACAAGCTGACGATCCTGCGGGACAAGACCACGCCGCCCATCGCCTTCCGACAGTTGCTGCGCGAACTCGGCCTGCTGCTGGGTTACGAGATCACCCGCGACCTGCCGCTGGAACGGCGCCCCATCGAAACGCCGATGGCGGAGATGAACGCGCCGCACCTGGCCGGCGAGATCACCATCGTCTCGATCCTGCGCGCCGGCCTGGGCCTGGCCGAGGGCATCCGCGAGCTGATGCCCATGGCGCGCGAGGGCCACATCGGAGTCTTCCGCGATCCCGAAAGCAAGAAACCGCAAGAGTACTACGTCAAGCTGCCGGAGGACCCGGGCCGGACCCTGCTGATCGACCCCATGCTGGCGACGGGCGGCTCCGCCGCCCATGCCATCGACGTGCTGATCGCGCGGGGCGTTCCGGCTACCGACATCCGCTTCCTCTGCCTCGTCGCCGCGCCGGAGGGCGTCTCCCGCCTCGCCGCATCGCACCCCGAGGTAACGGTCGTGGCCGGCGCCCTCGACAGCCATCTGGACAGCCACGCCTACATCGTCCCCGGCCTCGGCGACGCCGGCGACCGCCTGTTCGGCACGCTGTAGGGCCAACCCGCGGGCGGCGCCGCACCGCCCGTCGGACTGGGCCAGCCCTGTCGAGTCCTTGTTCTCCGGCCACCCGCTGTTCTCCGGCTACCCGCCGTGACGAACAAGCCTCCCTTGAAAACATCCATTGTCGGAGCGGGATAACCGTAGGTCGAGCAGGTCCGGGGGGCTCGCTCCGTCCTGGCGCGATCGGTGCCGCTTTCGGTGCCGACCTCGCCGCCGACGACGGCTGGGCCCTCTCCGCCGGCTCCGCCGGACGCTTCGGCGAGAGCGCCAGAGACCACGGCTTCCTGCTCGGCGGACGCATCAAGTTCTGAAGGCGCAGTTCCCTGCAAGCCGCCTGCTGCGACAGGCTTGGCAGGAGAGAAACGCACTGTCGGAGCGACCGCTCGGACAGGTCGGCACGGATCCGCCAGCGGCGGTACCCGGCGTCCTCTGGGCAACGGACCGGCAAACCCCTTCGCCGACAGGGGTTAAGCCTTTGAAGTCCTTGCAGATCAAATCCGACTGATCCAGTCTGATTTCCGCTTGAATTCTTCGGCGAAGATGGTACTTCATGGAAACTGGAATGGATTAGTCTGGATTGTACCGGACAGATTCGTACCCCTGAGGTTCCTCCTCACCGCCGTGCCGAAGGACGCTGGTCCCAAATGTTTCGCCTCAATCGCCTGACCGACTACGCCGTGGTGGTGCTCGCGCAGATGGCGCTGCGGCCCGAGCGGCTGGTCAACGCCGCGCAGATGTCCCAGGACACGGGCCTGCCCCAGCCGACGGCGGCCAAGGTGCTGAACCTGCTGGCCAAGGGCGGCCTGATCGCTTCCCAACGGGGTGCGACGGGCGGCTACAGCCTCGCCAAGCCAGCCGATCAGATCGACGTGGCGGCCATCATCCAGACCATGGACGGGCCGATCGCGCTGACCGCCTGCGTCGAAGCGGCGACGGATACCTGCAGCGTCGAGTCCCTCTGCCCGATGCGCGGTAACTGGGAGCGGGTGAACACCGCGATCCGAACGGCGCTGGCGGACGTCACCCTGGCGGATATGGCCCTGCCCTTCGCGGCTCTGCCGCAGGCGCCGTCGAGTCATGCCAGGCAGGCCCAAGCTTGAGAAAAGAACGGGTCTGAAGAAAGAAAAGGCGGCCCCGCGCCGCCGAAGCAATCGAGTTCGACAGGAAGCGAGAGAGATCAGACATCATGGCGGCAAGCGTCGAAACGGTCGAACAGGTCAAGTCGCTGGGCGAGCGCTACAAGTACGGCTGGTCCACCGATCTGGAGATGGAGACCGCGCCCAAGGGCCTGAACGAGGACATCATCCGCTTCATCTCGGCCAAGAAGGACGAGCCGGAGTGGATGCTGGAGTGGCGTCTGAAGGCCTACGCGCACTGGCAGACCATGCCGGAGCCCAAGTGGGCCAAGGTCGAGCATCCGCCGATCGATTATCAGGACGTCTACTACTACGCCGCGCCCAAGCTGGCCGATAAGCCGCAGTCGCTCGACGAGGTCGACCCCAAGCTGCTGGAGACCTACGAGAAGTTGGGCATTCCCTTGCGGGAGCAGGAGATGCTGGCCGGCGTCGCCGTCGATGCCGTGTTCGACAGCGTCTCGGTCGCGACCACCTTCAAGAAGAAGCTGAGCGAAGTCGGCGTCATCTTCTGCTCGATCTCGGAAGCGATCCAGGAGCACCCGGAGCTGGTGCGCAAGTACCTGGGCTCGGTCGTGCCCTTCGCCGACAACAAGCACGCCTGCCTGAACACGGCGGTCTTCACCGACGGCTCCTTCGTCTACATCCCGCCGGGCGTGCGCTGCCCGATGGAGCTCTCCACCTACTTCCGCATCAACGCCGAGAACACCGGCCAGTTCGAGCGGACGCTGATCATCGCCGACAAGGGCTCCTACGTCAGCTATCTGGAGGGCTGCACGGCGCCGCAGCGCGACGAGAACCAGCTTCACGCAGCCATTGTCGAGCTGATCGCGCTGGACGACGCGGAGATTAAATACTCGACCGTCCAGAACTGGTATCCCGGCGACGAGGACGGTAAGGGCGGCATCTACAACTTCGTCACCAAGCGCGGCCTCTGTAAGGGCACCAACTCCAAGATCAGCTGGACCCAGGTCGAGACCGGCTCCGCGATCACCTGGAAGTACCCGAGCTGCATCCTGCAGGGCGACAATTCGGTGGGCGAGTTCTACTCCATCGCCATCACCAACAACATGCAGCAGGCCGATACCGGCACCAAGATGATCCACCTGGGCAAGAACACCTCCTCCCGGATCATCTCCAAGGGCATCTCGGCCGGCCGTTCGGCACAGACCTATCGCGGCCTGGTGCGCATGGGCGGCAAGGCCGAGCGGGCGCGTAACTACACCCAGTGCGATTCCCTGCTGATCGGCGAAGCCTGCGCGGCCCATACCGTGCCCTACATCGAGAGCAAGAACCGCAGCGCGCAGGTCGAGCACGAGGCGACCACGTCGCGCATCAGCGAAGACCAGCTCTTCTACTGCCGCCAGCGCGGTATCGGTCAGGAAGAGGCCGTCGCCCTGGTGGTCAACGGCTTCTGCCGCGAAGTGCTGCAGCAGCTCCCGATGGAGTTCGCGGTCGAGGCGCAGAAGCTGGTCGGCATCAGCCTGGAAGGCTCGGTCGGTTAGACCGGGGATTTACCGAAACACTTGCAAGAAACGAGACCCATGCTCGAGATCAAGAACCTGCACGCGACCATCGACGGCACCGAAATCCTCAAGGGGATCGACCTGACCATCAAGGCCGGCGAGATCCATGCCATCATGGGCCCGAACGGCTCCGGCAAATCGACCCTCTCCTACCTGCTGTCCGGACGCGAGGGCTACGAGGCCACCGACGGCTCCGTCGCCTTCAAGGGCAACGACCTGCTGTCGCTGGAGCCGGAGGAGCGCGCCGCCGAGGGCCTGTTCCTGGCCTTCCAGTACCCGGTCGAGATCCCCGGCGTGCCCAACACCACCTTCCTCAAGGAAGCGGTGAACGCGGTGCGCAAGCACCGGGGCGAGCCCGAGCTCGACGCCATGGAGTTCGTCAAGCAGCTGCGTGCCAAGACGAAGGAACTGGGGATCAACCAGGACTTCCTGAAGCGCGCGGTCAATGCGGGCTTCTCGGGCGGCGAGAAGAAGCGGAACGAGATGCTGCAGATGGCCATGCTCGAGCCGAGCCTCTGCCTGCTGGACGAGACGGATAGCGGCCTGGACATCGACGCGCTGAAGGCGGTCGCCGAGGGGGTCAACGCCATGCGCGGACCGGACCGCGCCATGCTGGTGATCACTCACTACCAGCGCCTGCTGACCTATATCGTGCCCGACAGGGTGCACGTGCTCTCCAAGGGCCGAATCATCCGCTCCGGCGGACCGGAGCTGGCGCAGGAACTGGAAGAGAAAGGCTATGCCGAGTCGGTCGAGGCCGCCTAGGCGAAGCGCAAACGGTCACGACCCGAGGGGCAAGACCCACGGGCAAACGAAAAGAGACAACGGTACCGCGTTCATGGCTCAAGAGATTCTCTCCACCGATCCTTATCTGGCCCGCTTCAATGCGGCTAAGGCGGCCCTGCCGGGCGCGGCCCAGTCCTGGTTGTCCGAGCTTCGCGAGCAGGCGGCCGCGCGCTTCCGCGAGCTGGGCTTTCCCACCCAGCGTCACGAAAGCTGGAAGTACACCCCGCTGAAGGCGCTGAAGGATCTGACTTTCAAGCCGGCCGGCGAGACGGGACAGACCGCCAGCCTGGACCGCGTCCCCACCCTACTGACGGAGAGCGACTCACCGCTCCGCGCGACCCTGGTCGGCGGCGTCTTCCGAGCCGACCTCTCGGCGCTCGACGGGCTGCCCGCCGGTGCGACGGTGGAGCCGCTGAGCGCCCTTCTCGAACGCGAGCCAGCCGCCCTGGAACCCTGGCTGGGACAGATCGCGACCGACCGCGACCAGCCGTTGCTGGCGCTCAACACCGCCCTGTTCGACGACGGGCTGGTCATCCGTCTCGGCAAGAACGTGGTCCTGGACAGTCCCCTGGAGCTGACCTTCCTGGGGCCGCTGAGCGAGGAACCGACCCAGCTTCACCCGCGCGTCCTGATCCTGCTGGACCAGGGGGCCGAGGCGACGCTGCTGGAACATCACTTCGGCTACGGCGACGCGCCGGTCTTCCACAATGGCGTCAGCGAGATCGCTCTCGGCGAGAACGCCCGCCTCACGCATCTCAAGCTGCAGTCGGCCCCCTCGGGCACCTTCCACTTCGCGACCACCCATGTCAGGCAGGAGCGCGACAGCAGCTACGAAAGTTTCGCGCTGAACCACGGCGGCGCCCTGTCGCGCCTGGAGACGCGGGTCAAGCTGATCGGCACGGGCGCGGATTGTCACCTGAACGGGGCCTATCTGCTGCGCGACCGCCAGCATGGCGACATCACCACCGTGATCGACCACCAGGTGCCGCACTGCACGAGCAAGGAAGTGATCAAAGGCGCGCTGGACGACCGCGCGCGCGGCGTGTTCCAGGGGCTGATCCGGGTCGCGCCCGACGCCCAGAAGTCCGACGGGCGGATGCTCAACAAGACACTGCTGCTGTCCGAGAAGGCCGAGATCGACACCAAGCCGGAACTGGAGATCTTCGCCGACGACGTTCAGTGCGCCCACGGCGCGACGACCGGCGAGATCGACCACGACGCGATCTTCTATCTGCGCAGCCGGGGCCTGCCCGAAGCGCGTGCCCGCAGCCTGATGGTCGAGTCCTTCCTGACCGAGACGGTCGAGGAACTGAGCGACGAGTCCCTGCGCCCGCTGGTGCTGGAACGGATCCGCGATTGGTTGGGCACACAAGGTCCTCAGGGAGAGGAGCAGTCGGCATGAGCGAGGCTCTGAAGCTCGATCCGGCGGCGGCGATCCGGCAGATGCCGGCGGCCAATTCGGACTCCGCCTTCGACATCGAGCGGATCCGGGCGGACTTCCCGATCCTGACCCGCGAGGTCTACGGCAAGCCCCTCGTCTACCTGGACAACGGCGCCTCGGCTCAGAAGCCGACGCAGGTTCTTGAGGCCATGGACGAGATCTATCGCTGCCACTACTCGAACGTCCACCGCGGCGTCCACAAGTTGAGCCAGGAGGCGACCGACGCCTTCGAGGCGGCGCGCGAGACGGTCGCCCGCTTCTTGGGCGCGACGACCTCCGAGGAGATCGTCTTCACCCGGGGCGCCACCGAGGCGATCAACCTGATCGCCAACTCCTGGGCACAGCAGAACCTGCAGGCCGGCGACGAGATCCTGCTCACGGTGCTGGAGCACCATGCCAACATCGTGCCCTGGCAGCTGCTGCGCGATCGCATCGGCATCGAGATCAAGGTCGTGCCGCTGGAGGCCGACGGCAGCTTCGACATGGCCGCTTTCGAGCGGCTGCTGAGTCCCCGGACCAAGCTGGTCGCGGTGGCCCATATCTCGAATGTGCTTGGCACGCTGCTGCCTGTCCGCGAGATTGCGGAGAAGGCGCATGCGGTCGGCGCCAAGGTGCTGCTCGACGGCTGCCAGGCGGTCCCGCACCTGCCGGTCGAAGTCGGCAAGCTGGGCTGCGACTTCTATGTCTTCTCGTCCCACAAGCTCTATGGCCCGACCGGGATCGGCGTCCTCTGGGCGCCCTACGATACCCTGCTCGGGATGTCGCCATACCAGGGCGGCGGGGAGATGATCGCACGGGTCACCTTCGAGGAGACGACCTACAAGGAACCGCCGCATCGCTTCGAGGCGGGCACGCCGGCCATCGCCGAAGCCGTCGGGCTGGGCGCCGCCGTCGACTATCTGGAGGCCATCGGTCTGGACGCGGTCGCCGCGCACGAGGACAGCCTGCTGCGCTACGCGACCGAGCGGCTGAACGCCATCGAAGGTGTGACCCTCTACGGCACGGCCAAGGAGAAGTCGGCCATCCTCTCCTTCAACGTCGAGGGCGCCCATGCCCACGACGTCGGCACCATCCTCGACCGCTCCGGCGTGGCCGTGCGCGCCGGTCACCACTGCGCCCAGCCGCTGATGGACTATCTGGATGTGCCGGCCACGGCCCGCGCATCCTTCGGGCTCTACAACACCCGCGACGAAGTGGACGCCTTGGCCGCCGCGGTCGAGAAGGTGAAGGACTTCTTCTAGGAAGTACGGGTTCTAGGAAGTACGGGAAAGACGACAATGACCCAAGAGATCGAAACCAAGGACACCAAGGAGCGTCCGGAGCCGCTGGAGCCACTCGCTCAGCCGCATTACAACCCCTACCTCTGGCCCGGCGCCATGCAGGACGACGATGCCGCCGAGGAAGGGGCGACCACGACCGCCGGCGAACCGAAGCCGGAAGGGGAAGCCGTGGCCGAGGAAGAGGCCGTCGTCGAAGCTCTCCGCACCGTCTACGACCCCGAAATCCCGGTGAACATCTTCGATCTCGGTCTGATTTACGAAAACAAGATCAATCAGGAGAACGGCGACGTCGCGATCCTGATGACCCTGACCGCGCCCTCCTGCCCCGTCGCGGGCATCCTGCCGGGCCAGGTCGCCGAGAAGGTCGCCTCCGTGCCGGGTACAGGCGAAGTCGCGGTCACCATCACCTGGGACCCGCCGTGGAACCAGACCAAGATGAGCGAAGATGCGAAGCTGGCGCTGGGCCTCTTCTAGAGATTGCGGATTCCGGGTCTTTCGCCGCAGGCGCCCGTAACTACATAGTGTTGCAGAGAGCGACGTTCGCTCCGAGGAGTCGATGACAATGGGTCCCATGCTGACGCTGACCGACCGCGCCGCAGAGCGCGTCAAGCGCTTGATCTCGAAAAGCCCGGAAGACGGCGTGCTGGGGCTGCGCGTGGGCGTGAAGACGCGCGGCTGCTCCGGCATGAGCTACTTCGTCGAGTACGCGAAGGAGCAGAAGCGCTTCGAGGACGTGATCGAGGACAAGGGCGTCAAGATCTTCATCGACCCCACAGCCACGATGTTCATCCTGGGCAGCGAGATGGACTACCAGGAAGACAAGTTGCAGTCCGGCTTCGTCTTCACCAATCCCAACGAAAAGAGCCGCTGCGGCTGCGGCGAGAGCTTCTCGGTCTAACGAGCGCCGAGGCCTTAGGTCCTCGGATCGTCTCAGTTTCTCGGATCGGCGGAGCGGCTTGCCAGAACCCGCGCCGGGAAACCGGCCGCGTCGAGTGCCGCGGTGATCTCCCGCACATGCTCGGCGTCCCGAGACTCCAGCGTGACGTCGATATCGGCGCGCTTGGCCGGCACGTCGGCGAAGAGCCGCTGGTGGTCGACCTCGATGATGTTGGCGCCGGTACCGCCGATCACCTGCGACAGCCGCGCCAGTTGACCCGGCTGGTCGACGATGGTGATGCGCAGCCGCACAAGGCGTCCGTCGCGCACGAGGCCGCGGATCAGCACGCCCGACAGCAAGCGCATGTCGATGTTGCCGCCGCAGATCACGACGCCGACCTTCTTTCCGGCATAGCGCTCGGGCTCGGCGACGACGGCGGCGAGCCCGGCGGCGCCCGCCCCCTCGGCGACTATCTTCTGCTCCTCGGCCAAGTGATGCACCGCCGTTTCCAGCGCGGTTTCGTCGACCAGCCGGATGTCGTCGACCAAGGCGCGCACCATCTCCTGGGTCAAGGTGCCGGGCGTCTTGACCGCGATGCCGTCCGCCAAGGTCGTGCCACCCGCCTCTATCGGCTCGCCGCGCAGGGCTTGCAGCATCGAGGGGAACAGGGCGGCTTCGACACCGATGATCTCCAAAGACGGCTGCAGCGCCTTCACGGCCGCGGCAATCCCCGAGATCAGGCCGCCGCCGCCGATCGGCACGACGACCATGTCCAGGTCCGGCGCGTCCTCCAGGATCTCCAGGCCGATCGTCCCCTGCCCGGCGATGATCGCCGGATCGTCGTAGGGATGCACGAAGACCAGACCTTCGGCCTCCGCAATCTCCCGCGCCTTCTTGGCCGACACGTCAAGGGTATCGCCGGTCAGCACCACGCGCGCACCATAGGCCCGGGTGCGCTGCACCTTGGTGAAGGGCGCGAACTCCGGCATCACGATGGTGGCGGGGATGCCGAGGCGCTGGGCGTGGTAGGCAACGCCCTGGGCATGATTGCCCGCCGACATCGCGATCACGCCTTTCTCGGCCTGCGCCGAGGTCAGACTCATGAGCTTGTTGCAGGCGCCGCGGTCCTTGAAGGAGCCAGTCACCTGGAAGTTCTCGCACTTCAGGAAAAGCTCGCAGCCGAGCTGGCGGGAGAGGCGGAAGGCCGGCACAAGCGGCGTGCGGACGATTCGGCCGTTCAACGCCGCCGCCGCAGCACGGATCGTCTCGAGCGTAACGCCGCCGGGGACCTCAGTCATAACCACCTCTCCGCTCCAAGCGCCTGTATCGCAGCTTAGCGCGGACGAAGCACCAGGCGCCCACCCTCGGCTTGTTCGTCAGCGACCAGAGTTGCATAGCCGCCGTCGCGCCACTGCGCTGCGAAATCCAGAAAATGGGCCGAGAAGGGGTTGCCGGACTGGCCGGAAGTGATGACGAAGCGCGAGGCGTCGAGATCGGCCAGGTCGTAGACGGCCCGCAGGCCGGCACCGTGAACCATGCGCAGCGGCGTCGCCTCCTCCCAAGCCGGCGTCGCGCGCTTGACCGTATAGTTGCCCCCGGCAACCGGGAAGCGCCGCTGATAGGCGGCCCCCAGCAGGGGTACGCGCCCGAGCAGCATGTGCTGCAGCCGCGCGACATGCCAGTCGCCCCACGCCATCTCGGCCAGCGGTTGGTCCGCGCCGAGTCCCTCAAGCCACGCCAGCGCCTCCGTCAGAGCCTCGCCGCGCACCCAGAGGCAGTCTTCGACCTCGGCCGTCGCCGTATGGTCGCACCAGCTCTGAGCCTGCGTCAGGACGTGGGAGATGCCGGTGGCGTTCCAGTAGGCATAGCCCCAATAGGCCTCGCCCAGTTCGTCGGCGAAGATCTTCGCGTTGATGGCCCGTAGCCAGGCGTAGAGCAAAAGCGGCTGCGGGCGATCCGGCGCCATCTGGAAATCCCAGTCGTCGAGCAGCGCGACCGCCTGTCCGACCGGCGTGTCGTCCACCGGCAGCCCTTCGATCAGCAGCGGCACCAGTTCCCGCGCCATCAGCGAATGGGCGTCGCGCTGCAGCGCCCAGCTGGCCTCCGGCGTATGCGGGCTCTCGCTCTCGAGCACTTCCGCAATGCGGCGCGCGCGATAGGCCGGCTGGAAGCGGGTGGCGAGAAGGTGAGGATAGTCCGGCCCGACAACCCGGTTGTTGGCGTTGATGAGCAGGCCTTCGGCGGGATCGACCGCATGGGGCAAGGCCGCGAAGGGGATCATTCCGGACCAAAGGCGCTCGCGCTCGGCCCCCTCGACCGGCAGGCTGCCGTCGAAGCCCTCGCGGATCGGCACCAGCGCCGGGGCGTAAAAACCGAAGGTGCCTTCGCTATTGGCCCAGAAGACGTTCTGCTGCGGGCCGGTCCAGAGCCGCATGGCGGCGGTAAAGTCGTCCCAGGTCTGGGCGAAGTTGAGGCGATAGAGCGCTTCCGGCGAGCTGTCCGGCACGCTGAGATAGGACCAGGCCAGCGCCATGACGCGGCCGTCTTCGGCCGCGTCGGAGGCCTCTTCGTTGATATCGGAGATCACCGGGCCGTGGCGCGTCGCGCGGAAGGTCTCGGTGACGTCTTCGCCGAAGCGGACCCGGAAGGTCTCCTCGCGCGTTTCGAAAGGCCGAGGGCCGGCCGGCGTGAGATAGCGCTCGGGATCCGTCGGGTCGAGCGTCTCGACCACCAGATCCTGAGTATCGCTATGGGTGGTGGTGAAGCCCCAGGCGGCCTGGCCGTTATGGCCCAACACCATCAGCGGGATGCCGGGCGACGTAGCCCCGGCCAGTACGCCCTCCGGCGTTTCCAAACGCGCCAGGTACCAGGTTGCCGGCACCTGCAGACCCAGGTGTGGGTCGTTGGCCAGCACGGGTTTGCCACTGGCGGTCAAGCTGCCGCCCACGGTCCAGACATTGCTCGCCCCCAGCGTCGCTTCGCGCGGCAGGACCTCCAGCAAGCTCGACAAGTCCCCGATATCCGCGCCTGGAATGGTCGCGGCCTCGGTCATCTTGTTGGGAAAAAGGTCGTCCAGAGCATCCGGCCCGACCGCGGCGATCAGGCGGGCATTGTCCAACTCCTCGCGCCAGTTACCGGACAGCCGCAGAGCCATCAGCTTGCCCCAAAGCAGCGAATGCCAGGGTTCCCAACGTTCCGGCGCGCCGGCGAGCAGGAATTCCGGCGGCCAGGGACCTTCATGGGTCTCCAGAAAACTGTTCACGCCCTCGCTATAGGCGTCCAGAGCGTCTCGCACCTCGGCGGACAACTGCGGCAGGTCGCGCTGTGCCAGGCCGGCCAGGTCGAGGGCGCGCATCAGCCTGTCGAAATCGAGGGTCATGCCCCCTGCCACCTCCGACAGGCGGCCGGTGGCGATGCGCCGCAGCATCTCCATCTGAACCAAGCGATCCTGCGCATGGAGATAACCAAGCGCAAAAAAGGCGTCGTTCCAGCTCTCGGCTCTCACGGTCGGTACGCCAGCGGCATCGCGCAGAATCTCGACCGGCGCCGCGGGGCTGCCGACCGTGATCTCGCCCGCCGTCTTCGGCAACGAGCCCTGCAGCCATAGCCAGCCGCCCGCCAGAACCAGAACCAGGAGCACGACGAGGCCGGCCAGCCCCCGTCCAAACCATTTCAAGACCTTGCGCATGCGTCCTGGTTCTTCTCCGCCCGTGACTCGACCTCAACGTGACTCAACCGCAACATGACTCGAGCACACTACGGCACCGCCGCAATATGGCACCGGATAGCACGGAAAACAGGCCATGGAGAGATCCAGGTCACGTCCTTGTCGCCGAAAACGGGGGTAACTCCTGTCCGGCGGGCCGCCCCCTCTTCACGAAAGATTTGCCGCAGGGGCAAGCCCGCGACCTTGCTCCGCTCGTGCCGGGGACCCATGCTGGCCCTGGCACCTTCCAGTCCGCCCAACACGAGCACCTCCATGACACAGACCGCGCCATGACAACGACCGCGCCAACCGCGCCCGTCTACGCTTCGGCTCTCGATTTGATCGGCAACACGCCCCTGGTCGAAGCAAAACGCCTCGACACCGGCCTCTGTCGTCTGTTTCTCAAGCTGGAGAGCCAGAATCCCGGCGGTTCGATCAAGGACCGGATCGGACGTTCGATGATCGAGGCGGCGGAGGCCGACGGACAGTTGAAACCCGGCGGAACCATCGTCGAGGCGACGGCCGGCAACACCGGCCTGGGCCTCGCCCTGGTCGCGGCGCAGAAAGGCTATCGCCTGATCATCGTGGTCCCCGACAAGATGGCGCAGGAGAAGATCTTCCACCTCAAGGCACTGGGGGCCGAGGTGCGCCTGACCCGCTCCGACATCGGCAAGGGCCATCCCGAGTACTATCAAGACATGGCGGAACGGATCGCTACCGAGGAAGGTGCCTGGTTCGTCAATCAGTTCGGCAACCCCGCCAATCCCCTGGCTCACGAAACCACGACCGGGCCGGAGATCTACGCGCAGATGGAAGGCGACGTCGATGCCGTGGTCTGCGGCGTCGGATCGGCCGGCACGATCACCGGCCTGTCCAACTACTTCGCCGAGGTCTCGCCGAAGACGGAAATGATCTTGGCGGATCCGGAAGGCTCGATCCTGGCGGACTATGTCAATACCGGCGTCGCGCCCAACGAGGTCGGCAGCTGGATCGTCGAAGGCATCGGAGAAGACTTCATTCCGCCGATCGCGGATTTCAGCCGGGTCGGCAAGGCCTACTCCGTCTCCGACAAGGACGCCCTGCTGGCCGCGCGCGACCTGCTGAGGACCGAAGGGATTCTCGCCGGCTCTTCCTCCGGCACGCTGCTGGCAACCGCACTGCGCTATTGCCGGGAGCAGAGGTCGGAGAAACGGGTCGTGGCCTTCGTCTGCGACAGCGGCAACAAGTACCTCTCCAGGATGTACAACGACTTCTGGATGCGCGATCAGGGCTTTCTGGAGGAGCCCGCGACCGGCGACCTGCGCGACCTGATCGCCCGCAAGCACAGCGAGTATGCGGCCGTCACAGCCGGACCGGCGGATACGCTGGCCCAGGCCCTGGGGCGGATGAAACTCTACGACGTCTCCCAGTTGCCGGTCCTGGACGAGACCGGCCAAGCCTGCGGGATCGTCGACGAGAGCGATATTCTGCTGCGCGTCTTCGGCGACCGCAGCCGTTTCGCCGACGCGGTCAGCACCGCCATGACCGAAAAGCTCGAGACCCTGCCGCCGAGCGCCACGATCGACGACCTGCTGCCGATCTTCGATCAAGATCACGTGGCCATCGTCGCCGACGAGGCACGCTTCTACGGCGTGATCACCCGCATCGACCTGCTCAACCACCTGCGCCGGCAGATGCCGTAACCGACGGATTCGAGATGCCCGATACACACAAGCCGAACCGCCCGAGCTTCGCCACCCGCGCGATCCACGCGGGCCAGGAGCCCGACCCGACGACCGGCGCGATCATGACGCCGATCTACGCCACCAGCACCTACGTGCAGGACAGCCCCGGCGTTCATAAGGGCTACGAGTACTCGCGCAGCCAGAATCCGACGCGCATGGCTTACGAGCGCTGCATCGCCGATCTGGAAAGCGGCGCGGCCGGTTTCGCCTTCGCCAGCGGCATGGCCGCGACGGCAACGGCCCTGGAGCTGCTAGACAGCGGCGACCACGTGATCGTCATGGACGACGTCTACGGCGGCACCTATCGCCTGTTCGAGAACGTCCGCCGCCGCTCGGCCGGGCTCGACTTCAGCTTTCTCGACCTCTCCGACACCGAAGCCTTCGAGGCCGCGATCCGGCCGAATACCCGCATGGTTTGGCTCGAAACGCCCACCAACCCGATGCTTAAGCTGGTCGATCTGGAGGCTATCGCGAAGATCGCCCGCAGCCGCGGCCTGATCTCCGTGGCCGACAACACCTTCGCCAGTCCCTGGGTCCAGCGGCCGCTGGAGTTCGGCATCGACCTGGTCATGCACTCGGCGACCAAGTATCTGGGCGGACACAGCGATCTGGTCGGCGGTATCCTGGTGGCGCGCGATGCGCCGGACCTGATCGAGCGCCTGGGCTATCTGCAGAACGCCGTTGGCGGCGTGCAAGGTCCCTTCGACTCCTTCCTGGCGCTGCGCGGCCTGAAAACCCTGCATCTCCGGCTGGAGCGGCACTGCAGCGGTGCGCTGGCCGTGGCCGACTATCTGGAACACCATCCCAAGGTCGCGCGCGTCGCCTATCCGGGCCTGCCGAGCCACCCTCAGCACGAGTTGGCCAAACGGCAGATGCAGGGTCCCGGGACCCTGGCCGGCGGCGGCATGGTCACGGCGGTGCTGGAGGGTGGTCTGGAGGCCTCGCGGCGCTTCCTGGAACGGGTCGAGCTCTTCGCGCTGGCCGAGTCCCTGGGTGGTGTCGAGAGCCTGATCGAGCATCCGGCGATCATGACCCACGCGTCGATCCCCGCGGACAAGCGCGCGGCCCTGGGCATCGACGACGGTCTGGTTCGCCTGTCGGTCGGGATCGAGGGTCTCGACGATCTGATCGCGGACTTGGGCCACGCGCTCGCATGACCGGCTGCGATACGTCACTGCAGAGAGCCTTGCCCGCGCTTGAGCTTAAGTAAAATCAAAGGCTTTCTAACTGTCCTTTAACCTTGCACCGGCAGTCTGCGCAGACGCGCTCGCGAGAGCGCAGGTCTAGCGGCAGGCGAATGCGATGGCAGGCGGCGAGAATCACGCGCCGATCATTATCAAGAAGGTCAAGAAGGGCGGCGGGCACGGCCATCACGGCGGCGCCTGGAAGGTGGCTTATGCCGACTTCGTAACCGCGATGATGGCCTTCTTCCTGTTGCTCTGGCTGCTCGCCTCCACCTCGGAGGAGCAGCGCCAGGGTATTGCCGACTATTTCAGTCCGACAGTGGTGACGGACTCCACGACCAGCGGCGCAGGCGGCGTGCTCGGCGGCCAGACCGTAACCACGGAAGGTGCCGCGCGGGATACCCAAGCCCCGATGGGCGTGGTGATGGGCATGTCGGACGAGACGTCGGAAGACGACGACGGAGAGAACGACGGTGCAGCGACCGAAGACTCGACCCAAGCAGGATCTGAGACCGACTTCGACGGCATGACACCCGACCAGGCAGCCGCGGCGGAAGCGAAGGCCGAGCAGGAGCGAGAAGAGTTCGATAAAATCGCCCAGCAGCTCCGCAATGCCATCGCCAGCGTTCCGGAACTGAGTGAGCTGAGCGAAAATCTACTGGTCGACCAAACTCCGGAAGGCTTGCGCATCCAGATCGTGGATCGCCAGAACAAGTCGATGTTCGCTTCCGGGTCGGCCCTGCCCCTCGCCCACACGCGCACGCTTTTGAATCTGGTGGCCGATGCCGTGAAGTCGCTCCCCAACGAGGTCGCCATCAAGGGGCACACCGACGCTGCCCCCTTCCGGGGCGACGGCAACTACTCGAACTGGGAGCTCTCGAGCGACCGGGCCCACGCCAGCCGACGCGCCCTTCTCGCGTCGGGCTTGCCGACCCAGAGGGTTGCTTACGTGGTGGGCAAGGCCGACAGGGAACCGCTGAATGACGGCGACCCCTTCGACGCGGTCAACCGCCGGATCTCGATCGTGCTCCTGCGAGACGGCCTGACCGAAGCCCAAGTCGAGGGCGGCGCTCCCGCCCCGATACAGCCGGCCTTCGAACCGCCCCGCCTTTTCGAGCGCAGCGAGAAGCCGGCGGAACCGGCTGCAACCCAAGCCGCGACCGAGACGTCGGCACAGACATCCGGGACGGCTGCCGGATCGGCCGAAACGCCGACGGGCAATGGGGTGGAGGCCCAAGCAGCGACGACCGCGCGCCCCGCTGCGGTGAGAGAAGACCAGCAATTCGAAGCGACGGCTCCGCCGGACCCCTTTACCAACGTTCTGACCTTCGGCAACTGAGCGGCAGGGTCGCTCGAACGGCCCGGCGCGGTTACGGTAACTTGCGACACCGCCTCGCGTGACCCACATCTGTAGAGTGTGATTGCACCGCAGATCGGGAGCCACCGTCGCGTGACCAGTAACCTTCCAGCCCGCCGTCCCTTCCTGATGCGCCTCGGCGAAGACGGCAATCGGGCCTTCGAGGACACGGCGCTGTTCGACGAGGTTCTGACCCGCCGGACCGCCGCCTTCGTCGTCGACGCGATCATACTGGCGGTGCTGGCGGTCGTGCTGTGGTTCTCTCTCGGCCTGATCGGGATCCTGTCGTTGGGCCTCTTACTGCCACTTCAGGCGGCGGCTCTGACGCTGCTCCCCATCGCCTACCATACGCTGTTCATCGGCGAGCGTGGCGCGACGCCGGGGATGCAACTCATGGATATCGAAGCACGCAGTCTCGACGGCCGAAAGCCCGACTACCTTCAGGCTTTCGTGAGACTGGCCACCTACTCCGTCTCCGTGGGGATCACGGGCCTTCTCGTTTTGGCCGTCGTTTTCTTCAACGACAAACGCCGCGCGCTGCACGACTTCCTGTCCGGAACCGTCGTGGTCCGCAGTCGAGCTGCCGAGTCCCGCGGCGAACTGCCGTCGTAAGGCGCCGCTTCGGCGAAGATCGACACCGTCGCCGAAACCGACGCCCTGGGATACGAGAAACCGCTTGCCATAATGCACGCGTCGCTGAAGGCTGGAGGTTCGTTGCCTTCTGAAAACGCTGCAGGATCGCTTTTTTTGGCACAGACCGACGGCACTCTCCTCTCCGCCTACGACTCCGACGGATACTACTGCGAGATCTACGGCCTCCCCGGACAACCGCTCGTCGAAACGGAACAGACGCGCCGGCGTCTCGACCGTATTTCTCTCGACCAGTTGCGGACGCGCTCGGCCGACGCGGAGCGCGAACTCTACAACTTCGGCATCACCTTCACCGTCTATACGCAAAAGGACGCCGTCGATCGCATCTTGCCGTTCGACGTCATTCCACGCGTCATTTCGGCGGCGGACTGGAAGACGATCGAAACCGGCGTCAAGCAACGCGTGGCCGTGATCAACACCTTCTTGCGGGACATCTACGGAGCGGGCAAGGCGATCACGGACGGCGTCATCCCCGGTGAGCTGATCTACAGCAATCCCAACTATCGGCCGGAGATGGAGGGCTTCACGCCGCCGCTCGGTACTTACGCGCATATCGACGGAACCGATATCGTACGCGATCAGCAAGGCGCGTTCCGTGTCCTGGAGGACAACGCACGTACACCCTCCGGCGTGTCCTACGTGGTCGAGAACCGTCATCTCATGCAGCGCGCCTTCCCGGACCTGATGGCCGGCGTCGGGATCCGGCCCGTCTCCAACTACGGCGACAAACTGCACGAAGCGCTGGCGGCGCTGGCGCCGAAGGAAGTCCTCGATCCGCAGGTCGCCCTTCTGTCACCCGGCGTTTTCAACTCCGCCTACTTCGAGCATATCTTCCTGGCGCGAGAGATGGGGGTCCCCCTCGTCGAGGGGCGCGATCTGGTCGTTCAGCCGAACGATCAGGTCTTCATGAAGACCGTTTCCGGCTACAAACCCGTGCATGTCATCTACCGGCGGATCAACGACGACTTCCTGGATCCGCAAGCCTTCAATCCGGAGTCGATGCTCGGTGTGCCCGGTCTCTTCGCCGCCTACCGCAAGGGCACGGTCGCACTGGCCAATGCGGTGGGGACCGGCGTGGCCGACGACAAGGCCGTCTACGCCTACATGCCGCGGCTGATCAAATACTACCTCGACGAAGACCCGATTCTCGCGAACGTCGAGACGCACATCTGCCGGGAACCGCAGGCCTTGCAGTACACCTTGGACCATCTGGACGAGCTGGTGGTCAAACCGGTCGGCGAGGCCGGCGGCTACGGCATCACGGTCGGTCCGCGCGCAACGCAAGAAGAGATCGAAGCCTGCCGCGCTGGACTGCTCGCCGATCCCGCCAACTACATCAGCCAGCCGATGGTCCGCCTGTCGGTCTGCCCGACGCTGACCGAGGAGGGCGTCGCCCCGCGGCACGTCGATCTGCGCCCCTTCGCAATCACCGGAGAGTCGACCTGGGTCCTGCCGGGCGGATTGACCCGCGTGGCGCTGCGCAAGGGGTCCATCGTGGTCAACTCCTCCCAGGGCGGCGGCAGCAAAGATACCTGGGTGTTGGAGTAATCTGCAGGCCATGACCACCTACTCCCTGCTGTCTCGCTACGCCGAGGCTATTTTCTGGATGGCACGCTACGTCGAGCGCGCCGAGAATCTCGCGCGCATTCTGGATGTGCACGAAAGCTTCAGCCGGGACATGCGCGGCGGCCAGAACTGGGGCGCCATCGTCCAGCTCTACGCCGACGAAGAGCCCTTTGCGGAGCGTCACGACGAGGCCAGCACCGAGGCCGTGCTGGAGTTCTACATTCTGGACGAGGCGCACTCCGGCTCCATCGTTCAACTGGTCAAATCAGCCCGAGAGAACGCCCGCAGTCTCCGCCCGCTGATTTCGACGGAGATGTGGATCAATCTGAACACCTTCTACAACCGGATGCGGGCGCTCCGGCCGGAAGACGTCGCGGAGGAGCGGATCGCCAGGCTCTGCGGTGCCATCAAGGAAAGCTGCCAGAGTCATACGGGCATCACCGAAGGCACTTTCTACCGCGACGAGGGCTGGTACTTCTATCAGCTCGGGCGTTTGATCGAGCGCGCCGACCAGACCACCCGCCTGGTGGACGTCAAATACCACCTGCTGCTGCCCAGTCCCGAGGATCTGGGAAGCAATCTGGATATCCGTCAGTGGAACGCGCTGCTGCGTTCGGCGGCTGGCTACCACGCTTTCCGGCGGGTTCATCCGTCGGGCATGAGTCCCGCCAAGGCCTCCGGCTTTCTGCTCCTCAATCCGCTGTTTCCCCGCTCGGTCGCAGCCTGCATCGCCTCGATGGACTCGACCCTGAACAATCTGCGCGCGCTTTACCGTCTGCGCGGCGGAGCGGATGCCCTGGAGGTTCTGGACGAACTGCGCGCCGTCTATCACGACCGCTCGATCGACAGCATTCTGGAGCGCGGTCTTCACGAACTCCTGGATTGGACGCAGCTTCGACTCATCGACGTCGGCGCCGCCTTGGGGCATGATTTCTTCGGCTACGAGCCGGAGCAAGCTCAAGCTCAGGATCTCTAGCGCCGATCGCAGTCCGGTCTCGCCTGCCTGCATGATCGGCTGGGCAGCGGCAAGAGGAAGACTTATTTAGAGGTCATGCCGAACGAGGCCTTCGATACCGGGTTGGATGCGCTCACCGCTTCGGCGTTCGAGCCATCCCGACGCAAGCAGATCCCGCGGCCGGAGCTTGCGGCGCCCTGCAATGCCCTCTTCGTTCTGCGTGAGACGCCCTGCCCCTACCTGCCGGGTCGGTTCGAGCGAAAACTCGTCGCGGAGCTGCCGCCAAACGACACGGCCTTCTATACGGAGTTGAGCCGCGCCGGTTTTCGGCGGTCCCACCGCTTTGCCTATCGGCCGGCCTGCAGCGGCTGCGAGGCTTGCGTTCCCGTGCGTATTCCCGTCGCGCGCTTTCGACCCAGCCGGTCGCAGAAACGCATTGCCCGGCGAAACGCCGACCTGACCGTCTGGAGCCGCGCCGCCAAGGCCGACGTCGAGCAGTACGAGCTCTTCCTGGCCTATCTACAGGCGCGCCATAGCGGTGGCGAGATGGCCAGCATGGCCTATGCCGACTACCGCGCCATGATCGAAGACACGGTGCTGCAGAGCCGGATGATCGAGCTGCGCGATGGTGAAAACCGTCTGCGGGCGGCTTGTCTCGTCGATTGGCTGGAAGACGGCCCGTCCGCCGTCTACAGCTTTTTCGACCCCTCCGAACCCGACCGGTCGCTCGGGACCGAAATCATCCTGCGCCTCGTCCGGGAAACCCGCAGCCGGGAGCTCCCGGTTGTATATTTGGGCTACTGGATCGCGAACTCGCCGAAGATGGCTTACAAGGCACGGTTTAGGCCCCTCGAAGCGCTCGGGCCGGACGGCTGGCGATTACTGCCCGACACCACGTCGCACGAGGAGTAGAGCGCGCTTTCGCTCCGGGCGCACCAGTCGCCCAATTTGTTGCGAGTTCGGGCGGCAGCCCGTAAGGTCCCAGCCACTGAGGCTTCCAGCGGCATGCTGGTGTGCCGCTTCGGGTGCGGATCGCCAGAACGGCGAGCGTAGGATCTACGACAGGGTTGACGTAACACAGGGAGGAGTAAAAGAGATGCAGCGCCGTAAGTTTTTGAAGGGCGCCGGGGTCGCCGGTGTTGCCGCTGTGGGCGCAGCGGCGGGTGCGTTCCCCACGCCTGCGATCTCGCAGGATATGCGCGAACTGCGCATGGTCACGACCTGGCCGAAGAACTTTCCCGGCTTAGGTACGGGCGCCCAGCGCCTGGCCGACCGGATCACGGCCACCACGGACGGACGGATCACGGTAAAGCTCTTCGCGGCCGGTGAACTGGTCCCGCCCTTCGAGTCCTTTGACGCGGTCTCCGAAGGCACGGCCGACCTCTTCCACGGTGCCTCTTACTATTGGCAGGGCAAGTCGAAAGGCTTCAACTTCTTCACCGCCGTGCCGATGGGCCTGACCTACACGGAAATGAACGCTTGGCTTTACCACGCCGGCGGTCACGACCTCTGGGTGGAACTGGCCAGCGACTTCAACCTGATGCCCTTCCCGGCCGGCTCCACCGGTTCTCAGATGGGCGGCTGGTTCCGTCAGGAAGTCAATTCGGTCGAGGACTTCAACGGTCTGAAGTTCCGCATGCCGGGTGCCGGTGGCGAGGTGTTGCGCCAGCTCGGCGCCGCCGTCGTCAACCTGCCGGGCGGTGAGATCTTCCCGGCCCTGCAGTCCGGCGCGATCGACGCGACGGAGTGGGTCGGCCCCTGGAACGACCTGGCGTTCGGCTTCTACCGGGTCGCCAGCTATTACTACTATCCGGGCTTCCACGAGCCGGGCTCGACGCTGGAGTGCACCTTCAACCTCGACGTCTGGAACTCCTTCTCGGAGAGCGATCAGGCGCTCATCGCCGCCTGTTGCGCCGCCGAGAACGACATCATGATGGCCGAGTTCAACGCACGGAACGGCGACGCTCTCAGCACCTTGGTGACCGAGCACGGCGTCAACCTGCGCCAGTTCAATCAGGATATCTTCGACGCCTTCGCAGCGGCCTCGGTCGATGTCCTGGCCGACATGGCGGCGGAGTCCGGTATGGTCGACCGGATCTACACCTCCTATACGGACTTCAAGCAGAAGGCGATGGACTGGACGGCCCTGTCCGACCAGAGCTATGCCGATATGCGCCGGATCGCGACTGAAAACCTCTAAGCTTTACCGGAGCTTCGATTTCAGGCGGCCCGCTCTCCTCCGGAGGGCGGGCCATTCTGTTTTTTCGTCACATAAGGCGGCGGTTTCAGCTATACAGACGCCGCTTCACATCCGAGACGGGATAAAACCCGCAAGAATAAAGTCAGAAGCGAGACAAGTTTGGGGGTGGCGGGCTGAGGCGTTGCGGCGTCACGGTCAGTCGGCGAGTCTCGCACAGAGAATAAAGTACAGGGAACGTTGGGACTCGACATGTCGGTTTCAGCCCAAAGCGGGTCCGGCAGCGCCGCGACCCGGCCGCCGGTCCTATCGGCAGCGGCGCTCATCCTGCTGTTCTTTCTGCCGTGGGTGCAGTGGACGATCGCAGGCGAGGAGCGAAGACTCGCCGGTTACGAGGTCTTGATCGAAGGCTTCCGAGCCCCGGCACTCAGCCGCGAGGTCGCCGAAGCTGCCATAGCCAGACAGGAGGCCGCGCTCGCCGAAGCGATCGAGCGGGCGCAGGAACGCGCCGACGAAGCACGTGCCGAAGCGGACGAGGCCGAGGCCGAAGCAGCCGCCGATGCCGGCGACGAGCGTCTTCGAAGCCGTGCCGAACGCCGCGTCAGCAGTGCCGAACGGGCCGAAGAGCGGATCGCCGCTGCCGAACTCCAACTAGAGAGCTACCGGCAGACCGACCACCAGCTCTGGACGCACAGCCTGTTCCTTATCTATCCGCTGCTGCTGTTGCTGCTGCCCATCGGCGCCCTCGGCGCCGTGATACTTGGAGTCATGGGGCGGTCCAGCGAGCTTTTCGCGCTCGCCGCCGCCGCCGGCGGAGTCTGGGCGCTGATGGCGCCGCATCTCTGGTTCGGCATGGGCGTCGTCTTCGGACTGACGCCCTTCGGTATCCTCGTTTTTCTCATCAGCCTCGCCTTGATCCCGGCCGCCCTCGGCCTGGAGCGCACGGCCGAGGCGATCGACCGGGTCAACTATCATATCGGCACCACCGTCGCCTGGCTGGCGCTTTTCATGGTGCTGGTTCAGTTCGCTCTGGTGCTGATGCGCTACATCTTCGGCATCGGTTCGATCATGACCCAAGAGTCGCTGATCTACGCCCACGGCGCGCTTTTCATGATTGCCGCCGGCTATACCCTGCTGGTCGGCGGCCATGTCCGCGTGGACATCTTCTATCGCGAGGCGGAGCCGCGAAAAAAGGCCTGGGTCGATCTGCTCGGCGTGACGTTCCTGCTGATCCCCGTGTGCCTGCTGATCTGGCGCTATTCCCTGCCCTACGTCCTCAGTTCCTGGGCCGTGCTCGAAGGCTCGCGGGAAACCAGCGGCATTCAGGGCGTCTACCTGCTGAAGACCTGCATTCTGGTGTTCGTCGTGCTGATGATTCTTCAAGGTCTCTCCCTCGCCTTCCGGTCCATCCTGGTGCTCGCCGGTCTCCGCAAGACGGCAGGCACCGCCACGGCCGGAGGGCACTGACCGATGGCAGAAATCCTCGATCTCCTGATGTTCATCACCGTCTGCGCGGTGCTGCTGTCGGGTTTTCCCGTTGCCTTCACGCTGGCCGGTACGGCGCTGATCTTCGGCATGCTGGGCTTCGCCTTCGGGGTCTTCGAGCCGAACACCTTCTTCGGTGCGATGCCCCAGCGCATCTTCGGCGTGATGACCAACGAGGTGCTGATCGCCGTCCCGCTCTTCGTCTTCATGGGCGTTATGCTGGAGCGCTCCAAGGTCGCCGAAGAGCTGCTCGAGAACATGGGCCGGCTGTTCGGGACCCTGCGCGGCGGTCTCGGCATCTCCGTGTCGGTGGTCGGCATGCTGCTCGCCGCCTCGACCGGCATCGTGGGCGCGACGGTCGTCACCATGGGCCTGCTGAGCCTGCCCACCATGCTGCGCAACGGCTACGATCCGAAGCTCGCCTGCGGCTCCATCTGTGCGGCCGGGACGCTTGGTCAGATCATCCCGCCCTCCATCGTGCTGGTGCTGCTGGGCGACGTGATCTCCAACGCCTATCAGCAAACCCAGCTTTCGATGGGCAACTTCTCGCCCGAGACCGTTTCGGTCGGCGACCTCTTCGCCGGCGCCCTGCTGCCGGGCCTGATGCTGGTCGGACTCTACATCTCCTATCAGTTCGTCAAGGCGCTGATCGATCCGGAGTCGTCTCCGGCGCTACCCTACGACGAGCGCCGGCGGGACATGAGCCAGGGTCAGATTCTGGCCCGGGTCCTGCACGCCCTGCTGCCGCCGGTCATCCTGATCATCGCCGTGCTCGGCTCGATCCTGGCCGGTATCGCCAGCCCTACGGAAGCAGCCGGCGTCGGTGCCGTCGGCGCTCTGATGCTGGCCGGCCTGCGTCTGGACGAGAAGCGCGGCCTAGCGATCTACCTGTCGGGGGCCTGCCTGATCGCCTTGCTGGTGCTGACGGGCTATGCCGATCTGCGGGTCACGCGGCAAGTGATCCCCACTCAGGACCTGGTGCTGATCGGCCTCGCCGTCCTACTGACCCTCGGGCTCGCCTATGGAGTGGTCGTCAGCCTGCTGCGGGTTCTGCGCAACGGCGTGTTGCGCGACGTGATGCGAGGTACCACGCAGGTCTCCGCCATGGTCTTCGTGATCCTGATCGGTGCCGCGCTCTTCAGCCTCGTCTTCCGTGGCCTGGGCGGCGAGGAGATGGTGCACGAGTTCCTGACCGGGATGCCCGGCGGTGTCTGGGGCGCCATCGCCACGGTGATGGTCGTCATGTTCATTATGGGCTTCTTCCTCGACTTCATCGAGATCACCTTCGTCGTGGTCCCGATCGTCGCGCCGGTACTATTCATCTTCGGCGTCGATCCCGTCTGGCTCGGCGTGCTGATCGCGGTAAACCTGCAGACTTCCTTCCTGACGCCGCCCTTCGGCTTCGCGCTCTTCTATCTGCGCGGCGTCGCGCCGCCCGAGATCCAGACCATGGAGATCTATCGGGGCGTGATTCCCTTCGTGATGATCCAGATCGTCGCGCTCTTCATCCTCGCCAGCTTCCCGGGCCTGGCCACCTGGTTCCCGAGCGTGGTCTTCGGATAGCAGGCCGAGCCGGGTCGCCGTCCAACAGACCGTAACGCGGCGGATGTCTCAGTCGAAGCGACCGTGTTTCGGGAAGCCGCTGGGCGGCAGGCGGCCGGCCTGGGCGCGCTTGCCGAGAAACTCGCGCAGATCGAAGGTGCGGCTGCGTTCCGGACCCAGGCGGACCTCCAGCCCCTCCTCCAGGCGGAAGGCTTTGGCGTCCTTGAGCCCGCCGTCGCGGTATTTCTGCAGGGTCACGCCGCGCCCGCGCGTCATCTCCGGCAGTTCGGTCAGCGGAAAGGCCAGCAGCTTGCGGTTTTCACCGATCACGGCCAAATGGTCGGCCCCCTCCGGCAGTGGGCGCAGCACCTGCGCCTCGGCGCCTTCGCCCAGATTCAGAAGCTGCTTGCCGTTCTTGGTCTGAGCGACCAGTTCGTCTTCCGGCACGACGAACCCACGCCCGTCGGAGGCGGCCACCAACAGCTTGCGTCCCGGCTTGTGCACCAGAACCGCGAGCAGGTCCTGATCGTTGGGCAGGTCGATCATCAGACGCAGCGGTTCGCCGAAGCCCCGCCCACCCGGTAGCTTGTCGGCACCGAGCGTGTAGATGCGGCCGTTGGTGGCGAAGACCAGCAGCTTGTCGGTGGTCTGGCAGGGGACGGCGTAACGCGCCTTGTCGCCTTCCTTGTACTTGGCATCGGCGGCGGCCGTCCCGTGCCCCTTCATGGCGCGGATCCAACCCTTGGCCGAGAGCAGCACCGTCACGGGTTCGCGCTCGATCACCGCCTCCAGCGGCATCACGACGGCCATCGGCGGCTCGGCGATGTCGGTGCGGCGGCGCCCCAGCTCGGTATCGGGCGCGAACTCCTTCTTGAGGTCCTTGAACTCCCGCTCCAGCAGCTTGAAGCGCCGCGGCTCGTCCTCCAGGAGGGCGTTCAGGTCAGCCTGTTCCTCAGCGAGTTGCGCATGCTCCTTGCGGATCTCCATCTCTTCCAGCTTGCGCAGGGCGCGCAGCCGCATGTTGAGGATCGCCTCGGCCTGGTCCTCGTTCAGCTCGAAGCGTCGGATCAGCGCCGCCTTGGGCTCGTCCTCCTCGCGGATGATGCGGATCACCTCGTCCAGATTGAGGTAGGCGACCAGATAGCCCGCCAGCACGTCCAGGCGCTTGGCGATGCGCTCCAGCCGATGCCGGCTGCGGCGCTGCAGCACCTCGTGGCGATGGTCGATGTAGGCCTGCAAGGCCTCGCGCAGGGACAGCACGCGCGGCGTCTGATCGCCGTCGAGAACATTCAGGTTCAGCGGAACCCGCACCTCCAGATCGGTCTGGCGGAACAGGGACTCCATCAAGACCTCGGGTTCGACGTTGCGACTGCGCGGCTCCAGCACCAGGCGCACGTCCTCGGTCGACTCGTCGCGGATATCGGCCAGCATCACCAGCTTCTTCTGATTCAGCAGTTCGGCGACCCGCTCGATCAGCTTCGCCTTGCCGACCTGATAGGGGATCTCCGTCACCACGACCTGATAGGTGCCGCCCTTCTGGCGCTCGACCTCCCAACGGGCGCGCAGACGGAAGCTGCCGCGGCCGGTTCGGTAGGCCTCGACGATGGACTCGCGCGGCTCGACCAGCAGGCCGCCGGTCGGAAAGTCGGGCCCCTGCACCTTTTCCACCAGGGTTTCGACGCCGGCCCCCGGATGCCGAACCAGATGAATCAGGGCATCGGCCAGTTCCGACACGTTGTGCGGCGGGATCGAGGTGGCCATGCCGACGGCGATGCCCTGGGCCCCGTTCGCCAGCAGGTTGGGGAAGTTGGCCGGCAGCACCACCGGCTCCTGCGCTTCACCGTCGTAGGTGGCGCGGAAGTCGACCGCCGCCTCGTCGATGCCCTCGAGCAGCCGGGCCGCGACCGCCGTCAGCCGCGCCTCGGTGTATCGCATGGCCGCCGCGTTATCGCCATCGATGTTGCCGAAGTTGCCCTGCCCGTCAATCAGCGGATAGCGCAGCGCGAAGTCCTGGGCGAGCCGCACCAGGGCGTCATAAATCGACTGGTCGCCGTGCGGGTGATACTTGCCGATCACGTCGCCGACCACGCGCGCCGACTTCTTGAAGGGGGTGTCGGGGTTCAGCCGCAGCTCGCGCATGGCGTAGAGCAAGCGGCGGTGCACCGGCTTCAGGCCGTCGCGCACGTCGGGCAGCGAGCGGCTCATGATGGTCGAGAGCGCGTAGGCCAGATAGCGCTCGCTGAGCGCCTCGACCAGGCGCACTTCGCGCACCTCGCCGGACTCGGCGGTGGACTGGGGGGGCATCGGCAACCTCGTGTCTAGAGCCTGTTGTGATCCTATGGAACCGCAAGGCGGTTTCCCCGATCAGAAGAAACAGTCTCCAACTATCTGACTCTGGACCAGACCTCACGCGATCGCCGGAACCGTGGAGTGGTTACGAGTGATCCCTATCCGGTCTAGACGCTAGTCATCGTAGGCGCAGGGCGTGTCGACCACAAGATGGAGGACCGAGCGGCAGGCCCTCTAGCGGTGGAAAAGTCCCTCCCAACCGGCGGAGATCGCTTGAGACGGAGCAGTCCTTCCCGCCCCTACAGCGGTAGGTTGTCGTGCTTCTTCCAGGGGTCGGCGACTTGCTTGTTCTCGAGCAGCTTGAGGGCGCCGCAGATCCGCTTACGGGTGCCGTGGGGCATGATCACGTCGTCGATGAAGCCGCGCGAGGCCGCCACGAAGGGATTGGCGAAGAGCTTGCGGTACTCCTCGGTGCGCTGCTCGATCTTCTCCGGCTCGCCGGCGTCGGCCCGAAAGATGATCTCCACCGCCCCCTTCGGCCCCATCACGGCGATCTCGGCCGAAGGCCAGGCATAGCTGATGTCGCCGCGCAGATGCTTGGAGCTCATCACGTCGTAGGCGCCGCCGTAGGCCTTGCGGGTGATCACGGTGACCTTGGGCACGGTGGCCTGGGTGAAGGCGAACAGCAGCTTGGCGCCATGCTTGATGATGCCACCGTATTCCTGGCTGGTGCCGGGCAGGAAGCCGGGCACGTCGACGAAAGTCACGATGGGGATGTTGAAGCAGTCGCAGAAGCGCACGAAGCGGGCCGCCTTGCGGGAGGAGTCGATGTCGAGGCAGCCGGCCAGCACCATCGGCTGGTTCGCGACGATGCCGACCGGCCGGCCGTCCATCCGCGCGAAGCCGGTGATGATGTTCGCGGCGTAGGCCGGCTGCAGCTCGAAGAACTCGCCCTCGTCCACGACCTTGAGGATCAATTCCTTCATGTCGTAGGGCTTGTTCGCGCTCGGCGGCACCAGAGTGTCGAGGGAGTCGTCCTGGCGATCCGCCGGATCGCGCGTTTCGCGGATCGGCGGCTTCTCGCGGTTATTCAGCGGGAGGAACCCGTAGAAGCGGCGCAGTTCCAGCAGCGCTTCCACGTCATTCTCGAAAGCGACATCGGCCACCCCCGACTTGGTCGTGTGGGTGATGGCGCCGCCCAGTTCCTCCTGGGTCACGGTCTCGTGGGTGACGGTCTTCACCACCTCGGGACCGGTGACGAACATGTAGGAGGTGTCCTTCACCATGAAAATGAAGTCGGTCATGGCCGGGGAATAGACGGCTCCGCCGGCACAGGGCCCCATGATCATGGAGATCTGCGGCACCACGCCGGAGGCCACCACATTCGCGACGAAGACCTCCGCGTAGCCGGCCAAGCTGTCGACACCCTCCTGAATGCGCGCGCCGCCGGAATCGTTGAGACCGATCACCGGCGCCCCGACCTCTAGGGCCTTGTCCATGATCTTGCGGATCTTCATGGCATGGGTCTCCGACAGGGACCCGCCGAAAACCGTGAAATCCTGGCTGAAGACGAAGACCAGTCTGCCCTCGATGGTGCCATGACCGGTCACCACACCGTCTCCGGCCACCCGCTGCTCGGCCATGCCGAACTCGTTGCAGCGGTGCTCGACGAACATGTCCCACTCCTCGAAGGAGCCTTCGTCGAGCAACACCTCGAGCCGCTCGCGCGCGGTCAGCTTCCCCTTCGCATGCTGGGCATCGATGCGGCGTTGACCACCGCCCAAGTGCGCCTGAGCGCGCCGCCGCTCCAACTCCTGGAGAATCTCCTGCATGCCCGCGCCCCGCTGCTGTGAGTCCAACCCATGACAGTCCCGCGACGGGGATAGCACCGTCGGCGGAATTTCACCAGCTTCGCTTCCGAAGCCTTATCGCAAAGCCAATGTTATATCTGAAGAATTTTTAATAAAAATTTGATATTGCTTTATATTTTTATTTGGTAGGAGCGATTTAAGGGATCGGTTCCACAATACTCCGGTCAGCGCCCAGGAGGTCGACGAAACGGCGGGCCACCGCCAGGTCCGACTTGACGCTCGCGCGCCTCTGGGTGGCTTGCGGGTCGTCGCCCCAGCGCTCAAGACAGTAGCTCTCATCGAGTTCGGCCGCCGCGAAGGCCTCCTCCGGCAAAAGGCGCCGTTCTACGAGCGCCAAGCCGACGACAAGCGAACCGGCCGCCCGGACCGCCGTCGCCAGAGCGGTCAGGACGAAGGGGTCGTAGCGCGAAACGGCCTCTTGCAAGGCCGCCAGGCTCGAGGCCGGTTGTTGTCGGTACAGGATCCCGGTCGCCAGGACGAGCCGCGCTCCATAGGTACCCTCGGCCCAGTCGAGCAGCGGCTGCCAGACTGCGGCTTGCCGCTGCACCAAGTCGGCCGGCCGTTCGGCGCGGTAGCAAAGAAGCTCCGTATCCGCGAAGCCGACGAGTTCCTCAACCACCTGGGCCGACTGGCTGGCGGCCAGGTCGATGGCCGTGCAGGCGATCTGCGTCAGCGGCATGGAGGCCGGACGGATCCGTTCCTCCTGCGCGCTCCATTCCTCGGACAGAGCCGCCGCCAGACCCTCGCTCGGCAAGACCAGAAGCGCGGCACCGGGCGTGCGGAGCGGCCGACCGTCGAGCAGGACGCCGAAGCCCTCCTCCATAGGAGAAGCTTCGGCAGAACTATAAAAACGCTTCATAACAGTATGATTTTACGAACTTCCTAGTTGTCGAACAGATTCCGCAGACGGTCGACGCCTTCTTCGATGGCCTCGCCGGCGCCCTCGGCACCATCCCGCAGGGCATCGCCCGCGCCCTCGACCGCCTCCGGCACCGCCGCGCCGCCGGTGGGTTCGCCTCCGGCTTCCGCCTGCGCGTCTGGATCCAGGGCCGTCAGGCAAGGATTCTCCGCAGCCTGATCCCCGCCGCCAACGACCGATCCTCCGGCCACGGCGCCAAGGACGGCGAGCGGATTGGCGATGGTCGCCGCGGCTCCGGCAACGCCTCGCAAGGCACCGACCGGATCGGGAACGACGCTGGGGTTCTTCATGGTCCCCTGGACCCGGAAGGGAATCGCCAGCGATACCAGCGACGGAACCCGCGAAGCCGTATCGAAGGTCAGATCGAGCTCTTCGCTCCGCAGATCGACGTTACCGCCACCCGCCAGTGAAAAGCTGGCGGTGTCGAGCACCATCGCCCGGCTCTCGGCAAGGCCGTCGGTGATTTCGAAGCGGCTGACGATGCAGTTGAGGGCGGTCGTATCCTCGCCCCCGAGCAGCGGCCCCAAGACCTGCGTGAAGCCGGCACCCAGAATGGCCAGCAGACGGTTGCTGATGCGCCCGCCCTCGTTGACGAGGTCCGTCGTGCCATTGAGGCTGCTGGCAATCGCCCGGGGGCTGGCGCCGCTCCCGGTCAGATCGATGCGGATGTCCATGGTGCCCTGGACATCCTCGGTGATGCCCTGATCGTTCAGCATCTGGCCGAAATCCAGCTCGTCGACCGTGATTTGAGTCGCGAGCCGCGGCGTCTCTCCGGAGGCATCGAGTCCGACTTGGCCCTCCATCCGGCTCTGCTGATATCCGGCCTGCAGTGGGGCAATCTGCAGGTTGCCGCCGTCGAGGGTCACGCCAACCGTGACATCCGTGATTTCCAGGCCGGGATCGAGACGGACAACGCCGGCCGCCACCTGCGCGCTGGCATCGACCGTTCGCAAGACGTCGAGCGGAAGCGGCGTGTCGGGGATCACGTAGGGCGACTCTCCGGCCGGCGCCGGCGCGCCCGCCTCGCCCTCGGCTCCACCAGCGCCCGTGCCATTTTCGGTGCCATCGTCGGTTCCGGCGCCGTCACCCGCCTGAAAGTCCTGCAGGTCGATCACGCTGGAGGTCAGATCGACGGTCACCCGAGGCCGGTCGCCGGAGAGATCGGCACTGAGGCTGCCGCGCATGTCGCTGCCGCCGACCGTGATGTTGAGGTCCTCAAGGCCGTAGCTCTGACCTTCGGTCACGAGACGGCCCTCCAAGCTGAAAGGCCCGAGCGGCGGAAGCTCCGCACCACCGGCCAGCGGGGCGAAAGAATCGAGGCTCTCGCCCTGCAGACTGAGCGTGAGGTCCGGCGCCGGCGCGGACATCGGGGTTCCCACAACGCCGCTGATCGACACTTGGTTGCCCGCGACAGTGCCCGAGATATCGACCGGGAAATCACCACCGGCAAGCACCGCGTCGACAGCCCCGGTGGTCCCGGAAAGCGCGATCTCCGCGCCCTGGAAGGTCGCGGCCAGGTCCAGCTCCTGCCCACCGTCGGCCTGACGCACGACCAGGGACTCCAGATCGAGGGTCAGGGTCTCCTCGGTGACCCCGTCCCGGAAGACCAACTGGCCCTCCTCGATCTCCACCGCGACCACGCGTGGGATCAAAGGCGCCTCGCCGCTCTCGGCCGGCTGATCCGGCGCAGCGGGCTCGGCCTCGGCTGCTGTTCCGGCTTCGGTTCCGGGCGCCGCCGGACCCATCGCCCAATTGCCCTCACCCGCCGGATTGGTCTCGACCAGAATGTCGGGGCGGACGAGAACGATCCGGTTGACCTGCACATCCCCGGACAGCAGCGGGAGCAGAGCCAGCTCGAGCTCGAAACGCTCGAGCGTGACCATCTCCGCCCGGCTGCCCCAATCCGCATTGGACAGGGTGACCTGTTCGACGGCGATTGCCGGCTGCAGACCGATCGCCAGATCGACCGGCCCCGCAATGGTCAGCTGGCGACCCGTCGCCTTCTCGACCTCCGCCTCCGCCCGGGCTTTCAACGCCTCGAGATCGAGCGTGGAGAGATAGATGTAGCCGCCCGCCAGCACCGCGACGAACAGACCGGCCACCGCCAACAGGACGTACTTGATCCTCATGTCACCTTCTCCAACAGATCGTTCAGGGAGGCCGGGAGGTCCACCGGCCGGTCAATGATGACGGCTGCACCGGCCGCCTTCAACTCCGCGGAGCTGTGATAACCCCAAGACACACCAATAGCGAGTATATCCGCATTTTGCGCCATTTCCATGTCGAAGGTGCTGTCTCCGACCATCACCGTGCGCTGCCGTTCGACGCCGCATTCGGCAAGCGCACGCTCGACCATGGCGGGATGAGGTTTGCTCGGCGCCACGTCCGGGGTCTGCAGGGTGGAGAAGAGATGGGTCAGGCCGTGACGATCCAAGGTGTTGCGCAGCCCGCGCAGGTTCTTGCCGGTCGCGATACCCAAATGAACGTCCGGCAGCGCCAGTTCGTTCAGAATCGACGGCACCCCAGGAAACAGCGGCTCCTCGAAGTCGGCGCGCGCACGCATCGCCTGCGCCGCCTCGCGGTAAGCCCTGGTCACTTCGACGACGAGATGCTCCGATCCGTCAGGCAGCAGCCGCTCCAGCGCGAGCTCCAAGGACAGACCGACCACCCGCGCGATCCGCCACTCCTCCGGCAGAGGCAAGCCCTGCGCCCGAAAGGCCGCATGGGTGCAGTGAACGATCCCTGCTCGGCTGTCGACCAATGTCCCATCAAGATCGAAGAGAATAAGATGCCAACTCAATGCCTTAACCCCATGTTTCGATGTCTTGCATCAAATTTGCCGCCTTGGAGTCGTCGGGATCGAAACCGAGCTTCTGCCAAACCGCAAGGCGGTCCGGCGGCAAGGGCGCCTGAACCCGAAGGGTGGTGCCGTCGTCCGGGTGGGGCACCGCCAGCTCGCGGGCATGCAACATAACGGTCTTAGGCACCTGCAGGCGTTCCGGGAAGGCGGCCTTGCCGCCGTATTTACCGTCGCCCAGGATCGGACAGCCGAGCGCCGCACAGTGCACGCGCAGCTGATGCGTACGTCCGGTCAAGGGGTTCAGCAGAAGCCAAGTGATGCCCTTGGCCGCCGCGATCACGGCATAGCGGGTCTCCGCCTGCTTGCCGGCCTCGTCCACCCGCACCTTCTCGCCACCGGGACCGCCGCGCTTGTCGAGCGCCAGGCGAATCAGACCGCGCGCCTTGGGCGGCTTGCCCACGACCAGGGCCCAGTAGAGCTTACGGGCGTCGTCCTGCTTGAAGGCGCCGGTCAGCGCGCGCGCCGCCGCGACCGTGCGCGCGAGCAGCAAGACGCCGGAGGTATCCCGGTCCAGGCGGTGCACCAGACGGGGACGTTCGTCGGCCCCGAAGGTTAGAAGGTCGAGCAGGGCATCCAGGTTCTTCGCCTGTTTCGGCCCACCCTGTACGGCCAGTCCAGCCGGTTTGTTGAGTGCGAGAACCCGGGCATCCCGATGCAGCACGCTGGCCCGCAGCGCTTCGACTTCGGCTTTCGACAGGGACGGCACGGCGGGCTTGGGGGATGCCGCCTCCCCGTCCCGCTCGATGGGGGGAACCCGGATCGCCTGGCCGGCCTCAAGCCGCGTGTTGGCCTTGGCCCGCTTGCCGTCGACCCGGATCTGGCCGGTCCGCAGCAGCTTTTCCAACCGCCCGTGGCCAAGGCCGGGATAGCAGCGCTTGAACCAGCGATCCAAGCGCTGATCGGCCTCGCCGGGCGCAACGATGCGCGTCTCGACCCTACTCATGCCGCCAGCGCCCGAACCAGCCAGAGCCCGAAGAAGAGACCGCCGACCGACAGTAGGATCGAGAGCGCGACGTAGAGAGCCGCCAGACCGATCTCTCCGCGTTCGTAAAGCAGGGCCACATCGAGCGAGAAGGTCGAGAAGGTGGTGAAAGCGCCGAGGAAACCGACCGCAAGGAAAGCCCGGAGCGCGGCGCTCGGCTGCCACAGCGAAGCGGAGATTTCCAGGAGAAGCCCCATCAGAAAGCAGCCGACGACGTTCACGGCCAAGATGCCGTAAGGAAAGCCGCCGCCGGTCAGGTGCATTACCTGCTGCGCCAGGAAATGCCGGGCCAGCGCCCCGAGGGCGCCACCGGCAGCGATCGCCAGAATGAATTGCATCTTGTCGGGTCTGCTTGTCAGGTCTGCGCCGCGGCAGCGCCCTAAGGGAGTGCCCGACGCTGTCCTAGCAGGGAACGACGAGGAGAGCCAGAGCAGCTACCTGCTGGCGAAAGGTCGAACCGGGACGCGGTATGGCCGACGGTCCCGACTCCAAGGGCCGAGGCGACGGAAACAGACGGCGCACGACGGCCCGGTCTGGCAGCCTCAGGAGCGCAGGTCAGGCGGCCGTGGCGGTTCGGATCCCCTTCAGCCAGGCCAGGCTGGCGTCGGTGGTCATCTGATAGACACCCAGACGGCCCAGCTCGCGCAAGGCCTCGTCGCTGGCATCGCAGACCGCATCGGAGCCAACCACCACCCGATAGTCGCGCGCGGAGGCCTCGTAGATCGATGCACGGGTCCCGGTCGGGAAGTTGCAGCCCGTGACGACCAAGGTGGTAACGCCCAGCGCCTCCAGACGCTCCTGCAGCGCCGTGCCGTAGAATGCCCCCCAGCGGGGCTTGTAGAAAACGTACTCCTGGGCCGCGATCTGCTGCATGTCGCCGGCCAAGAGCCCTTCGGCATCCAGGCGAACCGAGGCGTTGGGCTTGATGCAATCCCAAAGCTCGGCGCCCCTTGTGCCCGGCATCAGGACTCTGAGCCCCTCCTCGACGGCACCGCGTCGGCAGAGATCGACGTTGGAGCCGTCCGGCCGGTAGAAGCGAACCCCATGCAGGATCGGCTTGCCGGCCTCCCGAAAGCCCTCGACCAGTCGTTTGATGTTGGGCGTGTTGCCGCCGACACCGCTGGTCCTGATCGGTGAATCGGCCCGCGCGAAATCGCGCTGCAGATCGATGGTCAGGAGGGCGACGTGGTCGCGTTCGAGAACATTGTACTCGGGCATATCGCGAGAAGCGGTCTCTACGTTCGGGTTTCGGGAGCGAGCCCGGCAACGATCCGATGCCGGGTCCGCTTTGTTGCGGTGACAATAAGCTCGCTGTTTTGCGGAACAACCCTACGGAACGCATGACCGCCTCGCCGGCTACGCAAGGCTTTGGCATGCGTCGTCCCGCACCCCGGCTAAGTGCCTGGGCCGTCCCCGCTTTCCGCGCCCGCACCA
Organism: Algihabitans albus; assembly: GCF_003572205.1. Classification (NCBI taxonomy): domain Bacteria; kingdom Pseudomonadati; phylum Pseudomonadota; class Alphaproteobacteria; order Rhodospirillales; family Rhodovibrionaceae; genus Algihabitans; species Algihabitans albus. The sequence goes on from NZ_QXNY01000010.1 coordinate 119,379, forward strand.
GACTCGGTCCCGCCCTGCCGGCGGGCGCGCAGCCGCTCCCAGTACTCCACGCGCTTGGCGATCTCGCGTTCGAACCCACGCTCGACCGGACGATAGAACCGCTGGCGCGGCAGATCGTCCGGGAAGTAGGTCTGCCCGGAAAAGCCGTCTTCGGCATCGTGGTCGTAGGCGTATCCGGCGCCATATCCCAGGTCGCGCATCAGGCCGGTGGGCGCGTTCAGGATATGCAGCGGCGGGGCAAGGGAGCCTGTCTCCTTCGCGCTCCGCTTGGCGGCCGCGAAGGCCCGGTAGGCGGCATTGGATTTCGGTGCGGTGCCCAGGTAGATCACGCAGACGGCAAGCGCCAGTTCCCCTTCGGGCGAGCCCAGGCGCTCGTAGGTCTCCCAGGCGGCGATGGCCTGCGGCAGAGCATTGGGGTCGGCAAGGCCGATATCCTCGACGGCGAAGCGGACCAGACGCCGGGCGATATAGTGAGGGTCTTCGCCGCCGGCCAGCATGCGCGCCAGCCAGTAGAGCGCGGCGTCGGTGTCGGAGCCGCGCAGCGATTTGTGCAGCGCGGAAATCAGATTGTAATGCGCCTCCTGACCCTTGTCGTAGAGCGGCATGCGGCGCTGAACGATCTCCGCCAAGCCGGCCGGATCGCGCTGCGGCGCCGGCGGCAAGGTGGCCAGTTCCTCGACAAGATTCAGCAGGTAGCGGCCGTCGCCGTCCGCCAGGGCCAGCAGCGCCTCCCGCGCCGCGTCCGTCAAGGGCAGCGGGCGCTCCAGCTCCACCTCGGCGCGCCGCACCAACTCGCCCAGAGCATCGTGATCCAGGCGTTTGAGAACCAACACCTGACAGCGCGACAGCAAGGCCGCGTTGAGTTCGAAGGAGGGATTCTCCGTGGTCGCGCCGACCAACACCACGGTGCCGTCCTCGACATAGGGCAGAAAGCCGTCCTGCTGAGCGCGGTTGAAGCGATGGATCTCATCGACGAACAGCAAGGTTCCGCGGCCCGCCGAACGCCGCTGGCGGGCCCGCTCGAAGACCTTGCGCAGGTCGGCGACACCCGAGAAGACCGCCGACAGCGGTTCGAACTCCAGATCCGTGGCTTCCGCAAGCAGGCGGGCGATGGTGGTCTTGCCGCACCCCGGCGGCCCCCAAAGGATCAGCGACGCGAGCCGCCGCTGCGCCAGCATGCGGCCCAGCGGCGCTTCCGTGGCCAGCAGGTGCTGCTGCCCAACGACCTCCGCCAAGGTCTTCGGCCTTAGCTTATCGGCCAGCGGCCGCGGCGCCTGGCTCTCGAACAAGGACATGGACTCAGCCGGAGAAGTCGACGGAGCGCACACGCCCCTCGCGCTCGACCCGCATCTGCCAGCGTCCCTCCGCCGCCTCGATGGCGACACCGAGCTGGCTGACCGTGCGAACCGCCTGACGGTTCACCTCATGCAGGACGTCGCCCCGGCGAAATCCGGAGCGGCGCGCCGGCGAGCCGCGCGGAACCTGCAACACGACCACGCCCTGCCAGGTCCCCTGCAGATCGAGTTCATCGGCCAAGGCCGGAGAGAGGTTGGCAACGACGGCGCCGCTGAGCGGGTGGCGGCCGCTCAGGCGCGCGGGATTGCGAGGCGGCGTCTCCGGCGCCACTTCCAACGGCAGGTCGATCACCACCTCGCTGCCTGCGCGCCAGACCTGGAGCTCGGTTTGCGCACCGAGCCGCTGGGTCGCGAGGCGGTAGCGCAGGGATTGGGTATCGGCCACCGGCTGACCGCCGACGGCCAGGACCACGTCGCCTTCGGCAAGGCCGGCGCGATCGGCCGGACCGCCCGGATAGATCTCCCCGACCATGACGCCGACGGCGCGCGACAGGCCGACTGCCTGGGCGAGGTCGGCCGTCACCGTCTGGCCCTGGGCCCCAGCCCAAGGCCGCCGTACGACGCCGCCTTCGCGCGCCCCGGCGACCACGGTTGCGACCATGTTGCTGGGGACCGCGAAGCCGATCCCGATCGAGCCGCCGCTCCGGGAGTAGATCGCCGTGTTGATCCCGATGAGCCCTCCGTCCAGGGTCACGAGCGCGCCCCCCGAGTTCCCGGGATTGATCGCCGCATCGGTTTGAATGAAGAAGCTGTAGTCGGTAACGCCGACCTGCGTGCGCGCGGTCGCCGAGACGATGCCGCTGGTCACCGTCTGGCCGACGCCGAAGGGGTTGCCGATCGCCAGCACAAGGTCCCCGACCTCGATGCTATCGGAATCGCGGAAGGTCGCGACCGGCAGGTCCAATGCGTCGCTCTCCAGACGCAGGATCGAGATGTCGGTACGCGGATCCTCCAACAGGATTTCCGCCTCGAACTCCCGCCGGTCCGCAAGAACGACGCGGATCTCATCCGCATCCGCGATGACATGATGGTTGGTAACCACCAGCCCGGAGGAGTCGACGATGACACCCGACCCGAGCGAGTTCTGGTTCCGCTCGCGCGGCTGCCCGAAAACCCCGAAATCCTCACCGAAAAAGCGACGAAAGAAGGGATCGTCGAGCATCGGCGACTGACGCTGCACAACGGTTTTGCTGGCAAAGATGTTGACGACCGCGGGAGCTACCTCCTTCACCACCGGCGCGAAGGAGAGCTGCATCTCCTCCCGGCTTTCCGGCACGACCCGCTGCTGCGCGGCGGCTGTCAGCGGCAGGAGAGCCGCCAAGACAATCGCCACCGCGCCCCACCGCCGTCCCCTGATACGTCTGCCGCGACTGAAAATCATCCTATCGGACTCCTCGCGCCTCGACCCTCTTGTCAGAGAGGGCCAACCATTCGCATCTTTAGCACAAGGGCAACAGCCCCGGCTGCGGTAATAGGCTCGGCCAGCGCAGCTTGCCGCGAGGCGGCCGGGGGCGAGGTCGGACAACGAGGAACCTTCGAAGATGCTCACAGGACCGGCAAAGCGTCGTTTCACCGGACTCGCCACCGCCCTGCTGATCGGGCTAGGCGCAGGGCTCGCCACCGCGCAGGACGGCGATCCCAACGATCAGAGCAGCGTGAACCTCGGCAGTGCCATGGCCCGGCTGGAGCGGCTCGGCTACAGCGATCTCCGCCTCGCGGACGGCAACGGCTTCGACAATCAGATCGACCTGCAGGGTCTCAACCCGGAAGGGCAAGCCGTGATCATCTCTCTCGACACCACCACCGGCAGCAAACTCTACGAAAAACCTCTCGACCGTTAGATTTCGCCCGGTCGATCGCCGTTCGATCGCTGGACTTTTCCACGATAGCGCGGACAGCAAAAAGGGCGGCACCCAACGGCACCGCCCTTTCTGTGTCGATCACGCCGTCGGCCTGACGGCAACCGAGGCCGAGGCCTAGGCCTCGGTCTCTTCTTCCTCGTCGGCCTTCTCGGCGGTCGGGCCCGAGTCCTGACCCTTGGCGTCCGGATTGCGGTCGACCAGCTCGATCACCGCCATCGGGGCCATGTCGCCGTAACGGAAGCCCGCCTTCAGCACCCGCGTGTAGCCGCCCGGACGATCCTTGTAGCGTTCGGACAGCTCGTCGAAGAGCTTCCTGACCAGGACGTCGTTGCGCAGCGTGGCCAGGGCCTGACGACGGCGGGCCAACCCGCCCTTCTTGCCCAGCGAGATGAGGCGGTCGGTAACCCGGCGCAGGTCCTTCGCCTTCGGCAAGGTGGTCACGATCTGCTCGTGCTTGATCAGCGCGGCCGCCATGTTCGCGAACATAGCCTTGCGGTGCGACGGGGTCCGGTTGAGTTTCCGGCCTGAATTTCCGTGACGCATGTCGAGTCACTCCTTTCATCGTGCTGGGCTTCGCGGCGCGAAACCGATTTATCCACCCGTCCGCCCTGCGCCCCGGCCAAGGCCGGCAGCGCGGTACGCACGGGTTGGGTCAGACCGACCCTCGGAGAGGCCGTCCTAGAACGGCTCCTCCAGCTTCTTCGCCAGGTCTTCGATGTTGTCCGGCGGCCAATCCGGAATCTCCATGCCCAGATGCAGTCCCATCTGAGACAGCACTTCCTTGATTTCGTTCAAGGACTTGCGGCCGAAGTTCGGGGTTCGCAACATCTCGGCCTCGGTCTTCTGAACCAGATCGCCGATGTAGATGATGTTGTCGTTCTTCAGGCAGTTCGCCGAGCGGACGGAAAGTTCCAGCTCGTCGACCTTGCGCAGCAGGTTCTTGTTGAACGGCGGCTCCGCACGCTCCTCGGCGACCTCGCGGACCTTCGGCTCCTCGAAGTTGATGAAGAGCTGCAGTTGATCCTGCAGGATCCGCGCCGCCAAGGCGACGGCGTCATCCGGAGTGACGGTGCCGTCGGTCTCGACGTCCATGGTGAGCTTGTCGTAGTCGGTCACCTGCCCGACACGCGTGTTCTCCACGCGGTAGGCGACACGGCGCACCGGCGAGAAGAGCGAGTCGACCGGGATCAGGCCGATCGGCGAGTCTTCCTGACGGTTCTGGCTGCCGGGCACGTAGCCCTTTCCGGAGGCAACCGTCATCTCCATGTCGATGCGCGCACCGTCGTCGAGCGTGCAGATCACCAGGTTCGGGTTCATCACCTCGATATCCGGCCCGGTCTCGATCTGACCCGCCGTCACCTCACCGGGACCATCGGCTCGCAAGCGAATGCGCTTCGGCCCCTCGCCGTGCATCCGCAGGGCGAGACCCTTGATGTTGAGCACGACATCGGTGACGTCTTCGCGCACACCGGGGATCGACGAGAACTCGTGCAATACCCCGTCGATCTGCACCGCCGTTACGGCCGCCCCCTGCAGCGACGACAGCAAGACACGCCGCAGTGCGTTGCCCAACGTCAGGCCGAAGCCACGCTCCAACGGCTCGGCGACCACTTTCGCCAGGCGCTGAGCATCGGTCCCCGACTGGATGTCGAGCTTGTTGGGCTTAATCAATTCGGTCCAGTTTTTCTGCATCATAACTTCCAGCCTCAAGGCCTCTCGTTGCGAGCGAGTGCCGAACGGCGAAATGGCGGAAAACGCGACGTCTGCGTTCCGCCGATGCCCGCCGTCTGACGAGCCGCCCTGTCCCGAGCACGTCCGGCGCTCGCAAAAGCCGGAGGCGCGCTCACTGCGTCGGGCGGCGGTGGTACGGAGCCTTCGCGGCCCCGTGACAAGTCGCGGTTAGACGCGCCGGCGCTTCGGAGGACGGCAACCGTTGTGCGGCACCGGCGTCACGTCCCGGATCGCCGTGATCTGGAACCCCGTCGCCTGCAGCGCACGCAGAGCCGATTCGCGTCCGGACCCGGGTCCCTTCACGTTCACCTCGAGGGTGCGCATGCCGTGTTCCTGGGCCTTCTTACCGGCATCCTCGGCCGCCATCTGGGCGGCGAAGGGCGTCGACTTGCGCGATCCCTTGAAACCCACCGACCCGGCCGACGACCAGGAAATGGTATTGCCCTGCACGTCGGTAATGGTCACCGTCGTATTGTTGAAGCTCGCGACCACATGCGCGATGCCATTGGTAATGTTCTTGCGTTCGCGACGACGAACGCGGGTCTGCTGGGGTTTCGCCATGATATCTGCCCTGATGCCTTACCGGGTGGCCTTCTTTTTGCCCGCGATCGGACGAGCCGGCCCCTTGCGCGTACGCGCATTGGTGTGAGTGCGCTGACCGTGGACCGGCAACCCCTTGCGGTGACGCAGACCGCGATAGCAGCCGAGATCCATCAGACGCTTGATGTTCATTGCAACTTCGCGGCGCAAATCCCCCTCGACCATGTAGTCCTGGTCGATGGTCTCGCGGATGCGCACGACCTCATCATCGGTCAATTCGTTGACGCGACGGCTTTCGACGATTCCAACCTTGCCGCAGATCTCTCCGGCCTTCGCCGGACCGATGCCGTGGATGTAGGTCAGCGCGACGTGAACGCGCTTGTTACTCGGAATATTGACACCAGCAATACGGGCCACGTGGTGGTCTCCCCAAAACGCAACGCCCGCGCTCTGCGGACGCTCTTCGACTGTTCCCAATAGGAAAACCCCGGCAACCGCGCCGCGCCGAGGGAGGGCGGAGTATAGGACCTCCACCTGCTCCGTCAAGTCGCGAACCGGGCTTTTTCCCGCTCCTCTTCTCGTTCCAAACGACCTCGACCCGCTATCCGGAGCAGATCGCCATCCGCTCCAGCGAGTCCGACCGCGACCACCTTCACCCCTGAACGGCAGCCGTCAGAATCGCCTCGATTTCGCCGCTCACCTGATCGATCGACTTCATTCCGTCGACCGTGATCAGCCGGTTCTGCGCCTCGTAGTAGGGCAGGATCGGCGCCGTTTGCGCGTGATAGACGGCAAGCCGCTTCTTCAGCGTCTCCACATTGTCGTCGGACCGGACAGCCTGCGACTGCGAGATGCGGGTTTCGATGCGGTCCACCAGAACCTCATCCTTCACCTTGATTTCGATCACCGCATGCAGCTTCAGGCCTTTGGTCGCCAGCATCTCGTCCAGCGCCTCCGCCTGCCGGACCGTGCGGGGAAAGCCGTCCAGAATGAAGCCCTTCGCGCAGTCGGGCTGGGCGATCCGGTCCGAAATCATCTTGACCATCAGGTCGTCGGGCATCAGCTGCCCGGCATCCATGATCCCCTTGGCCTGCCGGCCCAACTCGCTACCCGAAGCAACGGCGCTCCGCAGCATCTCGCCCGTCGAGAGCTGCTTCATCCCGTGCTGTTCCTGCAGGCGCTGTGCCTGGGTCCCTTTCCCGGCCCCGGGCGGGCCGAGCAAAATCACGTTCATCCCCGTCTCCCCCTCAACTTGGCCTTCTTGACGAGGCCCTCGTACTGATGTGCCAGCAGGTGCGAATGAATCTGTGCCACCGTGTCCATCGTCACCGAGACCACGATGAGCAGGCTGGTGCCACCGAAGTAGAAGGGCACGGAGTACTGACTGATCAGCAGCTCCGGCAAGAGGCAGACCAGCCCCAGGTACATCGCCCCTACCGTCACCAACCGCATGAGGACGTGGTTGAGGTAGTCGGCCGTGTTCTTACCCGGGCGGATACCGGGGATGAAGCCGCCGTGCTTCTTGAGATTCTCGGCCGTGTCGGCCGGATTGAAGACGATCGCCGTGTAAAAGAAGGCGAAGAAAATGATCAGGCCGACGTAGAGTGCCATGTAGAGCGGCTGGCCGTGGCCCAGATAGGCGGTCACGGTGCCCAGCCATCCGGTGGCCGCCTGGCCGCCCGTGAAGCCGGCCACCGTCAGCGGCATGAGCAGCAGCGACGATGCGAAGATCGGCGGGATCACGCCAGCCGGGTTCAGCTTCAAGGGCAGATGCGAGGCTTCGCCACCGAACATCTTGTTGCCGACCTGACGCTTCGGATACTGAACCAGGATCCGGCGCTGCGCCCGCTCCATGAAGACGATGAAGGAGATCACCACCACCGCCATCAGGATGATGAAGAGGATGAAACCGGTCGAGAGCGCCCCCGTGCGGCCCAGCTCCAGGGTCGAAGCCAGCGCGAAGGGCAGGTTCGCCACGATCCCGGCGAAGATGATCAGCGAGATCCCGTTGCCGACGCCGCGCTGGGTGATTTGTTCGCCCAGCCACATCAGGAAAATGGTGCCGCCGGTCAGGGTGATCACCGTCGTGATCCGGAAATAGAGTCCCGGGTCGATGACAGCCGACCCGCCGGCCCCACCCATGCTCTCGAGGCCCACGGCAATCCCATAGGATTGGAAGACGGCCAGCACGACCGTGCCGTAGCGCGTGTACTGGTTGATCTTCTTGCGGCCGGTCTCGCCTTCTTTCTTGAGCTGCTCCAGCGTCGGATTCACCGCCGTGAGCAGCTGCATGATAATCGCCGCAGAGATGTAAGGCATAATGTTGAGCGCGAAGATCGTCATGCGACCAAGCGCACCGCCGGCAAACATATCGAACACACCGAGGACACCGCCCTGGTGCTGCGCGAAGATCAGCGCGAGCTGTGCCGGATCGATGCCCGGGACCGGGATGTAAGTCCCCAGCCTATAGACAATCAGCGCACCTAGCGTGAACCAGATGCGCTGCTTGAGTTCCGTCGCCTTCGCAAGGGCGCCGAAATTTATGTTCGCGGCAAGCTGTTCAGCGGCTGAAGCCATATTCCTCGTCTCGGTCCCGGAGCCGGCGGCCTAACTGCCGCGCGCCTCCCTGTTGGTTGGGCCCGCAGCCCGAACCGCTTTCCGGGTCTTGCCGCTAGGCCGTCTCTGTAGCGGTCTCGCCTGTCGCGTCTTCCGCGTCAGCAGGCTTGGCCGCTTTCTTCGGCGCCGCCACAGTCACCGATCCACCTGCCTTCTCGACCGCTTCCAGAGCGCCCTTCGAGGCTCCGGCAACTGTTACGGTTATCTTGGCCTTCAGTTCGCCATTGGCAAGCAGGCGCACGCCATCTCGCGATCGTTTGAACAGCCCGGCCGCCTGCATGGCCGCAGCATCGATCGGCTGCGCCGGATCCAGCTTGCCGGCGTCGATCGCCGCCTGCAACCGACCGAGATTCACCTCGACATACTCGCGGCGGAAGATGTTGGTGAAACCGCGCTTCGGCAAGCGGCGATGCAGCGGCATCTGGCCGCCTTCGAAGCCCTTGATGGCAACGCCGCTGCGGGCCTTGGCGCCCTTGTGACCCTTGCCCGAGGTCTTGCCCAAGCCGGAGCCGATGCCACGGCCGACTCGCTTGCGCGCCTTGCGGGCACCTGGATTGTCAGCCAGCTCATTGAGCTTCATCTCACCTACATCCTTCTCGTCCGGCGGGCACCGTCCAGCGATACCCGCCCCGCCGTCCTTGTGGGGGACTTACTCGACCACCCGCACAAGATGGGGGATTTTTTCGATCATACCACGCACCGCCGGCGTGTCCTCGAGCTCGCGCACATGACCGATGCGGCGCAATCCAAGGCCCTTCAGGGTATCCGCCTGACCCGGCTTGCGACCATGGCCGCTGCTGATCTGCTGTACCTTCACGCTTTTCTTCTTGGCCGCCATGGTCGTTACTCCGTGATCTCGGCGCCGTTCGAGGCCGGCTCGCCGCGCTTACCGACGATGTCGGAGACCTTCTTGCCACGGCGCTGCGCGACCATGCGGGGCGACTGCATATCCTTCAGTGCCTCGAAGGTGGCCTGGATCATGTTGTAGGGGTTCTGGGTGCCCATCGACTTGGCCACCACGTCCTGAACGCCCAGGCACTCGAAGATCGCACGCATCGGACCGCCGGCGATGATGCCCGTGCCCGGAGGCGCGGCGCGCATCACCACACGGCCGGCGCCGAAGACGCCGCGCATGTCGTGATGCAGGGTACGGCCCTCGCGTAGCGGCACGCGGACCATGCCCTTCTTGGCCGATTCGGTCGCCTTGCGAATTGCCTCGGGCACCTCGCGCGCCTTGCCGTGGCCGAAGCCGACGCGGCCACGCTGATCGCCCACCACCACGAGGGCGGCGAAACCGAAGCGGCGGCCGCCCTTGACCACCTTGGCCACGCGGTTGATGCCGACGAGCTTGTCGACGATGTCCGAGTCTTCGCGGCGATCGTCACGTTGGGGTCGTGCCATAGTCTCTCAGTCCCGTTCCTGCTCGCTGCGAACCCGGCTCAAAAGCTCAAGCCGCCGGTACGTGCGGCGTCGGCCAGGGCCTTGACCCGGCCGTGATAGATGTAGGCGCCACGATCGAACACGACCTGTTCGACGCCCTTGGACTTGGCGCGCTCGGCCAACAGCTTGCCGACCGCCTCCGCCGCGGCCTGATCGGCCCCGGTCTTGAGCTGGCTGCGCAGGTCCTTGTCGAGGCTCGAAGCCGCCGCCAGGGTCACGCCCTGAACGTCGTCGATGACCTGCGCATAGATATGCTTCGAGGAACGGAAGACGCTGAGGCGCGGACGACCTCTCGCCTTCTTGCTCAGATCATTGCGAACCCGGCGGGCACGGCGGCGCAGAACTTTGGATTTGCTCAGCATGGCAGTTACTTCTTCTTGCCTTCCTTGCGGATGATCTGCTCGTCGGCATAGCGGATACCCTTACCCTTGTAGGGCTCCGGACCGCGCATGGCACGCACCACCGCCGCCATCTGACCGACCAGTTGCTTGTCCGCCCCGTGGATCGAGATGGCGGTCGGCCGCTCGCACTTGACGGTCAAGCCCTCGGGGATCGGGTAATTGATGTCGTGACTATAGCCGAGCTGCAGGTTCAAGGTCTTGCCCTGCACCGCTGCGCGGTAGCCGACACCCGTGATCTCCAGGTTCTTGGTGAAGCCCTCATTCACGCCGGTCACCAAGTTCTGGATTCGAGCGCGGGCCGTGCCCCACATGGCACGCGACTGCTTCGAACCGCTCACCGGGCTGACCGTCACCTGACCGCTATCGAGCGCAATGGTGACGTCATCGGTGGAGGTGTAGCTCAGCTGTCCCAGCTTGCCCTTGGCCGTGACCGTTCGACCGTCGACCTTGACGTCGACGCCGCCGGGCACCTCTACCGGATTGTTGCCTATGCGCGACATGACACTTTCACTCCGTTCGAACCCTCCGACCGGCGCCTTAGAAGACGCGGCAGAGTACCTCGCCGCCCACGTTCTCGGCCCGGGCCTGATGATCCGCCATCACGCCCTTCGGCGTCGACAGGATCGCAATGCCGAGCCCGTTGTAGAAGCGCGGCAACTCCTTGATCTTCGAATAGACCCGCCGACCCGGCTTGGACACGCGGGCGATCTCGCGGATGACCGGGGCACCGTCGTGGTACTTCAACTGCACCTCGATCTGCCCGTGGCCGCGATCGTCGCTGCCCTCCGCATAGTCGCGGATGTAGCCCTCGCGCTTCAGCACGTCCAGGACGTTCAGGCGCAGCTTCGAATGCGGTGTCAGAACCGCAGACTTGCCGGCGCGCTGCGCGTTGCGAATGCGGGTCAGCAGGTCCCCAAGGGGATCACTCATGGCCATGACGCCGCTACTCCTTCCTTACCAGCTCGACTTGACCATGCCCGGGATCTGGCCGGTCGAGGCCAGGTCGCGCAAGGCAATACGAGACATCTTCAGACGACGGTAGTAGCCACGCGGGCGTCCCGTCACTTCGCAGCGGTTGCGCACGCGCGTCTTCGACGCATTGCGCGGCAACTCCGCAAGCTTGAGGAACGCCTGGAAGCGCTCTTCCGGCTGCAGCGAGCGGTCGTTGGCGACCGCCTTCAGCTCCGCCCGCTTGGCCGCATACTGCTTGGCCATCCTCTGGCGTCGCTTATTCTTCTCTACCGCAGACTTTTTCGCCATTGCGTCTACCCTTTCGCCGAAATCCGTAGCAGCCGTTGGACTACTGCCGGAACGGCATGTCGAAGTTGGCGAGGAGCGCACGCGCCTCCTCGTCGTTCTTGGCCGTGGTGCAGATCACGATGTCCATACCCCGGACCTCGTCGATCTGGTCGTATTCGATCTCCGGAAAGACCAACTGCTCTTTCAGGCCCATCGAAAAGTTGCCCTGTCCGTCGAAGGACTTGCCGTTGAGACCGCGAAAGTCGCGGACACGCGGCAGAGCGATATTCACCAACCGATCGAGAAACTCGTACATCCGCTCGCGGCGCAGAGTGACCTTGCAGCCGATGGCCATGCCCTCGCGCAGCTTGAAGCCGGCGATCGACTTGCGCGCCTTCGTGACCACCGGTTTCTGGCCGGAGATCGCGGCGAGTTCCTGAACGGCGCTGTCGAGCTTCTTGCGATCCGCAACCGCTTCGCCAACGCCCATGTTGATCACGATCTTGTCGAGCTTCGGCACCTCGAAGTCGTTCGCGTAGCCGAAGGCCTCTTTCATCGCCGGCTTCACGACCGTCTGATAGTGCTCACGCATGCGGGCAGCCATGGGTCTCGTCCTCAGTCGGGTCTTTAGCTGTCGATCGGCGCGCCGGAGCGCTTGGCAAAACGCACCTTGCGGCCTTCGACGAAACGATAGCCAACGCGGGTCGGGCGATCCGCCGCCTCCGGGTCGACATGGGCGACGTTCGAGACGTGGATGGGAGCTTCCATCTCCACGATCCCGCCCTGCGGGTTCTGGGCACTCGGGCGCTGATGGCGCTTGACCAGATTGGCGCCCTGCACGAGCACCCGATCGTCTGCGCGGTCGACCCGCAGCACCTCGCCGACCACGCCCTTGGAGCGTCCGACGACGACGATCACCCGATCGCCCTTCTTGATCTTAAGCTTCTTCATCACAGCACCTCTGGCGCCAGCGAGACGATCTTCATGAAACGCTTCGCGCGCAATTCGCGAGTCACCGGGCCGAAGATGCGGGTCCCGATCGGCTCATTCTGCTTGTTCAGCAGCACCGCCGCGTTGCGGTCGAACCGGATCGTGGTGCCGTCGGCCCGATGCAAGTCCTTCGCGGTCCGCACGATGACGGCACGATGCACGTCGCCCTTCTTGACGCGGCCGCGCGGGATCGCCTCCTTGACCGAAACGACGATCACGTCGCCGACACTGGCAAAGCGCCGGTTCGATCCGCCCAGCACCTTGATGCACTGCACCCTGCGCGCACCCGAATTGTCGGCCACGTCGAGGTTCGTCTGCATCTGAATCATGACGCCTTACTCCTAAACCCTCGTACCGGACCGAAGTCAGCCCTTTGTCGCACTCTCGGCCGCAGCGGCGGCCGCATCCGGGGCGCCGCCATCCTGCGCGCCACCGTCAAGCACCTTCCACCGCTTGGACTTCGAGATCGGAGCGCACTCGACGATGCGCACGGTCTCGCCTTCCTGACAGCGGTTCTCCTCGTCATGCGCGTGATAGCGCTTCGAGTTCTTGATGAACTTCTTATACAGCGGGTGCATCACGCGGCGTTCGACCTGAACGGTGACGGTCTTGTTCATCTTGGTCGAGACCACGGTGCCCTGCAGGACGCGACGCGGCATGGTGACTTACTCCTTGTTGGCCTGCGCTTGAGCGGTCCGCTCGCGCAGGATCGTCTTGATGCGCGCGATGCCGCGGCGCACCAGCCGCTTACGCGTCGTATTCTCGAGCTGGCCGCTGGCGGCCTGGAAGCGCAGATTGAAGGCCTCCTTGCGCAAGCCCAGCAGCTCCTGCTTCAACTCGTCTTCGCTCTTGGTGCGCAGATCGGTCGCTTTCATCTCACTCTACTCCTTGCCTCCCGTCCCGGCCTCAATCGGCCGTCGGACGGGCGACGAACTTCGTACGAACCGGCAGCTTGGCGGCGGCGCGAATAAAGGCCTCGCGCGCCAGCTCCTCGGACACGCCGTCGAGCTCGAACATGATACGGCCCGGCTTGACCCGGCAGGCCCACCACTCCGGCGACCCCTTGCCCTTGCCCTGACGAACCTCGGCCGGTTTCTGCGACACAGGCACATCCGGGAAGACGCGGATCCACAGCTTGCCGACGCGGCGCATATGGCGCGTGATGGCACGGCGCGCAGCCTCGATCTGGCGCGCGGAAATCCGCTCCGGCGTGAGCGCCTTCAGTCCGTATTGACCGAAGGCCAGCGTCGTTCCGCCCTTGGCCAGGCCGTGGATGCGGCCCTTGTGCTGCTTGCGGAATTTGGTGCGCTTCGGCTGAAGCATCTCTCTTCCAGTCCTTCTCGAACGTCCGTTCGCGCGTCGCGCGGTTAACCGCGACCGGCCGGGCCGGTCTGCAATTCGGTGTGGCGCTTTTCGCTGGCCAGCGGATCGTGGGCCAGAATCTCGCCCTTGAAGACCCAGACCTTGACCCCGCAGGTGCCGTAGGTCGTGATCGCCGTCGAAACGCCGTAGTCAATGTCGGCCCGCAAGGTGTGCAGCGGCACGCGGCCCTCGCGGTACCATTCGGTGCGCGCAATCTCCGCGCCGCCCAGGCGGCCACCGCAGTTGATCCGGATGCCCTGAGCGCCGAGCCGCATCGCGGCCTGTACCGCGCGCTTCATGGCGCGACGGAAGGCAACGCGGCGCTCAAGCTGCTGCGCGATGGAGTCCGCGATGAGCTGTGCGTCGATCTCGGGCTTGCGGATCTCCACGATCGAGAGATGAACCTCGCCGCCGGTCATCTTCGACAGCTCGCCGCGCAGCTTCTCGATATCCGCACCCTTCTTACCGATCACCACGCCCGGCCGAGCCGTATGAATGGTGATCCGTGCCCGCTTGGCAGGACGCTCGATCACGACCTTGGAGACGCCGGCCTGGCTCAAGCGCTTCTTGAGAAACGCCCGCAGCTTCAGGTCTTCGTGCAGCAGGTCGGCATAGTCCTTGCCGGCGATCCAGCGCGAATCCCAGGTCCGGTTGATGCCGAGACGCAGGCCGATCGGATTGACTTTATGACCCATGACTTAGGCTTCCTCGCGCTCGCGGACGACCACCCGCAGGCGGCTGAAAGGCTTCTGGATACGGCCGACGCGGCCGCGGGCGCGGGGCCGGAAACGGCGCATGACCATCGACTTGCCGACACTCGCCTCTGCCACCATCAGGCGGTCGACGTCGAGCTGATGATTGTTCTCGGCATTGGCGATGGCGCTTTGCAGCACCTTCCGCACGTCCTGCGCGATCCGCCGCTTGCTGAACTGCAGCTCAGCCAGCGCGGTTTGCGCGGACTTGCCGCGAATCAAACCGGCAATCAGGTTCAGCTTCTGCGGGGAAACCCGCAGGTTGCGCACCATCGCCATCGCCTCGTTGTCGGCCAGCCGGCGCTCCATTTTGGGCTTGCCCATGGCCTACTTCCTCTTCGCCTTCTTGTCGGCCGCATGCCCGTAGAACGTCCGGGTCGGCGCGAACTCTCCGAGCTTGTGACCGACCATGTTTTCGGTCACCAGAACCGGCAGGAACTTCTGGCCGTTGTAGACGCCGAAGGTCAGGCCGACGAACTGCGGCATGATGGTCGAGCGTCGCGACCAGGTCTTGATGATGTCGTTGCGGCCCGAATCGCGCGACTTATCCGCCTTCTTCAGCAGGTAAGCGTCGACGAAAGGACCCTTCCAAATTGAACGCGCCATGCTTCGCGGCCCCTACTTCTTGGCGTGCCGGCGCCGGACAATCAGCGCATCGGTCTTCTTGTTCTGACGGGTCCGGTGGCCCTTTGTCGGCTTGCCCGTCGGGCTCACCGGATGGCGACCGCCCGAGGTACGGCCTTCGCCGCCGCCATGCGGGTGATCGACCGGGTTCATCGCGACGCCGCGCACGGAGGGGCGACGGCCCAGCCAGCGGTTCCGCCCCGCCTTGCCCAGGCTGATGTTCTGCTGGTCCGGATTGGAGACCGCACCGATCGAGGCCATGCACTCGCCGCGCACCATGCGGACTTCGCCGCTCGACAAGCGCAGCAAAGCGTAGCCCTGGTCGCGGCCGACCAGCTGAACGTAGGTACCGGCGGCTCTCGCCATCTGACCGCCCTTACCGGGCTTCAGCTCGACGTTGTGGATGATGGTGCCGACCGGAATGCTGCGCAGCGGCATTGCATTGCCCGGCTTCACATCGGTCCGCGTGTCCGCGATCACCCTGTCGCCCGGCGCCAGCCGCTGCGGCGCCAGAATGTAGGCCTGCTCACCGTCCTCGTAAGCGATCAGCGCGATGAAGGCACTGCGATTGGGATCATACTCCAACCGCTCAACCGTGGCCGGAACGCCCCACTTGCGCCGCTTGAAGTCGATGATCCGATAGGTCCGCTTGTGCCCGCCGCCGCGACGCCGCGCCGTCACGTGGCCCTGGTTGTTGCGGCCACCGGACTTGCTGAGGCCCTCGGTCAATTTCTTGACCGGCTTGCCCTTCCAGAGGCCGCTGCGATCGACGATCGTCAGCTGCCGCTGGCCCGGCGTGATCGGATTGAAGGTCTTGAGCGCCATAACTCTGATCCCGCCCCTTAGATACCGGTGGTCACGTCGATGGCGTGACCTTCCTCGAGGGTGACGTAAGCCTTCTTGAAGTCGGAGCGCTGACCGAGACGACCCCGGAACCGCTTGACCTTGCCCTTCTGGATCGCGGTGTTGACCGCCTTCACCTTGACCTTGAACAGCCCCTCGACGGCTGCCTTGATCTCCGGCTTGTTCGCATCCAGCGGCACCTGAAAGGCAATCTGGCCGTGCTCACCGCCCAGGGTCGTCTTTTCGGTCACCAAGGGGCGACGAATCAGCTCGTACATGCGCTCTTGCGAGAGCTGCAACTCGAGCTTCTTGCGCGGACGTGCCCTGCTCATTTCAACCGTGCCTCCAGTGCTTCGACCGCGGCGCGCGTCAGCACCAGGCGATCCCGCCGCAGGATGTCGTAGACGTTCGCGCCCTGCTGCGGCAGCAGGTCGACACCCTTGATGTTGCGCGCGGCCCGTTCGAACTGCGTATCGATCTCCGCGCCGTCGATGATCAAGGCATTGTCCCAGCCCAGCTTCACGAGCTGCTCGACCAACGGCTTCGTCTTGTGGGTTTCGGCCTTGGCCGTCTCCAGCACCACCAGCTTGCCGTCCTTGGCCTTCGCCGAGAGGGCGCACTTCAACCCGAGCGCACGCACCTTCTTCGGAAGGTCGAAGGCGTGATCGCGCGGCAAGGGGCCGTGCACGACGCCGCCGCCGCGCATGATATTGGTCTTCAGGTTGCCGCGGCGCGCCCGGCCCGTGCCCTTCTGGCGGTACGCCTTCTTGGTCGTGCCGACGATCTCGCTGCGGCCCTTGGCCTTGTGCGTACCGGACCGGCGCTTGGCGAGCTGCCAGGTGACGACCCGATGCAAGATGTCGCGGCGCACCTCGACCCCGAAGATCGACTCGTCGAGGTCGATCTGCCCGGCGGTCTCGTTGGCGAGCGTGGTGACGTCCAGCTTCATGACTTAGGAGTCCTTCTTCTCTTCGCCGCTGTCACCGCTCGCGTCGCCGCCGGCGCCCGCCTCGGGCGCGGCGCTGTCGGCCGCAGGCGCAGCGGTCTCACCGGACGCCTCGGCCTCAGGTGCGGCCGCAGTCTCCTCAGCCGAAACTTCCTCGGCCGGAGCCTCCTCGGCGACGGGCTCTTCTTCGACGGGCGCCGAACGAACAGCGCCAGGATAGGGCGCATCGTCGGGACGCGCCCGCTTGACCGCATCGCAGACCGTGACCCAGCCGCCTTCGGAACCGGGCACCGCGCCGCGCACCAAGATCAGCCCGCGTTCGACATCCACTTTGACCACCTTCAGATTCTGGGTCGTGACGCGGCCATCGCCCATGTGTCCGGCCATCTTCTTGTTCTTGAAGACTTTGCCCGGATCCTGATTCTGGCCGGTTGAGCCATGTGCCCGGTGCGAGACCGACACACCGTGACTCGCGCGCATGCCGCCGAAGCCATGGCGCTTGATGACACCCGCGAAGCCCTTACCGATCGAGGTACCGGCGACGTCGACGAACTGACCAGGCAGGAAATGATCCACGGTCAGCTCGCTGCCGACATCGATCAGGGCGTCTTCGGCGACGCGGAATTCGACCAGACGCTTGCGCGGGGCGACCTTCGCCTTCGCAAAACGCTCGCGCTCCGGCTTGCTGACGCGGTTGACCTTGGCCGCCCCGACACCGAGCTGCAGAGCCACATAGCCGTCCCGGTCCGACGTCCGCTGCGCGGTCACGTAGCAACCGTCAACCTGCAGCACGGTCACCGGAACGTGAGAGCCCTCGGTATCGAAGACCCGTGTCATTCCAACTTTCTGAGCGATCAGACCCGTACGCATAGCCCTAGCCCTTCAGCTTGATCTCGACGTCCACGCCCGAGGCGAGGTCGAGCTTCATCAGCGCGTCCACGGTCTGCGGGGTGGGATCGACAATGTCGAGCAGCCGCTTGTGCGTGCGAATCTCGAACTGCTCGCGGCTCTTCTTGTCGATGTGCGGCGACCGCAGCACGGTGAAGCGCTCGATTTTCGTGGGCAAGGGAATCGGGCCACGGACCTGCGCACCGGTGCGCTTGGCCGTGTTCACGATCTCACCCGTCGACTGATCCAGCACCCGATGATCGAAGGCTTTCAGGCGGATGCGGATATTCTGGCTTTCCATGGCTTGCTCGACCGCTCTTATCCAAGAAACGACGAGGGGTTCCGAAGTAGATCGCGGACCCCCTCCCGCTCTAAAACTCCACTACTCGACGATTTTGGAGA
>NZ_QXNY01000011.1 GCF_003572205.1 Algihabitans albus
CGACGTAGCCCGTCCCGATCACCGCTACGTGCATCGCTCAACCCCTTTCATAACCCCTGAAGACGGCATCTGCGCCGCCGTTTCGATCACTCAGACACCCGCCGGGATCACCGCGCCTCGACGCTGCGACACTTCAGCGAAGCATCTGCCCGACCAGTCGAAAATTCTTGATCTGCCACGTCAGACGGGAGGCGCTGATCGCCGAGGCCATGGTGCGGACCGGCGGCGGCGGCGTCTCGTCGAGTTTGCTTCTAATCGCTCCGGACAGATCACCGCACTTCGGGTGATCGAGAATCGTCTGCCAGGCGCGCCGTTGATTCCACGTCAGGCGCGGCAAAGCGCGGATGCGCTCAAGCAGCCCGTCCTGCGGCAAGGTCCGAACCCCCTGCAGGTCGCCCGCGACCTGCAGGGCCGCCATCGTCCGAACGCAGGTCTCGCAGTCGCCGCAATTGCTGCCAAGCCGATCGCTGCGCAGACAAACCTGCAGGTAGTCTCGCGCCGGAGGATAGCTGCCGAGCGCGGCAATCTTGTCGATCCAACGCGCTGGGGAGTCGTCGCAGACGATCTCGACGGCACTGGACGACCAGCTCTCGGTCAGGATCGGATGAGATGCCCAGGGTAGAGTTCCACCGAACGCCGCCACGTCGCTTCCCGGAACCAGGACGTGACCGACCTGGCCGGCCAGGCACTGGGCCATCGCGGCCAGCGTGGCACTGCGAGTGAACTCCCAGTTCACTGAGCGGAACAGACGGAGATCGCGAAGATTGGTTTCCATCTCGATGAGGAACTGCCCGGAGGTCTCGGCCAATCGGCGCAGGTGCTCCAGATTGTCCTCCTCCGTGGCGCGATCCCGACGGGGGCTGTCCAAACCTGTCACGTAGATCAGCGCATCCAACTCCGCGGTGCGCCGGCTCAAGGTGTAGAGCGACTCCAACCCATCGATGAAAAAGGCGGCACTGGCGCCAGCTCGCCTCGCCTCGCCACCATTGCCGCGTGCTTCGACCGTGCTGCCCGGCAAACGAAGGTGGCGTTCCGCGAAGGCGGCGACCTTCGGCACATTCTGCAGGAACAGCGGGTCGAGTTCGCCTTCGACCCGCAAGACGGCGTTGTAGTGCAGAGCGACCAGATAGAAAGCTGCGACCAGAGCCTCGCTGCTCTCCGCCAGGGGTACGTTCGCCTTGACGTAGAGAGGCTCGCCGCAGATCTCCGCATCCAAACGGCTGCCACCGGCTTCCGAACTCACGCGTGGAGCGCCTATTTTGAGAGTCTTCACCAGCATGGCCGGCAAACTACAGGCAACGGCCGGGACCGGAGGAAGCTGTCTTCGTGAAAAACGGGTGGCCTTGGAAGGCCGTCAAACGGTCACAAGCGGGGCACAGACGAGCGCCCGAGAGCGGGCGACTTGGAATGGTGGCTGGGCGCCCTCTCCATGACAGCTTCTAGGGCAGCTTCTAGGGCAGCTTCTAGGGCAGCAAAAGGTAGAGGCAGAGTGCGATCGGAAGCCAGGAGGCCGCGCCTAAAATCCCCCAAACGACGATCGGCGGATGCCACGGCGCGACGTCGCCCGCCTGCCCATCGCCTACCCTCCTATCAGCGCCCTTCGACAGCTCGTCTGCGCGCGGTCGCCCGCCCCATCGCACGTCCGGCTCGGCAGCAATCCGCCCCACCCCTGCCTGCATAACTTTATCCCCCTTACGCGCCCCTCGGCGCCACAGCCTTCGCTCAGCTTGGCCTCGCAAGCTTTGCCATAGGGTTAAGTCTCGCGGGGCAAAGACCGTCCCGACATCGCGAACAAGGGACACCCGCAATGGCAAATCTCTCGGAACGACCACGCGTGCTGGTCACTGGCGGCGCCGGCTATGTCGGAAGCCACGTCTGCAAAGCCCTCGCAGCCGCCGGCTTTCTGCCAGTCGTTTTCGACAATCTCTCGCGCGGTCATCGCAGCGCCGTGCGCTGGGGGCCTCTGGAAGTCGGCGATATCCGCGATCCGTCAGCACTTGGGCGGGCCTTGTCGCGCCACCGGCCGGTCGGCGCCCTGCACTTCGCCGCCTTCGCCTACGTCGGTGAATCAGTTGAGGACCCGCTGTCCTACTACGACAACAACGTGGTCGGCACCTTGACGCTGCTGAATGCGCTCAAGCTGTTCCAGGTGGAGGCGATGGTCTTCTCGAGCACCTGCGCGATCTTCGGCCAACCTGGAGCGCCGGTCATATCGGAGGATCTACCCAAAAACCCGATCAACCCTTATGGCCGTACCAAGCTGATGATCGAGTCGGCGCTGACCGACGCGGGCGAGGCCGGCGATCTGCGGTGGGTGGCCCTGCGCTACTTCAACGCCGCGGGATCCGACCCGGACCTGGAGATCGGCGAGGATCATGATCCGGAACCCCATCTGATTCCCCGCGTTCTGATGGCCGCCCGCGGCCGGGTCGGCGCTCTGGACATCTTCGGCACGGACTATCCGACGCCGGACGGGACCTGCCTGCGCGACTACGTCCATGTTTGCGATCTGGCCGACGCCCATGTCGCCGCCCTCAACCGCTTGCTGGACGGCGGTGCATCGGGGGTGTTCAACCTCGGCGCCGAGCGCGCCAATTCGGTTCTGGATGTCGTTGCCGCCGCGGAACGTGTGACGGGCCTGGGCGTGCCGGTCCGCAAGGCGGACCGCCGGCCCGGCGATCCGCCGAAGCTCGTAGCCGATTCGGCGCGAGCGCGCTCCGAACTCGACTTCCGGCCCCGCTTCTCGGCGATCGAGGAGATGGTCGAGCACGCCTGGCGCTGGCAGTGCGCGAAGGCTTAGAGACCGTCCAAAAAAGGCGAAGCGCGATGAGGCGACCTCATCGCGCTTCCTGAAATCTCTGGAAACTGCCTCGGCGGGCTGTCCTAGAGGGCGTTACGCCTGAGCGGCAGTCGATCCCGCAGAAACCCGGCCCTACTCCGCGACTTCCGCGATGGTCTGGGCTTCGGAAAGCTCGAAGGCGAGCAGCTCACGGAAGTAGGCAACGGTTGAGTCCAACCCGGTCTCCAATTCAATCGTCGGATTCCAGCCAAGGGCCTTTTTGGCCAGGGTGATGTCCGGCTGCCGCTGGAGGGGGTCGTCTTGCGGCAAGGGGCGCAGCACGACCTGGCTGCGCGAACCGGTCAGGTCGATGACCCGTTGAGCCAGCTCGAGAATCGTCATCTCCCTGGGATTTCCAATATTTACGGGCCCCGTCACCTCGTCGGGCGCGTTCATGAGACGGACCAGCCCGTCCACCAGGTCGTCGACGTAACAGAAGGAGCGGGTCTGCGAACCGTCACCGTAGACGGTGATGTTCTGGCCCTTCAGGGCCTGGACGATGAAATTCGAGACCACCCGACCATCGTTCGGCAGCATGCGCGGACCGTAGGTGTTGAAGATTCGGGCTACCCGGATATTGAGATTGTGTTGCCGGTAGTAGTCGAAGAACAGCGTCTCCGCGCAGCGCTTACCTTCGTCATAGCAAGCGCGCGGACCGACAGGATTGACGCTGCCGCGATAGCTCTCCGGCTGCGGATGAAGCTGCGGATCGCCGTAAACCTCTGAGGTCGAGGCCTGCAGAATCTTGGCTTTCACACGCTTCGCCAGACCCAGCATGTTAATCGCCCCATGCACGCTGGTCTTCGTGGTCTGCACCGGGTCGAACTGGTAGTGAATCGGCGAGGCCGGACAGGCGAGGTTGTAGATCTCGTCGACCTCGACGTAGAGGGGAAAGGTGACATCGTGTCGGAGCATTTCGAAGTAGGGCTCCGACATCAGATGAGCGATATTTTCTCGGCGTCCCGTGAAGAAGTTGTCGACGCAGAGCACCTCGCAGCCATCGGCGAGGAGCCGTTCGCAGAGATGCGAGCCCAGGAAGCCAGCGCCTCCCGTGACGAGAACGCGTTTGCGCAGCGCAACCGGCATGCCTTGGTTCCTTTCTTCTCTATCTTGGGATGCCGCCAGAAACGCGACATCGAGGATGCAGGAACCCGAGGTTCGCCCGGCTCGACCGGGCGATCCCCGGGCTAGACGGCGTTCTCCGCCTCCACCACCTTGAAGACGGTTCGGGCGAGAATTTTGATATCGAGCCAAAGCGACCAGGTCTCGATGTACTGAAGGTCGGCGGCGACCCTGTCGATCAGCTTCTGTTCGGTGTCGGTTTGCCCGCGCAGACCGCTGACTTGGGCCAGTCCGGTGATGCCAGGCGGCACGCGATAGCGCGCGTAGAAGTCTTCGACGACCTGGTCGTAGAGCCGCTCCCCGGCCTTCGCCTGAAGCGGATGCGGTCGGGGGCCCACCATCGACATCTCGCCGCGCAGCACGTTGATCAGCTGCGGCAGCTCGTCGAGGCTGAATTTGCGGATGATCCGGCCGACGCGGGTGATACGCGAATCGCCGGGCATCGTCAGGCGGCTGCCCTGCTGATCGCTGTCTTCATGACGCATGCTGCGGAACTTCAGGACACCGATCAGCCTGCCACCGTAGCCATAGCGTCGCTGCACGAAGAAGAGCGGACCCGGGCTCTCGAGCTTGACGGCCAGCGCGATGACGGCGAAGAGCGGCGCGGTCAAGAGCAACAGGCCGCCCGCGACGACAATATCCTCGATCCGTTTCAGCATCATCTGCGCGTCGTCGAGAGGCCGGCGCGCCAACTCCACCATGCCTGTGCCTTCGAAACGCAGCAGCCGGGCGTCGCCGAATCGCTCCAAACCTTCCAGGTTCAGAAGAATATCGACGGGAAGCTGCCGCAGTTCGCGCAGCCCCTCAGACAGACGGTCGACCTTATCGAGCGGTGCCGAGACGATGACGCTGTCCACCAAATCCGAGCGACAGGCCGTCAGCAGCGCGTCCAGACCGCCTTCCCGGAATTCCTCGCGGAGCCCAGTCCCGTGGGGTGCATCGTCGTAGATGCCAACCACCTGCGGTCCGTGCCGACCCAGCCCACTCCAACGGCGGATCAGGTCTCGCCCGCCAGATCCCGCGCCGAAGATAGCGACACGTTTGCGCAGCCGCCCCGCATCGGCCAGACGCTTCAATCGCCGTGCGAACAGCAGACGCGATCCGACCAGGTAGACGGCGCCAGCCGCGAAGAAGAGCGCCGCCCAGAGGCGTGAGAACTGCTCGCCGAGCTGCAGGCCGAAGCTGAGCACGATCAGCACCACCACGGACAGACTCCAGGCTGCCAGCGCGCTCCGGACCAGGACCGCGAAAGAGGGCTCTCGTTTCGAGGCGACGGCTTGCTGAATGACAAACTGAAGCGCGGCGGCAAGCAGCGCGACAAAGAGATAACTTTCGCGCGCTTCGACACCCAGGCGCTGCTCGACGACGACGAAATAGAGCAGACCGCCGAGGCCGAAGATCACGGGCAGGTCGAACGTGCGCAGGACACGATGGCTGAGATCGGGATTGACCCGAGCCAATCCCGCACGCGATCTGCCTTCGGTCCACTCGATCGAGGCCGGCATCGGCATGCCCCCTTTTTCAATGCTGCTGTCGCCGCGAGAAAATTCCGCAGCAGTTCCTTATGTCGCGGTGCAGCATCTTGAGGTGCTGGTGACAAATCAACCTCAACAAAAATAATGTTCTGCGCTCACCTTTGTTTTTTACAGGTTGTGATTTAGAGCTATATTTGCATCACACGACTTTAATCAAATTGTCCTCACAGCATCCTTGAGTCATCTCAAATAAATCACACCGACCTAGGGGCAGCGTCACGGATGTTTCGCGGGGTCGACAGGCCGGCTGCAGAGCCGGATAACCCTTGGTGCCGTCGCCAAGTCGATTTCAGCTAGGATCGACCGTCTCTTTGACGTGGTTGACGCGCGGTGGCGGACGAAGCGGAAGCAAAATCGCTTCTGTTCAGAGTCCTCCTCGCTTTCGAGGCGGAATATAGCGGGCGGGAAGGCAAGGGGTCTTGCAGTTCACACGCAGACTCGTGACGGGAACCTTGTGGTCGAGTGCCGAGACGTTGGTTCGTCAGGCGCTGAGCCTGACGGTTTTCGTGATGATCGCACGGCAGGTCGGAGCGGAAGCGATCGGCACCGTGGTTCTTGCCATGGCCCTGATCTCGGTCTTCGAGGCCGCCGTGTCCGACGGCGCTGTGGAGCGTCTCGTGCAGCGCCACGAGATCGAGCCACTGCATTTGGATAGCGCCTTCTGGGCCGTCACGATCCTGTCACTGGTTCTCGCAGGGACATTAGTGGCGATCGCTCCGGCCTTCGCGAGCCTGTTCGAGGCGGCCGAACTGTCACCGGTTCTGCAAGCTCTGGCGCTCTACCTGCCGCTGACAGCCCTGGCCGCCGTGCCGACCGCGCGCCTGAAGCGGGAGCTCCGCTTTCGCCCCTTCGCCGTGCGGGCGCTCGTCTCGCTAGCCACCGGCGGCGGCATCGGCCTCTGGCTCGCTTTCGATGGGCAGGGCGTCTGGGCCTTGGTGGCCATGCATCTAACGACGGCTGCTACGGTGCTGCTTTGCATGTGGATTGCCGCCGGATGGCGCCCTAGGTTCCGGATTTCGCGCCAACATCTGCGCGACCTCGCAGGCTACGGCGCCTTCAGCACCGGCAGCCGTCTGGTCATCATCGCGGACCAGCGGATCGCGCCCATCGTCATCGGGCTCTTCCTGGGTGTTGCGGAAGTCGGCTTCTTCGCCATGGCCCGTCGTGTCCTCGAGATGCTGATCCAGCTTCTGCTGGCGCCGGTCAACCAGGTCGCCTTACCCGCCTTTGCGCGCCTGCAGGCCGAGCCTTCTCGGATCAAGGCACTGTTGAATTTTCTCGAGCGTGCGATTGCCCTGACGAGCTTCCCGGCGCTTCTGGGCCTGGCGGCGATCGCACCCCTGGCTGTCGAACTGATCCTTGGGCCGGATTGGCTCCCGATGGTGCCCGCCCTTCAGATTCTCTGTCTCGCCGGCCTGCCGATGGCGGTCGAGTTCAACACACCCGTGTTGGCGCGCGCACTCGGTCGACCGGACCTGGTGTTGTATCAAGCGCTGATCTTCTTCGGCTCAGGCGTGATCCTCTTCCCACTCGCAGCCACCGAGTCGATCACGCTGGTCGCGGTCGCCATGCTGGCACGCCAGCTCTTCCTGGTCTGGCCGCTCCGGATCCTTCTGGTTCGCCATCTCACGGGACAGGGATTTCTGGCCCGCTATCTCCCGCTCGTTGGGATCCTCTGCTGTGCAGCGGCCATGGCGGGCGCGGTCCTTCTCGCGCTTGCCTGGGCACCGACCCAGGCTTCGGTCCTACAACTCACCGCTGCTGCCATCCCGGTGGGAGTTCTCGCCTTCGTCGCCTTCCTACTCTTGTTCGCCCGCGATCCAGTGGTAGGCTTGTTCCATGAAGCTCGACAGCGACTGAGCGCCACGCAGGCAGCCGCGGCCTCGATTGGGAGTCGGAAATGAAACGCCTTACCTTGCTCGCCTTGAAGCTTTTTCTTGTCGTTACCCTGGTATCTTGCGGAGGCGTGAGCGACCTTCCGCCAATCGAGAACGAACGCCAGTTCGGCGAGTATCTGCTCGGTCCGGGCGACGAGATCCGGGTGACGGTTTTCGGACAACCGGAACTGACCGGCTCCTACCTCGTGTCGGACTCCGGACAGGTGGCCGTGCCCCTGATCGCGGGCATCGAGGCGAGCGGTGTGACGGCCGACAACCTGGCGGAACGGATCGCCGAGGAACTGCGCAGCGCGGAGGTCGTGCTGGAACCCTCGGTGAGTGTCGAGGTTCGGACTTACCGTCCCTTCTTCATCCTCGGCGAGGTCGCCGGCCCCGGCCGCTATCCCTACGAGAGCGATATGACGGTCCTGACAGCCGTGGCGATCGCCGGTGGCTTCACCGACCGCGGACGTCGCGACCTGTTCGAGATTACGCGGGCGAGAGACGGCACCACCCTGCAAGGCCAGGCCGGACCGGAGGTCCGAATCCAACCGGGCGACGTGATCCGTGTCCTGGAGCGATACTTCTAAAGGCGGCCGGTAAGCATGCGGGGTTCGGCCCTCCTCTGCGTCGTCTGTTTGGTGACAGCCGCCGTGCCCTTGGCCGTCCAGGCACAGGAGGCCGGCGGCGCGTTGCAATTCGGTCCCACGACGGTGCGGCCGACGCTCGGCTTCGGTGTACTTGCGAACGACAACGTTAGAGCCAGCGAAAACGATGCCGCCGGCGACATTGCGGCGATCACCCAACCGGCCCTGCAGCTCAATATCGACGGCCGAGACTTCGACTGGTCTCTGCTGGGATCGGCGCGCTTCGACC
The DNA here is from genome assembly GCF_003572205.1 of Algihabitans albus. Taxonomy (NCBI): domain Bacteria; kingdom Pseudomonadati; phylum Pseudomonadota; class Alphaproteobacteria; order Rhodospirillales; family Rhodovibrionaceae; genus Algihabitans; species Algihabitans albus. The sequence continues at coordinate 8,250 of NZ_QXNY01000011.1, forward strand.
GCTATGCCACGGAGACAGACGAGAACGAGGAGACTTATCGCGCCTCGACGGCGTTGGACTATACGGCCACCAACGATCTCGATTTCAACGGACGGCTGGACTTCACACGGGCCAGCGAAGATCGGACCGATGCCGATACGGATGATGGAGCGCAACGCTTCGTCTTCAACGACTTCGGCGTCAACGCCGGTGCCCGTTGGCGCTTGAATCGGATCAGTCTGGCGCCGAACGGTGGAATCACGCGGCGCGACTTCGACGACGAGATTCGGGCGGATCGTGAATTCACACGCTACGACGGCAATTTAAGAGTCGGTTTCCGGGTCTCTCCCGCATTCAGCACGTTCCTGCAGCCCGGGGTGACCTGGCGAGACTTCGACGATCCAGATGGCGGCGGTCTCGATCAGGATTCCCTCACTCATCGAGGCCTCGTCGGCAGCAGTTTCGAGTTGGGCAACCTGATCGAAGCCGAGTTCGCCATCGGCCTGTTCCAGGAAGACTTCGCCGATTCCGACCGCGAGGACTTCACCGGCCTTCAGCTGAACGGCAGCCTCACCTGGAACGTCACCCCCCTGACCGACGTGATCTTCACTATCGATCGCCGCGAAGAGACGAGTTTCGTCGAGGAAGGCAACGAGCAGGCGGACTCGCGCATCCGCACCGAAGCGCGCTTCGGGGTGGAACATGCGCTGACCAACCGCACGACGCTGGATGCAGATTTGCGACTGCGCCTTGACGACTATCAGGGTCTCCAGCGCTCGGACACCCGCTTCACGATCGGCTTGGGGGCCAGCTATCGCCTGAACCGCTGGGTCGCGCTCACCGGCAGCTATCAGTTCGATCGGCGCACGTCCGACGCGGACGATGCGGGCTTTATCCGAAACAGTCTGTTCGTCGGCCTGCGCAGCGGGCTGTAGGGCTCACGCCGCCGTTCCGGCCTGCGCCAAAGCCGATCCTGGGAGATCCGACAGCCAGGTCGCGACATAGGCCCCCGTCTTGCCGGTCCGACTCTCCCGCCAGCGCACATGGCGATGCAACAGAAGTGACATCAACATGCCGTGCAGCCGGTCGGAGTCGACCTCCGCAAAACGGCAGAGGTGCTCCGCCCCCCGGGTCACAGCCCGCTCGGCCAGACGTCGCCAAGGCCTGTAGATCGGCAAGTTCACCGGCGCGCGATCGTCCAGCCGGTGCAGGCGGCGGACCAGCGCATAGGCACGGCGATCCGCGGCCGTGTAGATCTGCGCCCAGTCGAAATGCTGTGTGGCGGCGGCAGCGTGGTCGGGCAGCACCAACGCTTCGACATCCTGCCTGACCAGCCGCAGGCTGCCCTTGCCGGGCGTGGTCGCGCCTTTATGGAAGGGCGCCTGTTCATAGAGGCAATGCGCGAGGTCGGGTGCAAGATAGGCCCGATCGCCCAGATGCTCCGCGACTCGCCCATAGGACACGCGGTCCCGCAAGACCAAGTGCAAATCCGGGTGCTGCGCCCAACGTCGCATACAGGCCTCGAACCCCTGCCTGTCGGCGAAATGAAGCGACTGCGGCAGAACCACGATCCGGTTGTTCGGAAAGGCAGCGACGACAGCCTCCCGGAAGTCCTGATGGCCCGGCCAAAGATCCCCCAGATTGCCGCCGGCGTGCAGGACGATCGTAACGGAGGGATCGAGGCGCCGCCGCAGCCACGCCTTGCCGTTGAACATCGAGGCCCGGCCGAGAACCCGTAGCCCAAGGTCGGAGAACAGCTGCTCCGCGCCGAGTTGAAGACAGAGGTCGCCGACGTTCAGATGCAGGGGATAGTCAAGATAGACGATCGGACGGTCGGCCGGCAGCAGGCGACCCAGAGCCAGAACCTGCGAGCGGAGATCCCGCAAACGCGTCTGAATCTCTTCCGTCAGAGACGGGACCGCCGTCCCGCGGAGCGTCGAGAGTGTCACCACATTCGTCGCCTCGCCTGCAAGTCCGCTAGCCATGGGCCGCTTCTTCACCGATCCGCCAATAGAGAATTGCACCGGCGAGCAGCCAAGGCGCACGGACGAACTGCCCAACAACGGCACGAAGATAGCGGGGCCAGCTGGGCAGCGGGTAAGCGCTGCGCCGATGCGGCACCAACTGGCGCAGCAAGATGGAAAGCACGTCCAGGCGGCCATGCAAAAGGTGCTTGGCGTAGAACGCGCCGCGTCCGATTCGATAACCGCGGTGCAGCCGCCGTATCTCCGGCAAAGAGCGCCGCCCATGATTATGAGACACCACGAACTGCGGATTATAGATCACCCCGAACCCAGCCCGGTAAACGCGGTAGACCATGTCGGTGTCTTCGGAGGACTTGAAGCGGCTGCCGGCACCGAAGCGTGGGTCGAACAGGCCGATTTCGTCCAGAACCGAACGCCGGATCACCATGTTGCAGCCGAGTAGAAGGCCGTGCAGATCGGCGGACCCGTTCGGCCTTTCCAGATCCGGTGAGGGCTTGATCGTCTCAGGCAGGTCGCGCGAGTTGTGCAGTCTCACCTGCCCTCCGGCCAGGCCGATCGACGGCTCGGTCTGCATCACCCGGATCGCCGAGGCCAACCAGTCGGTCGCCACCAGGCAATCGTCATCGGTAAAAAGAATGTAGTCGCCGAGACTGGCCTGGATGCCCGCGTTGCGCGCTCGGGCAAGACCCGGTTCTGCCAGGTAAACACGGCGCATTGGGATCGGACTGCCCTCGGCCGCGGAGGCGACGACTTCGGCAGTACGGTCCCGCGAGCCATTGTCTACCACCACGACGTCCACCTGCAGGCTCGGAGGACAGTCCAGGGCCCGAATAGCGGCCAGGCAGCGCATGAGATCGTCGGCCCGGTCGCGCGTACAGACAACGATCGATACCGGTGTCCGGTCGGAGCGGCCAGACCTGTTCAGAGTCTCCTGAGGCGCCGTCATGCGAAAGCCTCCTCATAGGCGGCGAAAGCCGCATCGCGCCTGTAGCGCCTATGATAGAGCTGCAACGCGGCCTCCGAGCAGGCGCGATTCACGTCGGGATCGGTCAACCGCCGCAACGGTTCGACGAAGTCGGCCAGATCGTCGCGCAGGAAACCTTCGCGTCCGTCCACTACTTCGATTCCTTCGGCACCGGTCGGGGTCGACACGATCGGCAGGCCACGCGCAAGGGCATCGATGACCTTGATCTTGACACCGGTCCCGTAAATCACCGGCGCCACCAGGGCTGTTGCCCCGGCGAGAACGCCGTCGAGATCGTCGACGAAACCGCGCAGGCGAACGCGCTCGCCCAGACTGGCAACGTGAGCCTGCAAGGCGGGACTGGCGCCACCGCCGACGATGTCGAGCCTTGCCTGCGGAAGGGCCGCAAAGAGTGGTGGCACAGTCTCGGACAGAAAGCGGGATAAGCCATAGGCGTTCGCCGGATAGCTGAGATTTCCCAGGAAGAGGAAACAGGGTGGGTCGACCGGCCGCTGTTCCGGGGAACTCTCCCGAACGCGCACGTAGGGCGGCACGCTGAAGATGTTGTCGGCGCCGCTTCGAGTCCGGAGAACATCGGCCTCCTGTTCATTCAGCAACAGACAACGGTCGAACCGGGCCGGCGCCGCGTTCTCAGCCGTCTCCATCAGGCGCATCTCGCGTTGTAGCAGGGCCCGCTGCAGACCGCGGACGCGGGCGATCCGCGCCATCCAAGCGGGCAGAAAACGCGCAAAGGTGCCGAGACTGTTGAGCTCGGCATCGGGATGCCGGTCCAAGGTCTCGATCAGGCGGGCGTAGCGCCGCGAGTAGAGATCGTCGAGATAGACGACCTTGCGCGCAGCGCCCAGGGGCAGACGATCGAGTACCGGCACGACCCGCAGCGTATCGGCAACAACGAGATCCGGCGCCAGTTTGCCGACCAGGCGCGCCAGGGTGGTCGCCGCCCCGGTCGCACCGACGGCAGCGATCTGCAGCGGTGTACGTCCCCGCAAGAGCCCCTCGACGGCCATGCCGCCGAGCCGCCGCCAGCTGGGATCGACCCGGGCTTCGTAAAGGTCGACGGCCAGCCGCTCGTGACGCTCCTGCTGCCTGGGCGCGAGATGGGCATAGACGACCCGTTCTCCCGCGGCTCGCACGCTGAGCCAATCCAGGAAACCCGACATCACGACCTTCCGACCGACATCTGTCGGCCTCGGATAGCTGGTGCTGAGAATCAGGGTCGTCATGTCGGCGCCACCAGTCGTTTCCGCTCGGCCGCGACGTAAACGGAGGCTGGACGAAGGTAGGCCGCATCTTCGGCGGGCTGGTAGGCACCATAGCGTTTCATGTTGACCTGAGTGAAGACGCAGCCAAGCAAGGGTGCGTCGAAGGCGGCCAGCAGGTCCAGCGACTGTCGCAACGCACTCCGCTTCGTCCGGTTCCAGCGGACCAGCAGAAGGCAGGCATCGACGCGTCTGACCAGAAAACTTGCATCGGGCAGTGTCAGCAGGGGCGGCGTATCCACGATCACCAAGTCGAAACGCCGCCGCGCTTCGCGAAGCAACACATCGAGCCGCGGATGCTCGAGATAAGCCAGCGGATCGACGAGATCGGCGCGCGGCCGCAGCACACGCAGGCGTCCCGCCGCGCCGCGCCACATCAGTTCGTCCAGCCGCTCGGGCGACTCCATCGCCGCCGCCAAGTCCGGATCCTCCGCACCTTCCGGCTCACCGGACGGGAAAGCCCGACTGGCATCGCGCTTGTGCAGATCCAAATCGATCAACAGGGTGCGGCGTCCGATCGCCGCCGCTTCTTGCGCCAAGCCTATGGACGTCAGGGTTTTACCTTCACCCGACTCTCCGGAACAGACCATGATACAGCGAAGGTTGGCGCTGTTGTCTCCATGGCGAATACCGGCATAGAGCCGGCGCATCGCCTGACCGAATGCGAGGTCCGGGCGCTTCTCGAGCCGGCGGCGCGCGGCCGGGGATCGCACACGGAGCCCCCGCACCCGCGGCAGAACGGCCAGCAGGCGCAGACCCGACAGACGTCGCAGCTCGGCACCGCTCTTGACGCGCTGCTCGGTCACCTCGCGTAAAACGATATAGAGACCGGCGAGCATCAAGCCCGCCGCAAGCGACAGCACGAAAAGCGCCTTGCTGTTGGGCTGAGCAGGCGAAAGAGGCGCCTTCGCCGGTGAGATCATCATGGCGGTCGGCTGTTCGATTTCCCCTGCGCCGACAAGCTGGTTCGCTTGAGTCTGGAAGCTGTCGAGAGCGGCGCGCGCAGACTCCGCGTCACGCTCGAGTTCGATCAGGCGGACATATGAATCGCGTTTACCGTCGATCTCGTCCTTCAAGGTCTGCCGCGATCCGGCGATCGACTCTTCGCGCGCACGGGCATTGGCCAAGCGCGCTTCGGCCAGCGTGACGATCTTTTGAACTTCTTCATTGATCCGGCCTCGCAACTCGACAAGCTCCCGGCTGACCGACACCACGTCGGGGTGCTGCCGCCCCAGGGTCGAGGAGACTCGGGCCAAAAGGCCCGCCATCTCGATTTCCTCGGCACGCAATCTTTGAATCAAGGGAGCATCGACGGCCAGCGAGAGCGCTTCGCTCGCCGAACCGGACTCCGCGGCGCGACGCACCTCAGAAAGCTGAGCCGCCGCGCGTGCGGTGTCGGCTTGCGCCTCAACGAGTTGGCCGGAAAGGGCGCTCAATTCCTCGAGCTGAAGACTGCCGGACTGACCCTCAAAGAGATCTTCCGTCTGCCGAAAAAGCTCTACCGCCTCAGCTCTGACAACGACCTCGGCGCGCAACTGCTGCAAACGCTCCTCGAGCCAGGTGTCGAGCGCTTCCAAGCGTGTCATGCGCTCCGCACGTTCCGCGGCGACGTAGGCTTCGGAGACGCCGTTGGCCAAACGCGCGGCAGAGGCGGCCGAGCGAGAGACGGCACCGACCTCCACCACGTAGGAACGCCCGCGCGGTTCGACCGAAACCGCCCCCTGCAGTCGAGCCAACACGATGCGCCGTTCAAGCTCGGGATTGCGCGGCCGCGCTTCCGGCGTGAGCCCGAGAAGGTTTTCCAGGCGCTCACGCCCCTGGGCAAAAGCGGCGCGCACCGGCGGTAAGACGAAATCATCCTCGAGACGAGGATTGAACTCGGGCTCTGCCGTCAACTCCAGGCGCTCGACCACGCTGTCGAGCAGACCCGGCGAGCTGAGGATCTCCGCTTCGCTCAGAACAGTCGGAAAACCCGGTTCGCCGCGCAGCTGGTCGATCCGCACCTGGAGGCTCTCCATCTGCTCCCCCCGGACCATGACCAAAGCCTGCGCTTCGTACTTCGGGATCATGGCAAAAGTGCCCAAGACCCCAAGCGTAAAGACGATCACGACAATGGCCGCGGCAGGCAACCAGTGCCGGCGGATCATGCCGAATATATCTCCGAGACCGACAGCGGCAGGCGTGTCGTTGATGGGACCCGGCAGACGGGTGGCAACGGCGTCGCTCATGACAGAGCCCCTTCGCGCGAAAGTCGACGATCGACCGGCAGCAGGTGTGCAGGTTTCGGCTGTACTGGAGCAGCCACCGGCCCGCGGCATATGAAAGCCCCTACCGCGCCGATCACCAGCGGCAGGTAGAAGATGGTTAGATCCCGGTAACCCGACACAAGTGACTGGGAAAACAAGAGACAAATCGCGATTGGCAGGAAGGGCCGAATATCGGGTCGTCGGGCCATGGCTGCCGCGGCCAGGAACAGCAGAAGCACGGGATAGTAAGTCGCTAAAAGACCGAAACCGCCACTTTCGGCCAGCGTGCGGATCACGGCGGAATCGATGCCCTTGTCAGGCACATCGAAGTCTTTCCAACTCCAGTCGACGATGTGGTTGACGTAAGGGTCGAAGAAGATCGGGTCGGACACCATGCCCGGCCCAGCCCCAAATACCGGGTGGTCGCCGGCGATAGCGATCCCCGCCACCATCTTCTCAAGTCGGCCGGCTGAGGAGAATTGCGCATCGGTCGCCGCCAGCCTGCTTTGATATATCGGGAAGAAGGCCGCGGCCAACAATAGGAAGAAGACAAGATGGCGTGCGTACTTACGCAGAGCGCCGAAGAGGTCGCGCTGCATAAGAGTCTCAGCCAGCAGCAAGGCCGGCAGGAGAAAGACGATGGTCGACGACTTCGAAGCAACATAGCCGGCCAGCAAGAGCAGCATTGCCGGCAAGGTTCGAAAAATCGGCAAGATCACACTGTCTTCGCGTTGACGTTCGAGATAGACCGCGAGCAAGGCGGGCATCATCACCGTCGCAAGCAGAGAAGCCTCGGCGGTGAAGGCCATGCCGCGCCCCCAGGGCGCGAGAAGCTCGAAATTCTGGTTGTTCGCGAGCCGAAAGGCAAAACCGAGAAAGGTCGAGGTCGCGAACTGCAGGACGGAAGCCGCCGCCGAGACCAGGGCACCGAAGATATAGCCGTTGAGAAAAGCGACACGCAGCGAACGTTCCGACAGCAGATATCCGAAGCCCAGAGCGGCCAAGGCCGCCGTCACCAGTTGGAACGTGAAGTAAAGCAGAGACGCGCCGGGATCGACCGAGGCCAAGGACGACAGAGCCAAGGCAATCCCGATCATCATCAACCAGCCCAAAGCGCCGATCGGAATACCACCGCGGGCGATCACCCCGGCCGCGATCACCGCGCCCAGCAACGGCAGGAGTGGCTGGATGCCGATTCCACCCGCGTTCAGCAGGGAGATTCCAGGCATCGTAAGGGCAACCCCGGTGGCAGCAGCGAGCAAGATCAGCAACATCGCCCGAGCCTCCTCAGCCTGTCGAAAGCTTAAGCGCTGCCCGGCCGGCCGGCAGCGGCTTGCTCGGAAGAGCCGTCATGTCGGGCGACCAGCCATCGCTCAGTTCGCGATAGATATCGAGTAACTGGCGGTCCAGGTCCTTTCGATTGAATTCCGTCTCCACCCTGTGGCGACCGGCGGCACCCCAGGCAGCAATCATCTCACGCGACGAGGCGACACGCAGGATCGCCGAGGCCAGAGCAGGGACGTCACGCTCGCGTACCAGCCAACCGCTGCGGCCATGCTCGACCAGTTCTGGGATCCCCGCGTGCTGCGTTGAGACAACGACCAGACCACGTGCCATGGCTTCCATCATGGAGACGGGAATACCCTCACGCTCCCCGCTGCTGGTCGTGTAGCTGGGATGCAGAAAGACTTCCGCCTGGGACAACTCTTCGGCGACACGAGACTGATCGACGGCGCCGAGGAAGCGCACCTCTCGTTCGAGACCGAGCTGACCGGCGAGGGTTCGCAGCTCCGCCTCCATCGGCCCGCCACCCACAATCGTAAAGGTGAAAGCGAAATCCGGCCGCTGCCGTCGTACTTCAGCCAAGGCGGCCAACGCATCCTGCACACCTTTGCGCGGCGCCAGACGGCATACCGTGACGAGGCGCAGCGGTTCGCCGGCGCCTGCCAAACGGGGGGTGAAGGCATAGCGACCGCAGTCGATGCCGACATGATGGACACGGACCCGGGCCTCCGGAAACCCGAGACGCATCAACTCTTCCGCCCAGAAGTTGCTGATCGGAAGGTTCAGGTCGCCGCGTTCGGCGAGATATCGCAGAGGGCGAGGACCGTAGGTGTCGTCGGCTCCATGCAGGGTGGTCACCAATGGCCCCTGGAGAAAGCCCCGCTCCCGAAGGTAGGCCGCACGCACGCCGCCGTCCCCGAAATGCGCATGAATGACATCGAAACGCGGATCGGCCGGCAGGTCGCCGGTCACGCTGTAGAGCAGGTCCAGGCCAAGAGCCGCCCGTCCCAGCTTGCCGGCATTGCAGGCGGAGGCCCAATGGCGGGCCCGCCGCAGCGCGCGCGGGCGCGACAGACGGCGGGGGAGCTGCAGCAGGCGACCCGCGTAACCCTGCGGGCGATCCAGATAATAGGTGCGATCCTGAAGCCGATGCTCCGCGACTTCGGGATGAGTCAAGCTGTCAGGTCTCGGGCGGTGCGCGATCACCTGCACCTCCACTCCCGCTCGCAAGAGGGCCAGCACGTGATTGAGAACGAAAGTCTCTGAGAGAGCGGGGAAATCGCCGGCGACGATCGCAACACGCATGGCTAGGGCCCCGTCACTTCTGACAGCGGCTCCTGCGCCGTCGCGGGGCGCAGGGTGCGGCTTTCGATCGCCCGGCGGTAGATCTCCCGATACCTCTCCGCCAATCCACCGCGCCCATCGGCCGGTGCCGCGGTCCGCGCACCTTGCACCAGGACACGGCGCAGATCGGCGTTTCGTGCAAAGTCACCGAGGGCGCAGGCAAATTCGGCAGGGTCGTCCGGATCGAACAGAAGCCCGTCGGTCCCGTGGCGAACGATCTCGGCAAGGCCCCCACGTCGCGCCGCCAGAACGGGCCGGCCCCACCAGTGGGCCTCGCGGGCCACCATCCCCAGAGGCTCGTGCCAAATGGAGGGCACGACCAGCGCGTCGATCATGGGATAGAACGACTTGGCGTCGACCCAGCCGAGAAATTCGACCGGCAGACCGGCGGCCTGCTGCTTCAGGTCCGCTTCAAGATCCGCGTTGCCCGTGCCACCGATCACAAGTCGCGCGGAGTCCGCATCCAGCCTGCGCATCGCCTCGATCAGGCGATCGATGCCTTTCGTCGGATGAAGCCGGCCGATATAGCCGAAAGTGACGGGATCCGGGCGCTGGCGCGGAGCGCCTTCCGACGGCAGGGGGAGGTGCTGCGGAACGCCCTCCAGATGCCAGGTCCGGACGATCGCCTGCTCTTCAGAGTTCTGGAAATAGCCGTTCTCGAGATGCTGTTCGAGCACGTGCTGCGAGAGACCGACGACGCTGTGAGCTGTCTGGGACCCGGCCCTGCGAAGCGTGGTGCCGACACGGCAGTCGCCGCACTGACCCGAGCAGGGCCGCCCGCCCCGGAACATCGTGCCACGCAGGCAGACAAGTCCGTAGTCCTGGATCGTATGCACCAAGGGCAGACCGCGCGCGGCAGCAGCGGCCATCGCCTGCGGTCCGAAACCCGTGAGGTTGCTTGTGTGCACGACGTCGGGCTGCAGCTTGTCCATCAACTCGCCGAGGCGGCGGCGCGCCAGCAGATTGACCTCACCAAGCAGATACCAGGCCGCCCTCCGCCAGCGGACACGCCGCGTTGTGAGGAGGTCGTTGCCCAGCGGATGCCCAGAGACGAACTCCGCAGACAAGCCGCTCGGCCGTTCCAGACGCCATGCGCCGTCTGCGGCGAGGGCCGCGACCGTGACCTCGCAATCCAGCTCCAGCAGACCCTCTGCCAAGGCCTCGACCATGATCTCGGCACCGCCAAGAACCTCGGGAGGAAACAGATTCGAGATCAGCAAGACACGCATGAGAGCCTTTCGCTCGGTCGCTGCGGAGCGGATTGTGCGGTCGGCGTTAAGTTCGATGCGAGGGACCGGTGCCCAGCTAGCCGGTCGTGGATTTAGTCTGCCGACACCCGCAATGCTGCGCTGCAATCATGGCTGCGATCATGCTGTGGCCGCCGTGGAACCCCGGCCGCCCCACAACGATCACACGCAAGAGACCCTCAGGACCGCAGGTGGGTCGAAGACGGTTGAGGGGACGACGAGAGTACGCGTCGCTGCGCGCCCCTGAGGCGCATGGGCGGCAGGGCGCGGTAGGCCACCGGCGACACGAAAGCGACCGCAAAAGCGGCCAGTAGGCGAGCGGCGCGCAGCGGATCGAGCTCTCCGTGGCGAACGGCGGCGCCGATCGCCGTCAGAGCCGAAAGGGGCCGATCCCGGGCCAGCAGCGGCGCACGCCGTGCCCGGAAGGCTCGGTAAGCCGCAGGTGAGATCAGGGAGCGGACACTCTCAAGCCACTCCAGGCTGGCTTGCGGATCGGGGCGACGCGAGATCCGGGCGCCAGCGTGATCGTCGCGATAGATGACCAGCGGCTCCGGCAGAAAAACGAAAGCGACGCCTGCCGCGGCGAGCCGAATAACGAAATCCCAATCCTGATGTGCCGCCAGCTCCGGGCGAAAGCTGATTTCCGCCGCGAGCTTGCGCGGCAAGAGAAGGCTGCTGGTCTGCATCCAGCCGCCGCGTCGCCAGAGATAGTCGCCAACATCTTCCTCGGCGCCGATCCCCTGCGCCGGCAGGCGGATTTCGCCCGCTCGACCGCGCACCTGCAGGGCGCAGTACACCAGGGTACGCTGCCAGTCGGCAGAACCGGCCAGAGCCGCAACCTGACACTCCAGCTTCTTCGGATGCCAAAGGTCGTCGTCATCCAGGAAGGCGACCAGATCGCCGGTCGCGCTGGCGACGCCCAGATTGCGTGTCCCGCCCCCGCCCAGCGACCGGTCGTTTCTAATCAAATGGACCCGAGGATCATCGCCGACGGCCGAGCGTGTGGCATCCGGATCTCGCGAAGCGTCGTCGACGACAATGACTTCTGACACCGGGTGACTTTGCCGCAGCACGCTGGCAACCGCCTCAGCCAGACAATCGGGCCGGTCCCGCGTTGGAATCACGACGCTTACCCTTGGCCAGCTCACGTCAGCCTCCTTTCCGTCTCAGAGCGACCCGTTCGAGACCGCAATTTGTTCTCCGCAGTTCCAGTGCCTGACCTGCGCGGTACCCTAGGTTGAGAGTGGCGATGGTTTGAGGACACATATCTCTCCGTAAACCCTGTGTGACCGAGGTGGCGCTAAATGATGAAATCGAACTGGTCGTCCTTCCTGCGAAGTTCGGCCCGCACGACCTTCGCCGGGCTGGTCGTCAGCCTCCTACCCGTCTCATTAACGGCAACGGCCCAGACCGGCTCGCCGGCGCCCGGCCAGCCGGTTTCCGTTCTCGACTTTGGCGCGATACCTGGCGACGGGCAGGATGACAGTGCCGCTTTTCAAAGTGCTCTGGATGCTGCTCCGACGAATGGTCTGGTCGTGGTTCCTGCGGGCACCTATGAACTCGACAGCACCGTGACAGTCGCGAACCGGCACCTCCAGGGATTGGGCATGCCAGCTCTGCTCTGCAGGATGGCCGACACCTGCGTCGAGATCGGCGGATGGCAGGGCAACCGACAGCAAGACGGTTCGGCCAGCAAGCTGTTCGGCTCGCGGTTCGAGCGCTTCAGATTGGTCGGGGGGAACGACCAGCTTCGGCGAGCGGTGAGAGTGAGCATGGGCGACTACCCGCGACTGGAGCGTCTGCTGATCCAGGATATCGCGGGCGACTGTCTGCTGGTTCAACCCCGCCGTGCCTTCTCCTGGGTCGAGAATCTGCTGGTCCGCGACGTGAAGTGCGACGGGACGGGAGGCGACGGCTTTATCGTACGCGTGCCGCAGGATGCCGACCAAACCTTCATCAACGAGACCATCTGGTCGAATATCGAAACCCGGTCCGTCGCGGGACGGGCTTTCGTCATCCACAATCCCTCCAACATCGGCGGTGGCGAGGCCAAGATCAGCAAACTGCAAATCGAATACAGCGAATTCGACAGCATCGGCAGCTCCGATGCCCCCATCGTTAGCCTGGAAACGGAGAACGATGGCCTGATCGAGTTCGTTCTGTTCCATTGGGTGACGATCGAAAGCACCAGTGGCAGCCGCACCGGCCCCTGTATCGATGCGGATTCCAGTAACGGCGGACTGATCGAGCGGATCTTTGTGGAGGGCTCGATCTGTTTCGGAGCCGGCTCGGGCGTGCAAGCCCCCGAAAGCGGCACCATCTCGGTAGAAAGCTCCGCTGGATTTTAAGTCCGAGTCGCTAAAGCTCCTCGAGATTCCAGATCGGAGTCGCTAAAGCTCCTCCGGGCGAAGGTCGCGATCGAGTTTGCGGGCGACGACGTAGGCCTCCGCGTTCATGCGATCGCCCTTCTGCCCGAGGGAATGCACCGAGACGGCAAAGCCGGCCGCGCGGGCCAGGCCTTGAACGAGATTAAGCGTGGTGCCCTCCTGCTGATCCGTCGCTGCCTCGTCATCGGCCGAAGATCCGACGACCAGAACCAGCCAGCCAAAGGGTTTGAGGCACAGCCTCCAGGCCGCAAAGGCATCGGCGTCCAAGGGCACACCTACGCCCTGCCCGATCCAGATCGCATCGAAACCCTGTCGCGGCGCCGACGGCAAGAGCGGATCGCCGGCCACACCCCGGATCAGGTGACCGATACCCTGCGCTTCGGCGACGGCGCCCAGTTCGGCGAGCTGTTCGGACTCGGCACTGACCACCAGCACCGGGGTGATGAACCCCCGGGCCAGCGCCAGTGGTACTTCAAAGGGCTTTGCACCGACATGCAGCAAGCGCGGACGCGCCGGCAATCCCCTCAAACCGCGCACCATCTTCTCGTATTCGGCACGGCGCATGGATGTGACCGGAGAGTCGGCCCTGTAAGCTTCGGCCGGAACGCCAAGCGCTTTCACCTTGGCTTCGATTTCGGGATTTAGCATTTCGGCAGAAAGGGGCTCTATCGAGAGATTGCGAGACATTCTTGCATTGCTCCGCGTACGTAGAGGGGAAACCCGACGAACCTCACTTGTGTGCAGTCGAGCAATCGACGCCCGCTATCGCAAATGACGCCATCTCATCCAGGCGTGACGCAACCTCCCCCAACGATAGAGTAGTTTCTTGTTTAGGATGAAATCCTGTGTGAGGCCGTGTGGCGCGTCGAGAGACGAAATAGAGCATCGCGTAAGATAAATAAGAGGCGCCGTTGGGGCAAAATTGAGCAATTACCACTAACAATCGTACACATCCGAGAGTATTCGCCAAAAATTGCAAATTTCTTAGCGCGCCCTGTGATCTTTTAGAAAGCTAATTTTTTCTAGTTTTACGGGTGCCAAAAGACGCCGACAGATATGGCGTTGCCGCAGTCTCCCACGCACACCAGATGGCAGAGCGCTGGCTTCACTGCCCTACCATTCCTTGGGCCGAGCGCGATCACGTGTCGCCGTGGCCCCTGGCTGAACGGCAAAAGCAAGAAAGGAATCGGGGCATGACCACCCGGACCACCGGCTCGGCGGAGAAGGAAGCAGGAGACGCCATGGCGCGGGCGCGGGCAGTTCGCGACTGGCTATTGAACGAAGCGCGGTTCCTGGATGACCCGGACGAGGCAACGGAAGGGTTCGCCCAGCGTCTAATCGCCGCGGGCTTACCGCTCGACAGAATGGCCAGCGCCATGCCGACGCTCTATGCAGTGCGACGCGGTCTCGGTCGGATCTGGAGCCGCAAAGCCACCATCAAGGCGTTGGACTTCCCTTGGGACAACCAGGCGATCTACGAAGCCAGCCCCTACTATCAAGCTCACCTTACACGCCGGTGGGTAACCTTCCGTCTCGATGAGATCAGGGACGAAGCATACAACATCGTTCCCGAACTGCGTGCCGAGGGCTACCGCCACTACATCTGCATGCCGATTTTCTTTAGCGATGGCGCAGAAGGCGGAATCACCTTCGCCACGTGCAATCCGGACGGCTTCAGCGATGAAGACATCGCCATTTTACAAGCCATCGAACCCGAAATCGCCATCGTGTTGGATCTCAACCGCGCTCGGCGGCTGCTCCAGGAAACGCTCCGGATGTATGTCGGTGACGAACCCCATACCCGCATCCTGTCCGGCCAGGTTCGGCGAGGCGAGGTCCTGCACATTCGTTCCGCCATCCTCTTCACGGATATGCGCGGCTTCACCGCCCTGTCGGCGGCCATGAGCGCAGAGGACACGGTTGCGCTGCTCAATCGGTACTTCGACTGCGTCGTCCCGCCGATCGAACGGCGAGGCGGACAGGTTCTCAAGTACATCGGCGATGGCGTACTGGCGATTCACCGCGCCGGCGAGACGGAGCAGGCTGCGTGTATGGCGGCCCTCGAGTCGGCCAAGGACATCATCGCGCGGGTCGCCGAGGACTGCGCGGGCGCGCGCGACGGACAGCGCTTCGGGATCAAGATCGGACTGCACTACGGCGAAGTCGCCTATGGCAACATCGGATCGGGTGCACGGCTCGATTACACCGTCGTCGGCAGCGATGTGAACATCGCGAGCCGATTGGCCGATTTGGCCGGTCGGCTCGATCGCCAGCTCCTGGTTTCCTCGAGCTTCGTGGAGATGTTGCCGAACCGCCCCTTCCAGAGCCTTGGGCAGCACGCGCTCCGGGGTGTTGCGAGCCCACAGTCGGTTCTCGAACCGGCCGGCTAGAGCCTGTTGAGATCGTATGGACTCGCTTCGCGGTTCCGCCGATCTCAAGAAACAGACTCTACCACTTTGAATCGAGACTGGATTTAACGGAATCGCCGGACCCAATACGTGGGTCCGACTGATCACTACCTGGTCTAGTCCACCGGTTGCGCATCTTCCAAGCGCAGATTGAAAGCCAGCGAAATGCGCTCCGCGTCACCTGCGTAGGGATGCACCCAGTGTCGCAGCCAAGACGGAAAGATCAGCAGACCGCCATTAATCGGCGGCAAGGCGAAGATATTGCCGAAAAGGGCGCCACCACGCCCCGGCAAGCGTACTGGCCGATCGGGATCCACACCCGGGGGCTCGGCGCCCATGGCACCGCGTGGGTCGACGAATTCGATCCAGCCCGACTGCGGTGGTGCATCGGGATCGATCTCGCCCGCATCCACGTAATAGACTGCAGAAAGATGCCAGCCCGGATGATCGTGGATTTTATTGTAGTTGCCGCGGCGGGTCACGTTGGCCCAGGCCTGCATCGTCACCTCGGCGCGCAATTTGCGCGCATGGGCCATAGGTGCGGCCACAGCCAAAGCGGCTTGCTGCACGGTCTCGGCCAGTTCGTCGATCTCGGCCAGCCCCCAATCCAGCAGATCGGCCCGCGAGTGCCAGCCGCCGGCATTCGAGCGCGCAACGCCGCCCATCGCCGTCTCGCGCTCGAGTACGGTGGCACGGATCGCCGGATTGAGACGCGCGGCCGCCGGTACGGAGAACTGGCCGATCGGCGTTGCGAAGACCGGCATCAAGCTGGCTGCCGCCTTGGGCGGCGAGGTGGTCTGCGTCATGGCGGGGTTTCTCCGAGGCCAGATTTCTCCGGGCGAAAGTCGTCCGCACCATCTCCGCGCACCGCACGCCGGTCAAGCGGCCGAAGCGCTGCGCCGTCGCAGCCAAGGACCTCTCGAACGTCCTGGCCAGAGCCACTCCGTCATGCCGGCTATGCCCTCACTTCGGATGCGTCCTGTTCAGCTTGATCTATACTTGACGGACAAGATCATAACGCGAGGGAGGGGTAGCATGCTGCAAGCAGCGGAAAAAAGGAGCGGCGTCAGCGCCGCCGCGGAAACCGAACGAGTCTCGATCTATCAGCCCGAACAGGCTGGTTTGGCCTTTCCGCAGGTCCCGGTGTTCGACGATCCGGCGGCGGAACGGCAACACCGAAAGGAGCGGCTGGTCGCAGCTTGCCGTGCCTTTTCGCTGCAAGGCTTCGACTACGGTTTCGCAGGCCATATCTCGGTTCGCGATCCGGAGCACCCACACCTCTATTGGACCAATCCGATGGCGGTGCACTTCAACCAAGTCAAGCTCTCCAACCTGGTCCTGGCGGACCATGAAGGAACCGTGGTCGAGGGCCGACACGCGCTTAACCGGGCCGGCTTCGTACTGCACGCAGCCATCCACGAGGCTCAACCCGACATCGTCGCCGTATGCCATGCCCACACCCTCTACGGCACGGCCTTCGCCGCACTCGGCAAACCGCTGGCACCGATCAGCCAAGATGCCTGCGCGTTCTTCGATGACCACAAGGTCGTTGCCGACGAGGCAGGCGCCGTCACGGTAAAGGACGGCTCCGGCAACGGAATCGCCGAGGCTTTCGCGAACGTGCGTGCCGTGATCCACCAGAACCACGGCTTGCTGACCGCCAGTCGCCATTCCGTCGACGATGCGGCCTTCTGGTTCATCGCACTGGAGCGCTGCTGCCAACAGCAGCTCGCCGTCGAGGCCACGGGCCAGGTTTCAAAGCTGGTCGCGCCGGAGCGTGCGCGCCACAGCCGCGAGCATGTCGGCAACGATTTCATTGGCTGGCTGCATTTCCAAACCATCTGGTCGGATCTGCAGAACAGCCAGCCCGATATGTTTGACTGAGTCCGCTACATCCGTTTGGGCCAGGCCCTCGAAGGCCCGGACTGCCACCCGCCGGAACGCCATCCGAACGACTGCCACCGACAGAGACGTCCCACCAAAAGAGGAGTCGAAGAAATAAAATGCAACCATAGCTACTATCTATATAGCGGCGTTTTTATAAAACTCCCATATAGATGAAGAGGACTCTCCGGATTTCCGATCCCGGGAGTCGGTCGCAGGGAGGGATCGGCATGACATCAGCAGCCTTGGTCGGCCTCTACGAGGACCTCCGCGACCTACCGTGGGAGTCGCTGAGCCTGGATGGCACCGGTGACGCCTTTCCCTACCGGCTTGTCGGCCGCCTGGCCGAAAAACAGATAACGATCATGGTGGATGACGATCCGCGGGCCGAGAACCGTCGCTGGGTCGTGGAAATCGGAACCCTTGGAGGCGACAAGCCGCAACGGGGATCCGAATTTCATCTTTTTGAAGGCGATCCTTCTCTGATCGACTATCTGCAACGCTTCAGCGGCAGTTAGAGTCAAGATCTGCCTTGATGTTCCAAACAGCGTATCCGTTTCCGCATCCGCTGGAGCGGACGGCCAGCGGCCGGCGTCATTAACCTCTCGCTAACCCGGATGTCGCAGCTTGGTGCGGTGTTGCTTGGAGGCCACCGAAGCATGAGTGCTGAACTCCCGACCGCGGGACGTCCCGCCGGCTCAGATCGCACGGCCGTAGAACGCCGCCGCACTCTGCGAGTTGAAGCGAAAGACGTCGAGGTGATCCTTCAGATCGGTACCGAGCGTCTGATCGGCGACGTTCTCGACGTTTCGCGCGGCGGGTTGCGCATCAAGGCAAAGTGCCCGCCTATTATCGGCGACAGATTGACCGTCCGCCATGCGGCGGCCGGCACGCTTAGCGGCGTGTGCGTACGCCAAAACGCCGACGAGATTGCCATCGCCTTCGATCCCGCAGAGAGCGAGGTGGAGCGCACGCTCCAGTGTCTTGCCTTGCTTCTGGACCAGACTCCCGCCGAAGCGCTTGCGGACGCCGCCTCGAAGACCGAGGCCGCTGAGCCCTAGACCAGATACTTTGTGCAGGTCGCCGAAGCGATCCGACGCTACCGCAGGCCGTTCAGCCAGTCGGAAATCAAACGGCGCGCTATGGAGTCGGTACGCGGCAAGCGGAAGCTGTCGTTTTCGGGTGACGCCTCAAGCTCTTTGCGGCTGAACCAGGCCGCACTCTCCAACTCATGAGGATCGATCCGCAATCTGTCCGCGTCGGCCACGGCATAGAAACCGAGCATGAGCGAGGAGGGAAAAGGCCAGGGCTGACTGGAGTGATAAGCCACGTCGCGCACTCTTAATCCCACTTCCTCATGGACCTCGCGCACCACCGTGTCTTCAAGACTCTCGCCCGGCTCGACGAAACCAGCCAGCGTCGAGTGCATCCCAGCCGGAAAGCGTGCCTGCCGGCCGAGAACGCAGCGATCGCCGCCGTCGTGCACCAGCATGATCACCGCCGGATCGGTGCGCGGGAAGTGGAGTGCCCCGCAATCCGGCGTCTGGCAACGGCGGAGATGACCGCCTTGTTCCGAGCGAGTCGCTCCGCCGCAGAGCCCACAGAAACGATGCCGCCCGTGCCAATGGACCAGCGCGCGCGCGTGCGCCAGGATCGCACCCTCATCGCGTGGCAGCAGCGGGCCGATGCGCCGCAGATCGGCGAAGTCGCCCAATCCGGCCAAGGCCGGTGCATGATCCGGCGTGTTCAGGTGGCCGAGGTCGAGGGCGAAGTGCGCGACACCATCGCGGAGGCCGAGAAAACTGGTCTCCGCACCGCTTGCCAACAAGGCTTCGGCGCGATCAGCCGGGAGAAAGATCGCAGAGGCTGCGCCTTGCCCATCTTCGCGGAAGAGATGGCGATCCCGCCAGACCGGCACGAAGCAGCTTGCAGCATCCGCCAGAACACCGGCCAACCAGCCCTCGTCACGACGGAGCTGTTCAACCCTGTCCAAAGGGCCGGACGCATAAACATTCGGAGCAAGCGCTCTTGGTGCGGGCAACAACATGGCCGCGAAAGTGGCACAGCGGCTTGCACCAGGCAACGCGGCGGCCGAGACTGGATGCATTATGGAAATAAATTGGACGCGACGGAGCTTCTTGAGTGCTGCGGCCGCGGGCTTGGCCCTGCCGTCCTTCGCCAAGGTTTCGACCGCCGGAGCGTCACCGGTCTTCCCCGCGGACTATCGCTTGCGCTTTGCCGCGGAAGCGGCCGGTCGTCCGGCCGGGGAGCATTGCATCACGGTCGAGCGCGATGCCCGGACCGCGCGTCTTCTGGTCCGCAACGAGAGTCGGCTGCTGCTGCCACAGCGACTGCCGTCCGGCGCCCTGACCGAGCCCCTGGCCTTCGAGCACTTGGCCGAAGAAACCTGGGCGGAGGGATGGCTACAAGGTCTGGTCAGCGACAGCCGCATTGGCAGGCAGCGCCATCACGTTCGGGCTTGGCGGCAGGACCAGGTCTTACGGGGCACACGCGATGGTCGCAGCTTTTCCATCTCGGGCTATCTGATGACGACCTCCGGCTGGCACCGCGACACGCCGAAGGCTGAAGGTCTGGTCGATGCCGTCGACGGCAGGCTTAAGCGCGTGCACGGCCTGAAGCAAAGATCGGAGCCGGTGCCGACCGGCTGGGGCCCGGTCGAGACGACGCGCTGGACGCTCATCGGCGAGATCGAACGCGACTTCTGGTACGACGGCACGGGCCGCCTGATCCGCTTCGCCCTGCCGGCTCCCTCGGGCATAGCCGTGACGGCGACGGCGGCAGAGCAAAGATAGCCCGATGGGCGTGCCGTCTTCGCAGACGACCTCATAGAGCCTCTTGCCGCCAGGGGCAGGCAGTCTGATATAGTCGCGTCGTGAGGCTGGCGGCGGACGGTCGCCTCGCCAACCCGGTCAGGTCCGGAAGGAAGCAGCCGTAACGAGTTTCCGGCCGGGTCGCCGACCAGTCTCACACCTCAATCCCTGCCAGCCACCGTTTGCCCTGGCCCGGGCCGGAGAGCGGATGCCGGATACACCGGACACAACCCCAAACTTGCCGGCCCTGGACTTGGCGGCGCCAGCGCCTGATACCTTGGCGCCTGGCACATCCGCAGCGACGCCCTATCGCGTGCTGGCACGCAAATATCGCCCGGCCAGCTTCAAGGACCTGATCGGACAGGACGCGCTGGTGCGCACCCTGTCGAACGCACTGGCTACCGGCCGCCTGCACCACGCCTTCGTGCTGACGGGTGTGCGCGGCGTCGGTAAGACCACCACCGCCCGCATTATCGCCCGCGCGCTGAACTGCGTCGGAGCGGACGGCAAAGGCGGTCCGACGCCCGAGCCCTGCGGCCTTTGCGAGCATTGTACGTCCATCGCCGAAGACCGCCATGTCGACGTGATCGAGATGGACGCCGCCAGCCGAACCGGCGTGGACGATATCCGCGACCTGATCGACGGCGTGCGCTATCGCCCGGTCTCGGCGCGCAAGAAGGTCTACATCGTGGACGAAGTCCACATGCTCTCGCGCAACGCCTTCAATGCACTCTTGAAGACCCTGGAAGAGCCGCCGGAGCACGTCATCTTCATCTTCGCCACCACGGAGATCCGTAAGGTACCGGTCACCGTACTCTCGCGCTGCCAGCGCTTCGACCTTCGCAGGGTCGAACAGGCGGTCCTGGTGAAACACTTCAGGGGCATCTGCGAGCAGGAAGCCGTCAGCGCCGAGGACGAGGCGCTGGCGATGATCGCGCGTGCGGCCGACGGCTCGGTACGTGACGGGCTTTCCCTGCTCGACCAAGCGATTGCGCTCTCCAGCGAGGAGATCGGGACGGACTCGGTCAAGCGCATGCTTGGGCTCGCGGATCGCGCACGCGTCTTCGATCTCTTCGGTGCCGTCATGGCGGGAGAGACGGCCGAGGCCCTGACAATCCTGCGCGACCTCTATGACGGCGGCGCCGATCCGCTGGTGGTCCTGCAGGATCTCCTCGAACTGACCCACCGAATCACCCGGCTGCAACTGGTTCCGGAACAAGCCGGCGAAGGCCTGCCGGAAACGGAGCGGGTGCGCGGGCGCGAATTCGCCAACAAGCTCGATGTCGCCACACTGGGACGTACCTGGCAACTGTTGCTGAAGGGTATCGATGAGACGCAGCGCGCACCGGCCCCGCTGCAAGCCGCCGAAATGGTGTTGATCCGGCTGGCTTTCGCAGCCGACTTACCGAATCCGGCCGACCTGGTGCGCCAGCTCCGCGGACGTGGATCGACCGCTGGAAATCCCTCCGGCGAGTCGTCGCGTCCATCCGGCTCAGCCACGCCACAGGCTTTCGACAGCGGTGGCGGTACGCGCGCTGTTGGCGGCGGCCGGCCGCAAGCCAGGCCCCAACCCGATAGGGCGGAACTCCACGAAACCGAGCGTCAAACCGAGACCCAAGCGCAGATCGAAGCTCAGGCAGCTCCTGCCGGCAAACCGCTTCCGGAAACCTTCGAAGCGGTCGTAGCACTGCTCCGCAGCTTGAAGGAGGTGCGCCTACTCCACGCCCTGCGCAGCGACGTGCGACCGGTGCGCTGCCAGTCCGGGCAGCTTGAATTCAATCCAGGTCCCAACGCACCGAGTGACTTGGCCGGCCGCCTTTCGAAGATTCTGGAGGACGCGACCGGCCGACGCTGGATGGTCAGCGTCTCCAGCGAACCGGGCGAGGCCACCCTGGCCGAACGGGAAGCGGAGGCGGAACGGATCGCCTACGAACGGGCGCAGAATCACCCTTTGGTGCAGTCGGCGTTGGAGACATTCCCCGGCGCCAAACTGCGCCGCGTGATCAGCGGGCTACCGCTCGACGAACAGCCCAACGAACAGTCAGAGACCGATAGCCAGAACGAGGACGGGGCATGAAGAATCTTGGCCAGATGATGAAGCAGGCCCAGCAGATGCAGCAGAAGATGGCCGAGATGCAGGAACGCCTGGCCGAGGCCGAAATCGACGGCCAGGCGGGCGGCGGACTCGTCAAGATCACCATGACCGGCAAGGGCGACGTCAAGGCCGTCCGGATCGATCCCTCCTTGGCTTTGCCGCAGGAGATCGAAGTGCTCGAGGACCTGGTGCTGGCCGCTGTCAACGATGCGCGCGCCAAGGTCGAGCAGGCTGCGGGCGAACAGATGAAGGAGATCACCGGCGGTCTCGATCTGCCGGGCGGCCTCAAGCTACCTTTCTAAGCCGGCAGGCATAAAACCCGTCCAGTCCGCCCCGCTCCGCCAGGTGGCAGGGCAGGCTGCGGAGCGCGCCTTCGGCGTCGATCAGTTCGGCGAGCCCCCCCACCTCCTGAGGGTCGATCCGCTCGCGCGTGACCGGTGCCCCGCCGGCCAGCACCGCCGCCACGACTTCCGGCCCTTCTTCCGGCTGCAGAGAGCAAACGGCATAGACCAGGGGCGCACCCGGTTCGGCACAGGCAATCGCATTGGCGAGCAAACGTTTCTGCACGGCCACGATGGCCGGCAAATCCTCCGAACGCTTGAGCTGAGGAATGTCCGGATGCCGGCGCAGCGTGCCGGTCGCCGAACAGGGTGCGTCGAGCAGCACCGCCTCCGCGAGACGCGGCGGGCGCCAGCGTGCGGCATCCGCAGCCACGGTTGCGGCTGACAGCTTGAGACGATTGAGGTTCTCGACCAGCCGCGTCAGGCGCTCCTCATCGGCGTCGACCGCGACGACCTGAGCGCCGACCGCAGCCAGTTGCGCCGTCTTGCCGCCCGGAGCCGCACAGAGATCCAGGACTCTTTTGCCCGCAACCGGGCCCAGCAGGCGCGCCGGCAAAGCCGCTGCCGCATCCTGAACCCACCATCCCCCCTCTTCATACCCCGGCAGGCGCGCGACCTCGCCGCTGCCCGGTGGCAGACGCAGTGACCCTGTCGGCAGAATCGACGCGCCCAGGCGCTCTGCCCAGTCTTCCGCCGTCGCAGGGTCGACCAGACTGAGATCGAGCGGCGGATCCCCGGCTTGAGCCGCAGCGATGGCTCGCGCCGTCGTGTCACCGTAGGCCACCGACCAGGAGTCCCAGAGCCAGGGCACCGTATCGGCTTTGGCCGTGTCCAGCTCCGCGAGCCAAAGCGGGCCTTCGCGCTCCAGCCGCCGCAGGACGGCAGTGATCAGCTTCTTGAAACCGGCCTGCTTGCCCTTCTCCGCCAGCCGCAGAGTCTCCGCGACCGCGGCATGCGGCGGCGTGCCGAGGATCAAAAGCTGGCAGGCGCCGAGGCGTAGCAGGTCCTGCACGATGCTGAACTCCCGCTTCAGCGGCCGGTCCAGGCAACGGTCGATCAGGGCGTCGAGCGTCCCCAACCGGCGCAGCGACGTGGCGACGAGACGGCGTGCGAAGGCGCGATCGCGCCCTTCCAACTGCGCCAGGCGCGGCTCGGTCGTCAGTGCTTCATCAAGCGGACGCCGCCCGCGTAGAACCGCACGCAAAAGATCGAGCGCGATGCGCCGAGCATTCGGGGGCAGGGCGGGATGATCTGGGGAAGAACGAGCCGGAGACGCCATAGCCCGCGCATGTAACGCCGAACGCCGCCGGTGGGAAGACGGAACCGACTGACACGGCCCTGTATGATCCAGCTCCGTTTGGGCGATCACACGACCAAGCGCATCACCGAGATGC
Source organism: Algihabitans albus (assembly GCF_003572205.1). Taxonomy (NCBI): domain Bacteria; kingdom Pseudomonadati; phylum Pseudomonadota; class Alphaproteobacteria; order Rhodospirillales; family Rhodovibrionaceae; genus Algihabitans; species Algihabitans albus. The sequence goes on from NZ_QXNY01000011.1 coordinate 31,919, forward strand.
CGAGGCAAATCACCACGCCGATGGTCAGGGTCTTGCGCAAAGGCAGATACCAGGTCGGGGCCCGGCCGAGACGGATCGCCTGCATGTCGGCCCAGAACAGCCCAACGAAGGAAAGAATCAGCAGTATCAAACCTGGCAGCGGCGCCATGATCAGAGCAAGCCAACCCAACAACGGCGGAATCACCGAGCCAGCGGTGCGCGTCCAGGTCATACCGGCATGGCTGTCTCCGGCTGCCGTACCGGCACCGGTCACGCCTGGTCCGGCCACTCCGGTGCCAGCCATCGCCAACCCCCAATGCACGGCGCCCATGAAGGACAGGATACAGGCGGCGTAGGCCATCTGGATGAACTGGGCGAAATCGTTCCAACCTTGAGGCAACGCCCAGACGGCGACGGCACCTGCGGCGAAGGGAATAAGGCCGGCCAAACCAAGCCAGAGGGCGGGGCGGGGAACCTGACGCATCGACATAGCCGCCAAGATAGCCTTTGCGTAGAAGAACGAAAGACCTCCCTCCGCACGCCCTCAGAGGCTGACCTCTTCTGCTCGGATGGTCGCTCATGCTATAGGCCCGCCGGCCCGAGCGGGAAGATCGGGCCGAGGCAAACAGGGGAAGGACTGAGTTCATGGATGTCAGAGACGTGGGCGCTCTCGTCACCGGTGGTGGCTCGGGCATGGGGGCCGCCACGGCCCGCGCACTGGCCGCGGCCGGTGCCAAGGTCGGCGTGATCGACCTCAACGGCGACACGGCCGACGCAGTAGCCAAGGACATCGGTGGACTTGGCCTGGTCTGTGACGTCGGCGACGCCGCCAACGCCGAAGCCGCTGTCAAGCAGGCGAGCGCGGCCCACGGCCCTTGTCGCCTGCTGGTCAACTGCGCCGGCATCGCGCCGGCCAAGCGTATCGTCGGGCGTGACGGGCCGATGGACCTCGCCGCCTTCGAGGCGGTGATCCGTGTCAATTTGATCGGCAGTTTCAACATGCTCCGCCTGGCCGCCGCAGAGATGACGGGCGCCGAACCGCTGAACGAGGACGGCGAGCGCGGTGTGATCGTCTCCACCTCCTCCGTCGCAGCCACGGAGGGCCAGGTCGGCCAGGTGGCCTATGCCGCCTCCAAGGCCGGGATCAACGGCCTCAACGCTCCGGCGGCGCGCGAGCTGGGGCGCTTCGGCGTGCGCGTCCTCTCGATCGCACCAGGACTCATCGGCACCCCGCTGCTGCTCAACATGCCCGAGGACGTCCAGGAGAACCTGGCGCAGCAGCCGATCTTCCCCAAGCGCTTCGGCAGCCCTGAAGAGTTCGCGGATCTGGTCCTGCACATCGCCGGCAATCCGATGTTGAACATGGAAACCATCCGCTTCGACGGCGGCCTGCGCATGGCCTGACCGTCAAGCGCAAGACCCAAGGTCAAGCCGCAGAGTGCTTCGCGGATCGGGCCGCCGTCGGTTGGCGCTCCCAGCATTGAGCCAGATGGCCGACTTCGTCGGTCAGGAAGTCGACGAAAACCCGAACCTTGGGCGAGAGATGCCGGGCATGCGGGTAGACCGCATAGATCGCGCTGTCCTGAGCCTGCCAGTCTGGCAGCACCTCGACCAGTTCACCCGAGGTCAACTGAGGGCCGGCCAGCCACAAGGGCAGCAAGACGATCCCGCTGCCAGCCAGCGCGGCCGCCATCAGCACCTCGGCGTAGTTGGTTTCCAGATTGCCGGAGACCGTGACGGACTCGGCCACCCCATCCTTCTCCAGCCGCCAGTCGTGACGGTTGGTTCGGAAGGTATAGGTCATGCAGTTGTGCTGCTGCAGGTCGGCCGGTAGCCGCGGCGTTCCCCGTGCCGAGAGGTAGGCCGGCGCCGCACAGACCACCCGGTGGTTCGGCGCCAAACGCTTGGCGATCAGTGACGAGTCCGCCAGCTCTCCGATGCGCAGGGCCAGATCCATCCCCTCCTCGATCAGGTCGACGAAGCGGTCGTTGACGGTCAACTCCACCGAGATTTCCGGATAGCTCTCCAGGAACTTCGGCAGGAGCGGCGCCATGTGCAGTCGGCCGAAAGCGACGGGGGCATTGACCCTCAAGAGGCCGCGCGGCGAAGCATGCAGATCGCCCACCGCCTGCTCCGCCTCGGCGATGTCTGCGATGATGCGCTCGGCCCGCTGGTAGAAAGCCTGACCGACCTCGGTCAGGGAGAGTTGACGGGTCGTGCGATTCAGCAAGCGGGCGCCCAGCCGATCCTCCAGCCGGCCGATCTGCTTCGACACCGCCGAAGGCGAGAGATCCAGAGCGCGTGCCGCAGCCGAGAAAGACTTGGCCTGCACCACCCGGACGAAAATCTCCATCTCATTGATATTGTTCACCGCCGCCATCTATCTGTTCCTGAAAGTCTTAAATACTTTGCTATTAAGAGGTCTTCTGTGAAGAAAACAAGGGCAATAAGCTGATACACAGGTCGCGGCGTTCGATTGCGACCGACCTCTTCGCCGCTTCACAGGAGAGCCCGCCATGACCGTATCTGTCCAGCCCGCCGAAACGCCGTCCGCACCCTCGGCTGCCGCCAAAGCGTCCGATCCGCCGGCCATTCTCTACCAACCAGGGGCGATCACAAGCGACGCCCGACTTGCCGCCAAGCTGGCGCACGGGCGGGTCCTACAGGGCCGCGCGATCCGCCAGAGCTTCGCCGCCGCTTTTCGTCCGCTTACCGGGCTGTTGGGGAACCACGGGCGTGTACGCGAGCGCTATGGCCGTGTTCCCAGAGGCTCCTGCATGGCGCCCTAGGATCTCGCGCGAAAGTCGCCTAATCCGAGGTCTGTCGAGGTTCGCGCAGCGGCAGTAAGAGAACGGCGCCAATCACGAAGAGGACGAGAATGGTCGCCATGCCCCAGCGTTGGCTGTCAGCCCATACGGTGACGCTACCGACCAGAAAGGGCCCCATCCAGGCGGTGGCCTTGCCGGAAAGGGCATAGAGACCGAACATTTCCGTTCGAATCTCAGCCGGCGCAAGCCGTGCCATCAAAGTGCGGCTGGCTGACTGGGCAGGGCCGATGAAGATGCCCATGGCGCAGCCGAGCAGGTAGAACCAGAGCTTCGATTCCACCAGCAGAATCGCGGTGCCCAGCAGGATCAGGAAGCAGACCGAGATCAGCACCGTACGTTTCGGCCCCAGCCAATCGTCGATCCAGGCAAAGCCGACAGCGCCGAAACCGGCGGTCACGTTGAGCAGGATGCCGAAGATCAGAATCTCGTCGAAGCTCATGCCGAAGGTCCCGGCGGCGTAGATGCCACCGAAGGCGAAGAGCGTATTGAGCCCATCGGTGTAGAACATCCGGGCGATCAGAAACCGCAGGATCGTTCCGTAGCGCGGTAACTTTTTAAGGGTTTCCCATAGAGTCTCGAGACCCGACCGCACCGCCTCTCCAGCCGGCTTTCCCGAAGCCGGCCGGTCGGGCGTGAAGAGAAACATCGGCAGCGCAAATACGAGGAACCACAGGCCCACGAAAGGCCCGGTGGCACGCACATGCTCGTAGGTCTCCTTGTCGAGACCGAAGAGCGGGACTTCGGGCTGCACGAACAGCAAGAGACAGGCGGCCAGACAGGCCAGCCCCCCCGCGTAGCCGGCTCCCCAGGCCCAACCGGAGATGCGGCCCATCTTCCCGCGCGGCGCGACCTCCGGCAGCATGGCATTGTAGAAGACCGTCCCGATCTCGAAGGCGACGTTGGCCGCCGTGACCAGGACCAGCGCCCAGACCAGCGCTCCTGCCACCGGCTCGACCGTCCAGAGCAGCGCGCCCACCGCCACGCAGATGAGTGCGAGAACCGCGATCCAAGGCTTGCGACGACCGTTCTGGTCGGCAATCGCACCCAGGACGGGACTGAGCAGCGCGATGACCAGGCCCGAAAGGCCCATGGCGAGCCCCCATTGCCCGGTGCCGATCTCCGGCGTCTCCGCGATCACGTTGGTGAAGTAGGCGGCGAAGACGAAGGTGACGATCACCGTCGGGAAGGCTGAATTCGCCCAATCGTAGAGGCACCAGGCGGCAATGCCGCGCCGGCCCGCACCTTCCGGGGTGGCCTCAGGGGCACTGGATTCTGGCGGCGCGGCGAAGCTCATGACAGCGGACCCTGCCCGCTATCGTCAAAGGGCACAAGCGCGCTATCGTAACGCGAGTTCGGTTCAATCGGAGACCGAGTCGAGGACTCAGGTAGAGACAGGGAGCACAGGGCAGCATGCTGGTCGTCACCACGGATTCCATCGAAGGACGGCGGATCGTCGCTTACAAGGGAATCGTCGCCGGGGAGTGCATCATCGGCGCCAACGTCTTTCGCGATCTTTTCGCCCGGATTCGCGACATCGTCGGCGGCCGCGCCGGCGCCTATGAAAAGGCCCTGCGCGACGCCAAGGACGAGGCCATGGCGGACATGGTGGAAAAGGCCGAAGCGCTGGGTGCCAACGCCATCGTCGGCATCGATCTCGACTACGAAACGGTCGGCGACTCCATGCTGATGGTCAGCGCCAACGGAACTGCGGTGGTACTGGAGTAACACGCACGAAGAAGATCGGGCGATAGCCCTACCGAGCTTCTCACTCGACAACGCCGGCGCGCTCGCGCTCCTTGCGGGTGCCGAGCTTGGTTTCGCGGCGGGCGATGTAGAGGGTGCTGGCCACGATGACCGCGGCACCCGCGAGGGTCCAGTTCTCGGGCACCTCGGCGAAGAAGAGAAAACCGAAAGCCATCGCGAAGAGGATTTTCGCATAGTCGAAAGGGGCGATGAAGCTCGCCTCGCCGGCGCGGTAGGCCCGGATGATCAGCGATTGTCCAGATACGCCGATCACGCCGACGCCCGCCAGCATCAGCCACTGCTGCAGGCTAGGCTCCTGCCAGGCCTGAATCGCCGGCACCACCGCCAGTGCGATGGAGGCGAGGCAGAACCATAGAAGCATCACGGACTGGTGCTCGCTCTTAGGCAGCCTCTTGACCATGATCACGGCCACGGCGATGCCAAGCGCCATACCGAGCGCCGCCAGGAAACCGTCGAGCGCGATACCCTGGCCGGTCAGCAGGGCGTCCGGCCTGAGCATGATCAGCACGCCGCCGAAGCCGACCAGCGTCGCCGTCCAGCGCCGCCAGCGCACCGCCTCGCCCAGCAGGAAGATCGCCAGCACGGTCGCGAAAAGCGGAGTGGTAAAACCGATCGCCGTGACGTCGGCCAGCGGCAGACGGGACAACGCATAGAAGCCGGAGAGCATCGCCCCCGCGCCGCAGACGGCGCGGATCACATGAGTCCCTGGATAAGCCGTACGCAGCGCCTGCCGACCGGCCAGGTAGACGAAAGGCAGGATCGCGATCAGGGCGAAGCCGGCCCGCGCCAGGGCGATCTGGAAAAAGGACATGCCGGTCTCAGCCAAGGCCTTGACCAGCACACCGTTGGCCGTGAAGACCAGGGCCGAGGCCAACATCCAGAGTGCGCCCTGCAAATTGGGCGACATGGCTTGCCCCTTACTCTGCAACGCCATGTTCTAGACCCGACCCCCCGGAGGCATCCACGTCTGCGTTCCCGCCACGCGCGGCGCCATCATACCCAACCCGCGACGACATCCGGCCCATGGCTCGCACCCTGTCATTCCCGGCGTCATTCCCGGCCCTGCGGTCCGGCGGCGGCAACGCCGCTGGCGGCCCGTTCGCGCGCCACCTTTGCCTCACGGTGCGCGATGTAGATCGAGGAGGCGGCAATGACAGCAGCGCCGATCCAGGTCCAGAGGTCTGGAACCTCGCCGTAAAGCAGGAAGGCGAAGAAAGCGATGAAGGGCAGGCGCATGTAGTCGAATGGCAGCACCGCCGAGGCGTCGGCGCGGGCATAGGCCCGGGTCAGGGCGATGTGGGCAAGCACGGCCGCGCCACCGATCGCAGCCATCATCGCCAAGGCTTCCAAACTGGGCCAGCGCCAGACGAAGAGGGCTGGAATCAGCGACAGGGGGGTCAAGAGCAAGTTCATCCAAAGCACGATGGTTGCCGGCGCATCGCGGGCCGAGAGGGTCTTCACCAACATCACCGAAGCGGCCATGAAGAGCGCGGCCAGCACCGGCAGACCGGTCACCAGCGAAATCTCGGTCGTGCCGGGCCGCAGGATGATCAACACGCCAACGAAGCCGACCAGCGTCGCGCTCCAGCGCCGGGCGCGCACCACTTCGCGTAAGATCAAGGCCGCACCGACCGTTGCGAAAAGAGGCACGGTAAAGTTTAGCGCCACGGCCTGGGCCAGAGGCAACAGGGAGATCGAATAGAACCAGCAGAGCATCGCTATCAGGCCGACGCCCGCACGCAGCAGATGCAGCTTCAGGTTCTGCGTGGCCAGCGCCTTGGTTACCCCGCTGTGCAAGAGCCAGGGCAGCATGACGGCAGCGGCGAAAAAGTTACGGAAAAAGGCGATCTGCGCCGCCTCCAACTCGGTCGAGACTTCGCGGATGAGGATGTTCATCACCGAAAAGCCGAGCGAGGCGGCCGTCATGCAGAGGGCGCCGGTCATGGCGGCACTCAGGGCTGTGCGTCCGGCCGTTGGGGCCGGATCTTCGACCGCCGGCTTGCCGGTAGAGGCGTTGCCGGCGGTGGGACTGGTTGCCTTGAAATCTTCGGAGGAATCGTCGTGCATAGGCCTGCGATCCTAGAGGCTCCCGCAACGCGGGAGTAGAGCCAGCCCCGCATGGCTCGCTTGCATGGCAATCCCCGGGTCGGGCGCCGGCCGTGAGCTGATCGAGCGCAGTCCGGGCGGCGGCGGATCAAGCTCGGAACGATGGCACCAAAGCAATTTCACTCCCGGCAATCCTGCTCTAGTCTGACGGTGCCGTCTTCACCGAGTCTCGACTGCGAGCCGACTGCCTCATGTCCTCCGTCTCTCCCACTGCCTCCGCCGTCACCGACCCACCGCTCTGGAGCCCTTCGCCGCAACGGGTCGCCGAGGCGCAGCTCACCCATTTCCTGCAGTACCTCAAGGAAAAGGAAGGAGTTGAGCTCTCCAGCTACCCACAGCTCCAGGACTGGTCCGTCGAAAACCTTGAGGAGTTCTGGATCGCGGTTTGGGAGTACTGTGAGTTGATCGGCGACGGTCCGGCCGGCAAGCCGGTTCTGGTCGACGGCGACAGGATGCCCGGCGCGCAGTTTTTTCCGCAGGCGCGGCTGAACTTCGCCGAAAACCTGCTACGCCGGGACGACGACAGCGACGCTCTGGTCTTTTGGGCCGAGGACAAGGTCAAGCGCCGCCTCTCCTGGCGCGAGCTGCGAGCGCTGGTCAGCCGGCTGCAACAGCTTTTGAAGGATCAGGGTGTCGGCCAAGGCGACCGAGTGGCCGGCTTCATGCCCAACATGCCGGAGACGGTGGCCGCCATGCTGGCGACGGCCTCGCTGGGCGCGATCTGGTCTTCCTGCTCGCCGGATTTCGGCGTGCAAGGCGTGCTCGATCGCTTCGGCCAGATCGAGCCGAAGGTCCTCTTCGTGCCGGACGGATACTTCTACAACGGCAAGGAAATCGACACTCTGCCGAAGATCCAGGAATTTCTGCCGCAGCTCCCCAGTGTCGTAAAAACGGTCGTCTGTCCGCTGCTCGGCCGTCCGCAGGCTGCGGCAAGGCTGCCGAAGGCGGCCACCCTAGAGGAGGCACTGGCGCCCTATACGGCCCGCGACATCGATTACCTGCGGGTGCCCTTCAATACGCCGCTCTACGTGATGTACTCATCGGGCACCACCGGCAAGCCCAAGTGCATTGTCCACGGCGTCGGCGGCACGCTGATCCAGCAGGTCAAGGAGCATCGGCTGAATGCCGACGTGAGGCCCGGCGATCGCGTCTTCTACTTCACCACCTGCGGCTGGATGATGTGGAACTGGCTGGTCGCCAGTCTGGCCTGCGAGGCCACGCTGCTCCTCTACGACGGTTCGCCTTTCGCACCGGACGGCAACATTCTGTTCGATTATGCCGACGCCGAAGGCACGACACTCTTCGGCACCTCGGCCAAGTACATCGATGCCTGCAACAAGGCCGAGCTGGCGCCCAAGGGGACTCACGATCTTTCAACGATCCGAACGATCTGCTCGACCGGCAGCCCGCTGGTGCCGGAAGGCTTCGACTATGTCTACGAGAACCTTAAGGAGGATGTCAGTCTCGCCTCCATCTCCGGCGGCACCGACATTCTCGCCTGTTTCGTGCTGGGCAATCCCATCGGTCCGGTGCATCGCGGCGAGATCCAGGCACGCGGCCTGGGGATGGCGGTGGAAGTCTGGGACGACACGGGCAAAGCGGTGCGCGAACAGAAGGGCGAGCTGGTCTGCGTGAAGCCCTTCCCCTCCATGCCACTCTACTTCTGGGGCGACCCCGACGGCGCCCGTTACCGCGCCGCCTACTTCGAACGATTTCCGGGCGTCTGGTGCCATGGCGACTTCGTCGAGCTGACCCGCCACGACGGGGTGATCGTCTACGGCCGCTCCGACGCCACCCTCAACCCCGGCGGCGTGCGCATCGGCACGGCCGAGATTTACCGCCAGGTCGAGAAGCTGCCGGAGGTGGTGGAGTCCATCGTGATCGGCCAGGACTGGCAAGGCGACGTGCGGGTCGTCCTCTTCGTGCATCTGCGCGACGGCACATGCCTCGACGAGGCGCTTGAAAAGCGCATCAAACAGACCATCCGCGAGGGCGCTACGCCGCGCCATGTCCCGGCCAAGATCGTGCAGATCGCCGACATCCCGCGCACCAAGTCCGGCAAGATCGTCGAACTGGCGGTCCGCGACCTGGTCCACGGCCGCGCGGTCAAGAACAGGGAAGCCCTGGCCAATCCGGAAGCCCTCGAGCTCTACCGGAACATCGAAGCACTACGGCAGTAGAGCGCTCGACAGCGCGCGCTGCCGTCGCCTCGTCTTACTCCACCGCCCGGTCGATGCGCTTTTCGACGGCATCCCAGATCAGGCCGGACAGATTGGCGCCGTCGAAGCGGTCGATCTCCTGAATGCCGGTGGGGCTGGTGACGTTAATCTCCGTGAGGTAGTCGCCGATCACGTCGATGCCGACGAAGATCATCCCCTGCTCGCGCAGGATCGGACCGAGCGCGTGGCAGATCTCACGGTCGCGCTTGGTCAACTCCGCCTTCTCTGCGCGGCCACCGACATGCATGTTGGAACGCGCCTCGCCCTTGGCCGGTACGCGGTTGATCGCACCGGCTGGCTCGCCGTCGATCAGGATGATGCGCTTGTCGCCCTGGCGTACCTCGGGCAGGTAGCGCTGCACGATGATCGGCTCGCGGTAGAGCTGGGTGAAGAGCTCCAGCAGGGCGTTGAGGTTCTCGTCTTCCGGCGTCAGATGAAAGACGCCGGCACCGCCGTTGCCGAACAGCGGCTTGACGATGATGTCTCCGTGCTCCGCGCGGAAGGCCGCGGCCTCTTCCCTGTTGCTGGTGATCAGGGTCGGCGGCATCAGCTCCGCGAAGTGGGTGACGAAGAGTTTCTCCGGAGCGTTCCGCACGCTGACCGGATCGTTGACCACCAAGGTTGCGGGATGGACATGTTCCAGCAGGTGCGTGGCGGTAATGTAGGCCATGTCGAAGGGCGGGTCCTGGCGCATCAGCACCACATCGACACCGGCAAGATCGAGCGTCTGGAAGTCCCCCAGCGTGAAGTGGGCGCCCGCCGCGCGTCGCACCTCGAGCCGCCGGGATCGCGCAGACAGCCGGCCGTGGTGGAAGCTCAGATCCTGCGGCAGGTAGTGCCAGAGGGCATGGCCACGGGCCTGCGCCTCCAGGGCCAGCGCGAAGGTGCTATCGCCGTCGATGTCGACCGCTTCGATTGGGTCCATCTGGATGGCGACGGCCAAAGGTGTCGGCGAAGGGGACATAGAGGTTTCGAACTCCCGGCTGCGGAAACTGCGCACCTTCTGGTAGCACCCGAGCACCAGCGGCGGAAGCCGGCCGGCGTGGATCGGATCAATTCAGCCTGTTGCGCAACTGGCGGAGTAGCTCGCCGGCTTCCTGCGACTGGCTACCGGCTGGAGCCAGTTCCAGGAAGTGCTCCAGACTGACGATGGCGGCGCGCAGATTGGAAAGATGGGCGTGCAGCAGACCGGCCTCGCGCCAGAGCCCCGCCTGATCCGGCGCGATCAGCAGCATCGACTCGACCAGCTCCAGGGCCTGCTCCGGCCGTTGCTCGCGCAAATGACGGAGCTTCAGGTTGTTCTGCAGGCGCAGAAGGATGTCGCGATTGCCGACGGGGGCATAGTGCTCCGGCTTCAGTTCGGCCTCGACCCCCGACAGCACCTTGAGCAGCTCGCGCAGATCCGCCGCCTGCAGCTCGCGCAGACCGTTGAAGGGATCGACCACGGCACGCTCGGCGCCGGCCTGAAGCTGCAGCAGAAAGTGGCCGGGAAAGGACAGGCCCGAAACATCCCAACCCTGGGCGCGGGCGGTTGCCACAACCAGGATGCCCAGCGCGACCGGCAGCCCGCAGCGTCGGTCGATCACGCGCATGAGATTGCCGTTCTGCAGGTCGTCGTAGGTTTCTTCGTCGCCGGCATAGCCATAGCGCTCGAAAATCACCTGCCGCAGCACCTCCAAGCGCATCTGCAGCTCGCTCTCGCCACTCGACTTGGCGGCAAGATCCGCAGCGTCACGCGCCATCAACGAGAGGTGGTGGCGATAGCGCTCCAGCGGCAACTTCGGCTGATCCAAAGCCGCCAGCAACAGCGCGGTATCGGCCAGATCGATCAGGATGTCGGGCTGGCTGCCAACCCGACGCAAGGCGGACTCGAGGTCTTGCCGGCCGCTTGCCAGTGACCAGTTCATGTCCACCGCCGCCGGGAATAGCGGTCGAGATATGTTGCCGACCCAGAAATCATCGCAGCAGGAGGGTAAGGCGTCGGTCAGAAAATGCCAGAGGGGGATTTTCGGTACATTCGTCCGCGCAAGCAACCCACAGGGCGAGCCGAGGCACGGCAGGACGTGTCAAGGCCGCCAGGCATCAGGAAGGTGCCGGGGCCGCTGGCCCGGGACCAACAGCAGCGCGTCGAAACGCAAGTCGAGGCCGGCCAGATCCGGCCGCCGTGCCAGCCAGGCTTCGGCCGCACGCAGGATCCGACGCCGCTGACGCGGTGTCACGGCCTCGAGCGCGGCAAGGGACGTCGCGCGCCGCTTGACCTCGACAAAGGCGAGGCAGGACCCGCGCCGGGCGATCAGATCGATCTCACCGACCGGCAGCCGCAAACCGTGCGCGAGGATGCGGTATCCCTTAAGCCGCAGCCACCAGGCCGCTAGCAACTCAGCCTTGCGGCCCGCGCCGTAAGCCCGGCGACGGGAGTCAAGCGTTCGCATCGCCACCATCCTCCGAGCCGGTGGAGGATTTTGGATCGGACAGGGCCAAGGCGCGGGCGTAGACCTGCTTGCGCGGCAGCCCGGTCGCCGCCTGCACCGCCTGCACCGCATCCTTCAGGCTGCCGCCAGCCGCGAACGCACTGCGCAGGGCCGCATCCAGCGCCGCCGCATTCGTCGCTTCAGCCAGCGGCGGACCGACGATCACCACAATCTCGCCCTTGGGCTGGGCCTCCGCAGCATAGGTCGCCGCAAGCTCGGCCAGGGGCGCACGCCGCACCTCCTCGAACAACTTGGTCAGTTCTCGCGCCACGGCCGCCGGTCGTTCGCCGCCCAAAACCTCGACCATATCGGACAGGCTGGCGGCCAGGCGTTGAGGGGCTTCGAAAAGAATCAACGTCGCCGGCACGGGTTTCAGTTCGGCCAGCCAGCGTTGGCGGGCGGCGCTCTTGGGCGGAGGAAACCCGGCGAAACAGAAGCGGTCGCTGGGCAGGCCAGCTGCGACCAGCCCCGCCAGAACCGCCGAAGGGCCCGGAATCGGGATCACGCGAATTCCGGCCTCCACCGCGAGGCGCACCAGCTTGAACCCGGGGTCGGAGACCAACGGCGTGCCGGCATCGCTGACCAGCGCCACGGTCTCGCCCCTTTTGAGGGCTTCGATCAGTTTCGGTCGCACACGTGCGGCATTATGTTCATGGTAGGCGAGAAGAGAGCGGTCGGGGCGGTCGAGACCATGGGCCTGGAGCAGTCGCCGGGTGTAGCGCGTGTCCTCGCAGACGAGGAGATTGCTTTGCGCCAGCGTCGAGAGCGCACGCAATGTCACATCGGCCAAGTTGCCGATCGGGCAGGCAACCAGATACAAAGCTGGCTCGAGAGGCTTCAACGGCGTTTCGAGTCGCAACAGCTTCGTGCCAGTCGCAAGCTCGGCCGTGTCGTCCTCACTCTGGACGGCAACGGCTTCAAAGCCCTTACCAGTTCCACCAGCGGGAGTGGATCGTGATCCCTTCATGCCTGCCTTTCGCAACTATGCCTTCGCGTTCGGGTCGCGCTGCAGTTCTCGGCGTTCTGCTGCTGAGCCTGACGGCTTGTTCAGCCAGGGATGATGCCCCACCGCAGAGCAGCGGACAAACGCCAACGCCGCCGGTCGTCGAGGCGCAGCCGACGCCCCCGCCCCCGCCCCCGCGAGACCCCGGCGAAGCGACCGTAGCCCTGCTGCTTCCGATGACCGGAGAGCAAGGAACACTTGGCCAAGCCTTGCTGAATGCCGCACAGATGGCACTGTTCGACGTGGGCGGTCCGAACTTCGAGCTGACGCTGCACGACACTGGCGGACGACCGGAAGGCGCCGAGCAAGCCATGCAAGCGGCCTTGAACGAGGAGGCCAACCTCATTCTCGGCCCGCTTTTCTCTACCTCCGTCGCCGCGGCGGCACCGCAAGCCCGAGGTCTTCAAATCCCGGTTGTCGCCTTCTCCAACGACAGAACCGTCGGAGGGCGTGGAGTCTGGGTGATCGGCCTCGATCCGACGGCGCAGGTCGACCGGGTCGTCGACTACGCCACCCGACAGGGCATGACCCGTTTTGCCGTGCTGGCGCCGCGTAACCCCTACGGCGACGCCACACTGCAAGCCCTTCAGCAAGCCGCCACCCGCTACGGCGGCTTCGTGGCCCAGGTCGCAACCTATGATCCCTTTGCGGTAACCGATGCCGGACCGATCGTGCAGCAGCTTGCGGCAGCACGCTCCAGCTACGATGCCCTGCTGGTGCCGGCCGGCGGCAACGAGCTGCTGGGACTGGCCACACTGCTGCCTTTCTACGATATCGATCCGGAACAGACCCAATACCTGGGCACCCAGCTCTGGGAGGATCCCAGCCTTGGCCAGGAGGCCGCGCTAGTCGGCGGCTGGTTTGCCGCCCCCGAACGCAGCGGTTGGGAGGCTTGGGCAAGCCGCTACCGAGAGCTCTACGGCGAGACCCCGCCGCGTCTGGCCTCCCTGGCCTATGACGCCACAGCGCTCGCCGCCGTCTTGGCGCGCGAGGCGGCGCAGGCCGGCACCGCGCCCGACTACACCGCAGAGGATCTGACCGATCCCAATGGCTTCGCGGGAGTCGACGGCATCTTTCGACTGCGCGGGGACGGCAGCACCGAACGGGGGTTGGCCGTCTTGCAGCTGCAGCGCAACGCCATCGAGTTGCGCGAAATCGCGCCGAGCAGTTTCGAACGGGTCGGGTCTTAGCGTTTACGCTGGTGAAGCTCCGTCCCAAGACCTTTTCACACCGACAGCGCGAAGCGCTTCTTCAGGGCTTGCCGGCCGGGTGGCGTGAAGTCGACGACGCGCGTGCCTTCGACCCGACGCGCCCAGCCAACGTCGAAGAGTCGCTGCAGCAGGGCCGCGCCCAGCGCACCGGCCAAATGACTGCGCCGCGCGCTCCAATCGAGACAGCTGCGGCACAACGGGCGACGTAGTTTGCCGAGCGCCGCGAGATCGATCCCGAAGTCCAGCATCTCCGCCTCGCCGCGTACCGTCAGCCGGGGCTGCGAGCGCTCGACCGCAAGAACGCCGTCGCGGACCAGAGCATCGAAGAGAGCCACGCCAAGATCGCCGGCCAAGTGGTCGTAGCAGACGCGCGCTTGCCGTAGGGCTGGCTCCTTGGGTCCAGGACGGACCCGGCTCGGGCGGCGCGCGGCGGCGACGCCCATCAGGTTTTCGAGCAGCGCTGCAACACCGCTGTCGGCCAGACGGTGATAGCGGTGCCGGCCCTGCGTCTCCACGGCGATCAGCGACGCCTCCTGCAGCCGCGCCAAATGCGAGCTGCAAGTCTGCTTGGTCACACCGGCCTCGACGGCCAACTCGCTGGCCGTAAGCGACAGGCCGCCAAGAAGTGCCGTCAAGATGTTGGCGCGCGCCGGATCGCCGATCAGGGACGCGATATAGGCGATGTCCGGTCCGTGTTTCATAGTTCGATCATGACCGAACTATTAGCTGCGAGCAAGCTGATATCAAAGATCTCCGAAGCGGACGTTTCCCGTGGGATCTTGAGGAGCTTCCAGGCATGAACTCTCCAGCTTTCAACCGCAAGTCCGTTCGCTTGGAGAGAGAGCCTAGGATCGCAGGCGATCCGACTGGAAGCCCCTTCGCCTGGCTTCGCGCTTTGGGAGCTTTACTCGGCCGTGCCTACAGGGCCCATTGCGCGGAAGACCAGCTCGCAGACCTGGACGAGCGTCTTCTCAGAGATATCGGCCTGACACGCCGCGAAGTCCGCAGCGCGGTCTGGGGACGCAAGCTTGCAGACTCCGGTGGGGTTCGGCTGCCAGACGAGCCAAGGCCGAGATAGCGGTTCTGCCACTGTCACGAATTCGACGCCGGCTTGACAGGGCGACCACCGCTTTCCCGCTTTGACGGCAAGGCCGAGCGCTGATAGTCAGACGCTCATGCAGCAGCCCGTCCGGATCGCGCCCTCCATTCTCTCCGCCGACTTCGCCAGCCTGGGGCAGGAGGTGCGTGCGGTCGACGCCGCCGGTGCCGACTATCTGCACGTGGACGTGATGGACGGCCATTTCGTACCGAACATCACCATCGGCCCGCAGGTCGTGGCGGCGTTACGGCCACACTCGGCCAAGACCTTCGACGTGCACCTCATGATCGCGCCGGTCGACCCCTATGTGGAAGCCTTCGCCAAGGCGGGCGCCGACATCCTGACGGTCCATCCGGAAGCTGGATATCACCTGCATCGCACGCTGCAGCTCGTCAAATCCTGCGGCAAGAAGGCCGGCGTCTCGCTCAATCCAGGGACGCCCGTGTCCGTCGTCGAGCCGGTGCTGAGCGAGCTCGACCTGATCCTGGTGATGAGCGTCAACCCCGGTTTCGGAGGGCAATCCTTCATCCCCGAGGCGCTGGAGAAGATCCGATCGCTGCGCGCGATGATCGACGCCAGCGGCCGCAAGATCGACCTGGAGGTCGATGGCGGCATCAATCGGGAGACGGCACCGCAAGCGGTCGCCGCCGGTGCCGACGTGCTGGTCGCCGGCACCGCCACCTTCATTGGCGGCCCCGAGGCTTATGCCGACAATATCCGCGCCCTGCGCGGCGCCTGAGGCGCGGAGGCGGCGCAACAGCCATGGGCGAGCGCCGCTTAGCCGAGTCCCCTGCGCCCAAGGCGCATCGCCGGCCTCGAGTCGGATCGCGACGGCAGCCAGGCTTCCTGACCCGCTGGCGCGCACTTTTGACTTTACCGCGACCTCTGTTGTTCGGGCGCCTCGCCTACGCCGCCAAGCGCCCCTTCTTCGCGCTGCCGGCCTACGACTGGACACTCGGCGGCTGCGATGCCGTAAACCCGGAAGCGACACCGCCCGATCCCTGGCCCGGCGACGTCGATGCGGGCGCCGCCCTGCTTGAGGGGCATTGGTCACTGGCTGGACAGACGCTCCTGGACCCGAACCCGCTCTGGTGCCCACCCGAAGCAGGGACGGCTTGGCTAGAGGAAGTGCATGGCTTCGCCTGGCTGCGGGATCTGCGGGCGACGGCGGGCGATACGGCCAGACGGCGCGCGCGCGAGCTGACCGAAAGCTGGCTGGCCGCCCACAGCCGTTTCGACCGGCTTGCCTGGGCGCCGCTGACCACTTCGCGCCGCCTGTCCCACTGGCTCGGCCAGTGGGATTTCTTCGCCGCCAGCGCCGAGACGCAATTCCGTCGCGAGCTGCTGCACTCCGCAGCCCGCCAAACGCGCCATCTGGCGCGCGTGCTGCCTGCCGGTCTGGCGGGCGCGGACCTGGTTCTCGCGCTGCGGGGGCTGATCATCGCCGGCGCCTGCCTGCCAGGCTGCCTGGCGCAGATGCGCCGCGGGCTCGCCTTGCTGGAGCTGGAGCTGGCCCGTCAGATCCTGCCCGACGGCGGACAGATCGAGCGCAGTCCGGCGCATCATCTGGCCATGCTGCGCGACCTGATCGATCTGCGCGCGACGCTGCATGGCGCGGACCAGACGGTGCCGCCCAACCTGGTGGCAGCCATCGAGTCGATGGCACCGATGTTGCGCCTTTACCAGCATGGCGACGGCGGTCTGGCCTTGTTCAACGGCAGCCTGCCGGAGCAGGGGTTCAAGGTCGACCTCGTGCTGCAACGCGCCGATGCCCGGCGGCGGCCCCGAATGTCCGCGCCGCAGAGCGGTTTTCAGCGGCTGCAAAGCGGGCGCACCTTGATCATCCTGGATGCGGGCCCACCCCCGCCGCCGGGCTCCGACCGCGCGGCCCATGCCGGCACGCTGGCCTTCGAGCTCTCGGTCGCGCGCGAACGGCTGATCGTCAACTGCGGGCCCGGCACAGCGGATCTCCCCGAAGCTTACCGCAGGCTGCTCCGCGGCACGCCGGCCCATTCGACCCTGACTCTCGGCGATATGAATGCCTCGCCGCTTGGCCGCAGCGGCGGCATGATCGCACGCGCGGCGATTCCCTACTGCGAGCGTGACGAGGCCGAGGGTGCAGTCTGGGTCGAGGCCGCGCACGATGGCTATTCCGAGCGCTTCGGCCTTCGTCATATTCGCCGTCTCTATCTGAGCGCGGGCGGAGAGGATCTGCGCGGCGAAGACCGCTTGGAGCCGGTGGAGCGCGGCGGATCGAAGCGCGACCTGCGCTTTGCAATCCGCTTTCACCTTCATCCCGACGTTCAGGCCACGCTTCTGTCCGGCGGCGGCGCGCTGTTGCGCCTGGCCAAGGCGGGCGGCTGGCGGCTGCGCGCCAGCGGCGCGGAGATCACGCTGGAGGATTCGGTCTACCACGGCGGCCCGGCCGAGCGACGCAGTCAGCAGGTGGTGCTCGCCGGCCTCTGTCCGCCGGAGGGGTTGAAGGTCAAATGGGCTCTGCGTCGCGAAACGAAGGGTCGCGACCCGCGGGCTCGGGGGCCACAGAGTACATGAACTGGATTGGGTCATGATCGAGATGGCGCCGACGCCGGCCGCCGCTGTCGCCGCCGCCGGCCTGCTGGCCCTCTTCGTCTGGTGGGCGATCGGCCGTATTCTGCCGAAGCTGCGCGAGATCGCGCTGGACCGACCGAACGCCCGCTCCAGCCACAGTCAGCCGACCCCGCGAGGCGGCGGTCTGCCCCTGGTCGGCGGCTTCTTGCTGGTTCTGGCGCTCTGGGGGCTCGTCTTCGGCAGCACCGGTTTGCCCGGTCTCTGGACCGTGCTGGCCGGCGCAGTGCTGTTAGCCATGGTGTCCTGGAGAGACGATCAGGAAAGCTTGCCGGCCGGCCTCCGCTTCTCCGTACAGTTGGCCGCCGTGCTGCTGGCGATCGGCGGTATGGTCGGCGCGCAACCGGCGACCCAAGGCTTGCTGCCGCTCTGGGCCGACCTGGTCTTCACGGCGCTGCTTTGGATTTGGTTCATCAATCTCTTCAACTTCATGGACGGGATCGACGGCCTCTCTGCGGTCGAGGCCCTTTCCATCTCGCTGGGCGTGGTCGTGCTCGCCTTGCTCGGCGACTGGCCCTTGGCCACGGTGGTCCTGGCACTCTTGTTGATCGGCGCGGTCGCTGGTTTCCTGCCCTGGAACTGGCATCGGGCGCAGGTCTTTCTCGGCGATGTCGGATCCGTGCCGCTCGGCTTCCTGCTCGGCTGGCTGCTGGTGATCGCCGCCGGCGAGGGCGCCTGGGCGTCCGCCCTGATCTTGCCCGCCTACTACTGGGCCGATGCCACCACCACACTGCTGCTAAGGCTGATGCAAGGCCAACCGCCCTGGCGCGCCCACCGCAGCCATGCCTACCAGCGCGCCGTGGAACGCAAGCTGACCCACGGGAGCTGCAGCCTGGCCATCGGCGGCTTCAATCTCCTGCTGCTGGCACTGGCCGTCGCGGCGGAGCTGTGGCAGCCCTGGGTACCCTTGGCCGTCGCGGCCTTGCTGACCGGCGCCTTTCTAATCTGGCTGCGCGGCGGCGTTGCACGGGCCCCGGATTCGGTGTAGCCCCGCCAGCCATACCTTCAAAAACCTGACCGAACGCAGAGCGACCGACCGATGAGCAATGCCGCCGACGTGAGCGACAATCCCGACGCCGACCTCGATCAGATCCCGCTGCGCCGTGCGCTGCTGAGCGTTTCCGACAAGCACGGCTTGATCGACTTGGCGCGTGCGCTCCATGACGGGGGCGTCGAGCTGATTTCCACCGGCGGCACCGCCAAGGCCATCGCCGAGGCCGGTCTGCCGGTCGGTGAGGTCGCGGAAACCACGGGCTTTCCCGAGATCCTCGACGGACGGGTCAAGACCCTGCACCCGCTGGTCCACGGAGGCCTGCTCGGCAAGCGCTCGGACCCGACCCATACCGAGCAGATGGCGGCGCACGGCATCCAGCCGATCGATTTGCTGGTGGTCAATCTCTACCCCTTCCGCGAGACGGTGGCGCGCGGCGGCGACTTTCAGGCTTGCATCGAAAACATCGACATCGGCGGGCCGGCGATGATCCGCGCGGCGGCCAAGAACCATGGCGCCGTGGCCGTGCTGACCGACCCGGCCGACTATCCCGCCCTGCTCGCCGAGCTGGCAGCGGAGGGGGGGCGGACCGGTGCCGCCTTGCGCCGGCGTCTCGCCGCCGCGGCCTTCTCCCATACCGCCGGCTACGACGCTGCCGTCTCGGGCTGGTTCGCGCAGCAACTCGGCGATCCGCTGCCCAAGGAGATCGCCTTGGCGGGAACAAGGGTGGAAACCCTGCGCTATGGCGAGAACCCGCATCAGGAGGCCGCCTTCTATCGGGCCGGCAAGGCACGCCCGGGCGTCGCCACGGCGGAACAGCTTCAGGGCAAGCAGCTCAGCTACAACAACATCAACGACACCGATGCCGCCTTCGAATTGGTCGCCGAATTCGAGCGGCCGGCTGTCGCCATCATCAAGCACGCCAATCCCTGCGGCGTGGCCGAAGGCGAGAGCTTGAGCGGGGCCTATGCCCAGGCTCTTGCCTGCGACCCGGTCAGCGCCTTCGGCGGCATCATCGCGGTCAACCGTTCGCTCGACGCAGCCACGGCGGAGAAGATCGCCGAGTTGTTCGCCGAGGTGGTCATCGCGCCGGAGGTCGAGGGTGACGCAAGAGACCTGCTGGCCAGCAAGAAGAACCTGCGTCTACTGATCACCGGCGGCCTGCCCGATCCAGCCGAGGCCGGCACTACCGCCAAGACGGTCTCCGGCGGCCTGCTGGTGCAGAGCCGCGACAGCGGCCGGATCGCCGCCGATCAGCTCAGGGCGGTGACCCGGCGCCAGCCGAGCGAGGCGGAGATCGCCGATCTGCTGTTCGCTTTTCGCGTGGCCAAGCATGTAAAATCAAACGCCATCGTCTATGCGCGCTCGGGCGCCACCCTCGGCATCGGCGCGGGCCAGATGAGCCGCGTCGATTCCGCCCGTATCGCCGCGATCAAGGCAGAGCAAGCCTTCGGAGCCGGCGCGGCCAAAGGCTGCGTCGTCGCCTCCGACGCCTTCTTCCCCTTCGCCGACGGCCTGCTGGCGGCCGTCGAGGCCGGCGCCACGGCGGTGATTCAGCCCGGCGGCTCGGTCCGCGACGAGGAGGTCATCGCCGCCGCCGACGACGCCGGTCTCGCTATGGTCTTCACTGGCCTGCGCCACTTCCGGCATTAGTTGTGACAGGAAGCTTTGTCATTCCCCCGTCTCTCTTCGACGGACGCATGGCATGGCTTCAGACAGCCGGTTGCACTGCAGCGCGAGGCTGCTAAAGTGCGCCGCGCTGCGGAGCCGGATCGGGTATCGGACCGGTGCCTAAGCAGAGATTTTCCTGGCGATGAGCGGCCTGTCTCCTTGACTGCCTTACGGCGGACTCCCGGAGGCGGCACCGGTCCCGCCTCTCCCCACGGCTCGGTCTCCTGAGCCCAATCATCGAGCGAAAGCACGCATGAACATCCACGAATACCAGGCCAAGGGTCTGCTCGGGACGTTCGGCGTGGCGGTGCCCACGGGCGGCGTCGCCTACACGCCGGACGAGGCGGTCACCGTCGCACGCGATCTGTCCAGCGCCGTCACTGTCGTCAAGGCCCAGATTCATGCCGGCGGCCGCGGCGCCGGTCACTTTGCCGGCGATCCGGACGGCAAGGGCGGCGTGCGGATCTGCAAGTCGAACGAGGAGGTCGCGGAGGCCGCCCGCGCCATGCTCAGCAAGGTGCTGGTGACCAAGCAGACCGGCCCCGAAGGCAAGGAGGTCAAGCGCCTCTATGTCGAGGAAGGCTGCGACATCGCGCGCGAACTCTACCTTTCCATGCTGGTCGACCGCGCCGTCGGCCGGGTGGTGATCGTCGCTTCCACGGAAGGCGGCATGGAGATCGAGGAGGTCGCCGCCGAGCAGCCGGAGAAAATCATCAAGGAGCCCGTCGACCCGGCCCTGGGCCTGATGCCCTATCAGGCCCGCAAGGTGGCTTTCGGCCTCGGTCTCGAAGGCAAGCAGGTTTCGGCCGCCGTCAAGTTCCTGATGGGCATGTACAAGGCCTTCATTCAGCTCGACGCATCGCAGGTCGAGATCAACCCGCTGGTGGTGACCGGTGACGGGTCCTTGCTGGCGCTCGACGCCAAGATGAATTTCGACGACAACGCGCTGTTTCGCCACAAGGACGTGGAGGACATGCGCGATGAGGACGAAGAAGACCCCATGGAGCTGGAGGCCGCGCGCCACGAGCTCAACTACGTCAAGCTGGACGGCAACATCGGCTGCATGGTCAACGGCGCCGGCCTGGCCATGGCGACGATGGACATCATCAAGCTCTACGGCGGCGAGCCGGCGAACTTTCTCGACGTCGGCGGCGGCGCCACCAAGGAGCGCGTGACCGCCGCTTTCAAGATCATCCTGTCCGACCCGAACGTCGAGGGCATCCTGGTCAACATCTTCGGCGGGATCATGCGCTGCGACGTGATCGCGGAAGGCGTGATCGCGGCGGCGCGCGAGGTTTCGCTGCACGTGCCGCTGGTCGTGCGCCTGGAGGGTACCAACGTCGAACTGGGCAAGAAGATCCTGGCCGAGTCCGGACTGCCGATCGTCTCGGCCGATAACCTGGCCGACGCGGCGGACAAGATCGTCAAGGCCGTGAAGGAGGCCGCATAAATCATGGCCGTTCTGGTTGACGAAAACACCAAGGTGATCTGTCAGGGCTTCACCGGAGCTCAGGGCACCTTCCATTCCGAGCAGGCCATCGCCTACGGCACCAAGATGGTCGGTGGCGTGACGCCGAATAAGGGCGGTACCAGCCATCTCGATCTTCCGGTCTTCGACACCGTGGCCGAAGCGGTCAGCGAAACCGCCGCCGACGCCAGCGTGATCTACGTTCCGCCGCCCTTCGCGGCCGACGCGATTCTGGAAGCGATCGACGCCGGCGTTCGTCTCGCGGTCTGCATCACCGAGGGCATCCCGGTTCAGGACATGATCAAGGTGAAGCGGCGCCTGGTAGAGTCCGACACCCGGCTGATCGGCCCGAACTGTCCGGGCGTCATCACGCCGGATGCCTGCAAGATCGGCATCATGCCCGGTCACATCCACCAGCGTGGCAAGATCGGGATCGTCTCCCGCTCCGGCACCCTGACCTATGAGGCCGTGGCACAGACCACCGCCGCCGGACTCGGTCAGTCGACTTGCATCGGCATCGGCGGCGATCCGGTCAATGGGACCGACTTCGTCGATTGCCTGAAGATGTTCCTGGAAGACCCGGAGACCGAAGGAATCATCATGATCGGCGAGATCGGCGGCGACGCCGAGGTCAAGGGAGCCGAGTTCCTGGCCGAGTCGAGCGTCAAGAAGCCGACCGTCGGCTTCATCGCGGGCGTCACCGCGCCGCCCGGCCGGCGCATGGGACATGCGGGCGCAGTGGTCTCGGGCGGCAAGGATACGGCGGAATACAAGATCGCCGCGCTGCGCGAGGCTGGCATCCACGTCGCGGAGTCTCCGGCCAGCTTGGGCAGCACGATGGTCACCGCTTTCGGGAGCTGAGCCTTGTAACATGGGCGAACAAGGCGCAGCTTCGCCCTGTAGGATGTTAACGGAATGGTGTCGCGCTCGCTGTTTAATGGGGCGCAACACAAGCGCATGGTGGCTCTCGCCACCGTAAACCAGGACACGGCGGCCCCGGCCGCCAATAGACGAACGAAGGGCGGCGGGGGCCGTCTCGGCGGACCGGCCCAGCCGAAAGACACGCATGACGGACTCTGCCCGCGCCTCCCAAGACCCGGACGAAGCCTCGCTATTGCTCGGTCCGGGAGCGAACCAGCTCTTCGACCTCTACGATTCCTATCAAGCCGATCCGGGGTCCCTGGATGCGGGCTGGCGCAAGTTCTTCGACGATTTGGACGAGGGTGCGCGGCGTCTGCTGACCGGCGATCTCGACCGCCCCGCGTCGTCCAGCGCAGGCAACGGTGCGATGGCGCCCGTCCAAGCCAACCATCCGGTGCCGAGCGGAGATGCGCTGTCGACCGATCGCGTGCGCCAAGCGACGGTCGATTCGATCCGCGCCCTCATGCTGATCCGCGCATATCGGGTGCGCGGTCATCTCGAGGCCGAGTTGGACCCGCTGGGCCTGGCACAGCGCGTCGCACACCCGGAACTGGACCCGATGTCCTACGGCTTCGCGGAAGCCGACCTGGACCGCCCGATCTTCATCGACGGCGTTCTGGGCCGGGAAGTCGCGACCCTGCATGAGATCGTCGAGATCTGCCGCATCATCTACTGCGGTTCGATCGGCGTCGAGTTCATGCACATCCAGGACCCCGATCAGAAGCGCTGGATCCAGGAGCGTATCGAGAACGAGGCGCTCAACAGGACCAGCTTCACCGTTCCGGGCAAGCGCGCGATCCTGGAACGCCTGACGGCAGCCGAGACCTTCGAGCAGTTCCTCGACAAGAAATATACCGGAACCAAGCGCTTCGGGCTGGAAGGAGCCGAGGCCATGATTCCGGGTCTCGAGCAGATCCTGAAGCGCGGCGGCCAGTTGGGCCTGAAGGAGGTGGTTCTGGGCATGCCGCACCGCGGCAGGCTCAACGTCCTGGCCAACTTCATGGGCAAGCCCTACCAGGCCATCTTCCACGAGTTTCGCGGAGGCGCGGCGCACCCGGAGGACGTCGGCGGCTCGGGCGACGTGAAGTACCACCTCGGCACCTCCAGCGACCGGGAGTTCGACGGAAACACCGTTCACCTGTCGCTGACCGCCAACCCGTCGCACCTGGAGGCAGTCAATCCGGTCGTGGTGGGCAAGGTACGCGCCAAGCAGATGCAGCACGGCGACAGCGACCGCACCCAGGTCATGGCGCTGCTGCTGCACGGCGACGCCGCCTTTGCCGGCCAGGGTCTGGTGCCGGAAACCCTCGACCTGTCCGAGCTCAAGGGCTACCGCATCGGCGGGACGATCCATTTCATCGTCAACAACCAGATCGGCTTTACCACCAATCCGGTCAACGCCCGCTCGGGTCCCTATTGCTCCGACGTAGCCAAGATCATCCAGGCGCCGATTTTCCACGTGAACGGCGATGACGTGGAGGCGGTGGTGCATGTGGCGCGGATTGCCACGGAGTTCCGCCAGACCTTCAAGAAGGATGTCGTCATCGACATGTTCTGCTACCGCAGACATGGCCACAACGAAGGCGACGAGCCGGCCTTTACCCAACCCTTGATGTACGACCGCATCAAGAAACATACGACGGTGCGTACGGTCTATGCGGAACGGCTGGTCCGCGAAGGCGTGGTCGCCGAAGGCGAAGCAGAGACCATCGTACGCGAGATGTGGGAGCGGCTCGACCGCGACTTCGATGCTGCGAAGTCCTACAAACCCAACCGGGCCGACTGGTTCGAAGGCGCCTGGGCCGGCTTCGACAAGGCGCGCGGCTATGACGCCCGGCGCGGCAAGACCGCGGTGCCCCTGAAGACCCTGCGGCAGATCGGCGAGACGCTGACCCAAGTGCCCGAGGGCTTCAACATCAACCGGAAGATCGCCCGGCAGCTCGAAGCCAAGAAAGCGATGATCTCCTCGGGCGAGGGAATCGACTGGGCAACGGCCGAGGCCCTGGCCTTCGGCACGCTGGTGCAGGAAGGCCAATCGGTGCGCTTTACGGGCCAGGATTCAAACCGAGGCACCTTCTCGCAGCGGCACGCCGCCTGGATCGATCAGAAGACCGAGGCGACCTACAAGCCGCTGGAGCACATCAGTGAAGACCAGGGCAAGGTCGAGATCATCGACAGCCCCTTGAGCGAGCTCGCCGTTCTCGGTTTCGAGTACGGCTACTCCTTGGCTGAACCGCAGGCACTGGTGCTCTGGGAGGCGCAGTTCGGCGACTTCGTGAACGGCGCGCAGATCATCATCGATCAGTTCATCGCCTCGGGCGAGGCGAAGTGGCTGCGCATGTCAGGGCTGGTGATGCTGCTGCCTCACGGTTACGAAGGTCAGGGGCCGGAGCATTCCTCGGCACGCCTCGAGCGCTTCCTGCAGCTTTGCGGCGAGGACAATATCCAGGTGGTCAACTGCACCACCCCAGCCAACTACTTCCATGCCCTGCGCCGGCAGATTCATCGCAACTTCCGCAAGCCGCTGGTGGTCTTCACACCGAAATCGCTGCTGCGGTACAAGCGGGCGGTGTCCAGCCTGGCCGATATGGCCGGTCAAAGTTCCTTCCATCGCATCCTCACCGAACCGAAGCTGCCCAGCAAGAAGTCGAAGGCGCGGCAGGTCGTGTTCTGCTCCGGCAAGGTCTACTACGACCTTCTGGAAGAGCGGGAGAAGCGCGGTCAGGACGACGTCCACATCCTGCGGCTGGAGCAGCTTTACCCCTTCCCCGCCGACGCCCTCGTTCAGGAGTTGGAAGGTTACGAGCATTGCGAGCTGGTCTGGTGCCAGGAGGAGCCGCGCAACATGGGCGCCTGGTCCTTCGCGGCGGAGTTCATCGAGGAGATCGCCGCGGACCTGGGCTTCAAGCAGCCGCGCCCGCGCTACGCGGGCCGCCGCGTGGCCGCTTCCCCTGCGACCGGCCAGCACTCGCGCCACGTCGAGCAACAAGCCGAACTGGTCGACAAAGCCTTGACCGTCGGCTTGCCGCATCTCGGCCGGATCGCCTCGCGCAAAGCGGACGAAGCCGGACAGACAGGGGCAGCGAACAGTTCGCCCAAGCAGGGCGGGAAGACCAAACAGGCGGCTGAGTAAGTTGATCCTGGGCCGCTAACGGGCCCTGAGGCAACTGCCCGTTAGCGGTCCTGGACACGTTGGGCGGCCAACCGGGAAGCCGCGTAGGAGAAGGTGGAAGATGGCGAGCGAGATCAAGGTCCCCAGCCTCGGCGAGTCCGTGACCGAGGCCACCATCGGCCAGTGGCTGAAGCAGGTCGGCGACGACGTCGCGGCCGACGAGGCGGTGGTGGAACTGGAGACCGACAAGGTCACTCTGGAGGTGAATGCGCCCGAAGCCGGCGTCCTCAGCGAGATCCTGGCCGGAGAGGGCGACAATGTCGAGGTCGGCGCACTGCTGGCCCGCATCGGCGAAGGCAACGGCACGGCCGCCAAGATGCCGGCCGACAAGGCGCCGTCTGCGCCTGCGCCCACAACGGCCGAAGCGCAAGCTCCAGCGGCCCCGTCAACGACACCGCCGGCAGCGACCGGCGGCAACGGGCAAAGCATCGACGTTCCGGTGCCCAGCCTTGGCGAGTCGGTCACCGAGGCGACCGTTGCCAAGTGGCTCAAGAATGCCGGTGAAGCCGTGAAGGCCGATGAAGCGATCGCCGAGCTGGAAACCGACAAGGTGACGCTGGAAGTCAACGCACCGGCCGACGGCGTGCTCAGCGAGATCCTGGCCGAGGAGGACTCGACCGTCGAAGCAGGCGGACTGCTGGCTCGCATCTCTGCCGGCGGCGGAGCAGGTGCTGCCACGGCGCCAGCACCAGCTACGGACACGACGACGGACGCCAAGGCACCAGTAGTCGCGGCGACGGCAACCGCACCCTCAACCGCTGACCGGCTGGACCCTGCCGCCGTGGCGCGCAGCGGCGCCGGCGGAAAGATCACCGCTTCGGATCTGCGCGGCTGGCTGTCGGATCAGACGCCACCATCAGCGCAGCACCTCTCCCCGGCCGTTCAGCGCTTGGTGGAACAGCACGCACTCGATGCCGGTCTGATCGAAGCGACCGGGCCGCGGGGACGCATCACCAAGGAAGACGTGCTCGACGTGATCGAGGGCCGCAAGCCCCTGCGCAGCCGCGCAGCGCCGGCCCCGACTTCGGCGCCCACAGCCAAGGCACCGCCCCTCTCCGGCGAAGACGGCCCGCGTGAAAAGCGGGTCAAGATGACCAAGCTGCGCCAGACCATCGCCCGCCGCCTGAAGGAAGCACAGAACACCGCGGCGATGCTGACGACCTTCAACGAAATCGACATGGGCGGCGTCATGGCGCTGCGCAGCCGGCACAAGGAGGCCTTCGAGAAGAAGCACGGGGTCAAGCTCGGCTTCATGTCCTTCTTCGCCAAGGCCTGTGTCGCGGCGCTGGAGGCCTTCCCGGCGGTCAACGCCAGGATCGACGGCGATGAGATCGTCTACAACAAGTTCTTCGACATCGGCATGGCCGTCTCCACGCCGCAAGGCCTGATGGTTCCGATTATCCGCGACTGCGACGCCAAGTCCTTTGCCGCTGTGGAAGCAGAACTGGGCGACGTAGCGGGCCGCGCGCGCGACGGCAAGATCAAGATGGAGGAATTGCAGGGCGGTAGTTTTTCCATCACCAACGGCGGCATTTTCGGTTCTCTGCTCTCCACCCCGATCCTCAATCCGCCGCAAGCCGGGATCCTCGGGCTACACAAGATCGAGGAGCGGCCCATCGCTCTGAAGGGCGAGGTCGCGATCCGTCCGATGATGTACGTGGCGCTGTCCTACGACCACCGTCTGGTCGACGGCCGCGAGGCTGTGGGCTTCCTGGTCAAGGTCAAGCAAGCCATCGAAGATCCGGAAACGCTGCTGTTGGAGCTCTAGACCAGATAGTGATCAGTAGGACCCACGTATTGGGTCCGGCGATTAGGTTAAATGTAGTCTCGATTCAAAGTGTTAGAGTCTGTTTCTTATGATCGGCGGAACCGCAAAGCGATTCCATACGATCACAACAGGCTCTAGTCCGGAGGATCCGCTGGAGGAACGCGGCGAGAACCGGAGCGACTTGAGCTTTGCCGGCTTCTCGGAGCAGGTTTTCGCGCTATCGCTACCGTCAGATGCGCGGAAGCCACGCGCCGCACTTAAGCCCCGCTTTGATCTTTGCGCGTAAGCGCAATAGAACGTCCATCCATGAGCTTATCATCGCGTCCTGCGCGAAGGCCGCAGACCCCGAACGACGTCTGAAGTGACTGAGATGCATCCGCCCATCAGGATCCTGTATTTCGGAAACGTTCAGGGGCTCTTCGGTCATCAGAAATTCTATTTGATACCTCAGCGGCTCGTGAACGGTTTCACCAGGTGCGGCCATATGGTCTATGCCCTGAACGACCGCGACTTCGCGCGCTACGCCAACCCCTTTCGCAGCCGGGCCTTCGGCGCGCGCAAAGTCGACGGCAAGCTGCTCGCGGTCTGCCGTGACTATCGCCCGGACCTGGTTGTACTCTCGAACTGCGAAATGGTCTCGAACGAAGCGGTTCATGCCCTGCGGGAGATCCTGCCGGAGGTCCGGGTCGCCTACCGCAATGTGGACAGCCTCAACATGAGCGGGAATCGCAAGAAGGTTGAGCGCCGCCTTGGGGTCGTGGACACGATCTTTTTGACGTCGAGCGTGACCGGGCTGCAGGATCCGAGCGGCCGCACGAAACTCGCCTTCATGCCCAATCCGATCGACCCTAGCCTCGACCGCGGCCGTGCCTTCGAGATAGCGCGCCCGCGCTACGATCTTTTTTTCGCAGGCCAGGCGATCCGGGACCAGACGGACAGCCGGCCCGCGATCCTCGGCCGACTGCAGCGCGAGCTCGGCGATTTGAGGCTCGGTTTCTTCGGCTCAGCCGTGGGCCGGTCGTCTCTCTACGGACAGGACTACCTCGATGCGCTGGCGGACTCGGCCATGGGCCTCTCGCTCGACCGGGAAGACGAGAATCCGCTCTACGCCTCGGACCGCATGTCGCACTACCTGGGCAACGGCCTGCTGACCTTCGTGAAGCGCGGCAAAGGGTTCGAGCGCTTCTTCACCGACCGGGAGGTCGCCTGGTTCAACGGCGCCGACGATGTGATCGAAACTGTTCGGCGGCTGGCGACGGACAGCAAACAGCGGCAGCAGATCGCAGAAGCCGGATGGCGCCGGGCCCGAGAGTTGTTCGACTGCGCGCGCATCGCCGCCTGGATCGTGGAGCTGAGTCTCGACCGTCCCTTCAGTCAGAAGTATCCCTGGGTCGATGGGTGAGCAGCTAGCACGATTGAATCATCTCGCTGTGGCGCGCGGGCCCACGACCCGTCCGAGACGTTACCTGGACTTCTCCAAAACCATGACGCGCGAGAAGTAGGCGCGTTCGACCGACAGGGTTTTCAGCCCGGCCTGGCCGAAGAGCGCCTCCAGGTCGGTTTCGACGTAGCTGCTGTAGTAAGGTTCGTGGAAGGCGACCGGGAAGTAGTCCAGCAGGCCGTCGTAGGACGACTGGTCGCCCTTCTGGATCGAGTCGACGAAGAGCAGCCGCCCGCCGGGCTTGAGAATGCGGGCGATTTCGGCGGCAACCTGCGGCCGCACCTTCGGCGGCAACTCGTGGAACAGGAAGATGCAGCTCGCCAGGTCGTAGCTGGCATCCGGCAGACCGGTGGTTTCGGCGGCGGCCTGATGCGTCTCGACCCCGCGCCAGCGCCGCAGGTTGCGCGCCGTTTGAGCGAGATAGTCCGGGCTGAGATCCAACGCAGTCACCGGTAGCCGCGGGTAGTTGTCCTTGACGAAAGTCAGGAAGCGGCCGGTTCCGCAGGCGATATCGATCATCCGGGTCGCGGCCGAGCGGCGGTGGTGCAGGAACTCGCCCAGCGGCACCAGGGCCTGGCGGCGCATGGCATCGGCACCGCCGGTGAAGAGCACCTCCACCTGATGATCGTAGATCGCCGCCGAATCGGGCGACAGCCAACCATCGGACTGAAAGTGGAAGTTCTGTAGGTAGTAGCGCGGATAACGTGCTCGATCCGCCTGGGTCAGCACTTCGTCATGCCCGCCGCTATGCCGCCGCCGTTCGACCGAGCGGAGATCGCGGAAATAGCGCGAAGCGCGGCGCAGCGCGCCGACCGGCTCCTCCAGCAAGTCATAGGGCATGCGATAGAGACCGGCCTCGATGTTCGCCCAGTCGCGCTGGAGCAGCCCGCGCAGATCGGCAAGGATCTCCTCCTGTCCTGCGAAGGGCCCTCGGATCGGCCGCTTCGGCTTGACGGGCCGGGTCAAGCGGGCCGAAAGCGCGTACTGGCCGAAGTAAACGCCGACCCGCGCGGTTTGTCCAAGGGCGTAAGCCGCCCGTGCAACGCTGGACATCCCCCTCTCCGTTCCCTTCGTTCCGGCCATCCGAGACTACCTCCCCTTCATGCTGCTGCGCAAAACCCGGCGGGTCGGTCCGCGCAACACCCGCTCGGGCAGCAACTTCGCGATGCCGCGGTAGGCGCGATTGCCTGCCCCGATCGTGACCACATCCTGCTGGCCGAGAGCGCGCAGCGCCCGATGTGCGACCTCCGTCGCCGAGCTCATCCGCGGACCGGAGGGTTCCTTGCCGTTACCGGCCCGCTCGAAAAAGCGGGTCTTCGTGGGGCCGGGACAGACCGTCAGCACATCGATCGGCTCGTACTCCAGCTCGCTGGCCAACCCCTGCGCGTAGAAATAGTCGAAGGCCTTGGTCGCGGCGTAGGTTGCGAAGTAGGGCAAGGGCTGAAAGGCCGCGGTCGACGCGATCATCACCAGACCGGCCCGGCGTTCGTCCTCCCGGGCGCGCTGCAGCATACCGGGCAGAAGCGCGCGCGTGATCACCGTCGGCGCCACCACGTTGACCTCAACCATGGCACGCTCGCTCATGGGCTCATTGTCGATCATGCGGCCAAAAGTCCCGAGACCGGCATTGTTGATCAGCAAATCCGGAGCGAAAGCCTGGGACACCGCGACCAAAGAGTCGCGGCCCTTGTCTTCCGCCAGATCGGCCACCAGCCTCTCGATATGGCGACCGTCCCTCGACAACTCATCGGCCAGGGCCTCCAAAGCCGCTTCGTTCCGGCCGGTCAGCAGCAGATCGGTTCCGTCGGACAAAGACCGTGCGAAGGCCTCGCCGATGCCGCTGGAGGCACCGGTGATGACGGCGCGCCGGTAGGCGCCTCGTGTGTCGTTCCCTCGTGTCATGTCGGTAATGTGTCCCCGCCCGGCTTGAGATCAATCGCCCGGCAAACTTAGAGGAGAACGGTCCTTTGCGAAGACTCGAGCCCGGTCCGGGCCAGGAATCGGTCTGGGACTACCCTCGCCCGCCGCGGCTCGAGCCAGTGGCCGAGCGGCTACAGGTCCTCTTCAACGGCGTCCTGGTGGCGGATACGACCCAGGGCTTCCGGGTTCTGGAGACCAGCCATCCGCCCACCTACTACATTCCGCCGGCAGACGTGCAGACCAAGCTGTTGAAACCGGCACCGGGGCGATCGCTCTGCGAGTTCAAGGGTGAAGCCGCCTACTGGACTCTGACCGTTTCGGGCCGTGTGTCCGAACGGGCTGCCTGGTCTTATCCAGCGCCCTGGCGGCCCTTCGAAGTCTTGAAGAAGCACTACTGCTTCTACGCCAGCCGGGTCGACGAGTGCCGCGTCGCCGGCGAAAGCGTTCAGTCCCAGGCGGGCGATTTCTACGGCGGTTGGATCACCGGCCGCATCGTCGGCCCCTTCAAGGGCGCGCCCGGCACGATGGGATGGTGAGCGGCGGTCGGAGAGATCTCAGAGCTTGGGGTAAACCCGGCGCGTCGGCTTGATGCTGACGGACTGGAACAGTCCGGCTTCCGCGTAGGGGTCTTGCTGGGCGAAAGCCTCGGCGGCGGTGCGGTCGGGCACGTCGAGAATGATCAGGCTGCCGGCCGGCGTGTCACCGTCCTCGCCGATCAAAGGTCCTGCATAGACCAGTTGGTCGGAATGCCGTTCCAGGAACTGCAGGTGCCGGGGCCGATTGTCCTTGCGAACCTCGACCGTGCCCGGCTTGTCCGTACAGACAAGCGCAAACAGCATCGTTTCCGTCTCCACCGCAGTTTTTTCAGTTTTTGCTGTTCAAAGCCTAGACCAGCCGACGCATAGGGGCCAAGCCGATTCGCGGCGGTCGCGTCTAGAGACTGAGATTGAAGGCGATGGAGATACGCGTGGCCGTGCCGAAATAAGGCCGCACGGCATGACTGAGCCATGAGGGGAACAGCACCATCAGTCCGGCGCGCGGGCTGATGGTCTCACTGGCCCCCATCGCGGCACCACCGGTTGCCGCCACGGTGAGGCGCGGCGCGTACATGGCCGGGGCGACGCCGCGCGGATCCTGGATCTCGAATTCGCCGCCGAGCGAGGGATCGGCCGCGATCCCGCCGTCGTCGACGTAGTAGACCCCCGACCAGAAGCAGCCCGGGTGCGTGTGGAACTCGTTGCCGTGGCCGCTTCGGTTGATGTTGGCCCAGGCGTTCGCCTGCCAGTCGGGGCGAACTTTCTCGCCCTTGCGATCGCAGGTCAGGTCGTCGGCCAGTCGCTTGGCGCCCGTCAGCAGGGCGGCCGCCGGTTTGCCGCCCCACTCGGCGAAGTCCCAGTTCGATTGCCAGCCGCCCAAGTTGGAATGGGCGCTGCCGGCATGGTTCCGCTCGCGCTCGAGCACGATTCGCTTCAGGTCGGCGTTCAGCGGTTCGGCGTTCGGGAGCTGCGCCAAAGCGACGGGCGTTGGAAACATCAGACGCAGCTGAACCTGAGCTTGGCCTCCAGCCGGTCGGCGCGGGTCGCCTTGCGGGAGTGGAGTCGTCATGATCTGGCCTCCAATTCACTTTCCGGCGTCCGCAGCTCCTCCAAAGGCCAACGCGGCCGCGCGCGGGCATTCAGAGGATCGCTTTGTCCCAGGCGCAACCGCTCCAGCCCGGCCCAGGCGATCATCGCCGCATTGTCGGTACAGAGCTTCGGAGGCGGCGCAACCAGCACCGTGCCCTCGGCCTCGGTCAGGGCCGCGAGCGCTTGACGCAGGTTGCGATTGGCCGCCACGCCACCGGCCACGACGAGGGGTCCGGGCTGGCCGGTGTCCCGGCGAAAACGGGCGAGGGCGTTGCGGCTGCGATCCACCAGGACGTCGGCCACGGAAGCCTGGAAGCTGGCCGCCAGATCGGCGCGATCCCGAGGCGAGAGATCGCCCAGCCGTTCGGCCTGCTGACGCACGGCCGTCTTCAAGCCGGAGAACGAAAAGTCGCAGTCGGGGCGTCCCTTCAAGGGGCGCGGCAAGACGAAGCGTTCCGGGTCGCCCTCCTGCGCCGCCCGCTCCACCGCCGGACCTCCTGGATAGTCGAGCGCAAGCAGCTTGGCTGTCTTGTCGAAAGCCTCGCCGACCGCATCGTCGATGGTGCCGCCATAACGACGGTAGCAACCGACTCCTTCGACCGCGAGCAACTGGCAGTGACCGCCGGATACCAGCAGCAGCAGGTAGGGGAAATCCAGACCGTCGGTCAGCCTGGCCGTGAGAGCGTGGCCTTCCAAGTGATTCACGGCGACGAAGGGCAGCGCGCGCGCAGCGGCGATCGCCTTTCCGGTCATGGCCGCGACAAGCACGCCGCCGATCAAGCCGGGTCCGAGCGTGGCGGCGACGCCGTCCAAATCGTCGAAGCCGACGCCGGCCTCCTGCAACGCCTTGACGATAAGGCCGTCGAGGTGGTCCAGATGACTGCGGGCGGCGATTTCCGGAACCACGCCGCCGTAGGGTCGATGTTCGGCCAGTTGCGAAAGGACGAGATTGGCACGGACCTCGCCCGCGTCGTTCACCAACGCGACCGCCGTCTCGTCGCAAGAAGACTCCAGACCGAGGACCAGCATGCTCCTTACATGGGCAAGTCAGACTGCCTTTGGCAAGCGCGCGCTGCCGTGCCTTGCATTGCTGGCCTTCATGGTCGCCGCCAGTGGGTCGAGTCTGGCGCAATCAAACCTGGCGCGGGTCCCTGGGGGCAGCGGTGCCTGGCTTGCACCGACCCCGGCCTTGACTGGCGACAACCCTCTGGCGCTTGCCGATCCGCAGGGAACGGCAGTGCTGATCTTCCTGCCCGGCAGTTCAACAGAAGGTCGGCCCGACATCTGTCGCCCGCTGGACTCTCGCCTCGGAACCACGCCTCAGGCCTTTCAGCGCCTCGCCGGGCGGACGCTGGCCGGCAAAACCCTTGCCGTTTTCGGATTCTGCAGCGAAACGAAGCTCGGCAGCTTCCGCAAGGACCGCTATGCCGGCGAGCCGAAGGTCATCGGCCGAAAAAACGACTTGCGCACCCTGGTCGAGGCCCTCCGCGCCGCCGGTCTGCCGGCGGAGCAGCTGTTTCTCGCCGGTCATTCGGCCGGGGGCTGGGCCGCGCTTCTGCTGCAGCGGGATCGTCCTTTCGAAATCAATGCGGTTCTTGCCTTCGCTCCGGCCTTCACGGGACCGCGCGCCACGCGCACGGAAAGCTGGAGCCGGTTGCGCCGCGAGATGATTACCCGCCTGAGCGAGGCCGAGCGGCTGCAAGCTCTGGTCGTCGCCGTCCAAGGCGATCCCTACAACCGCCCTCAGGACCTCGCTTTCCTTGCACAAATCCCGGGCGTCCGTCTGATCGGCCTGTCCAGCGACGAACTCGAAGGACGTCCCTGCGAAGCTGGCAGCCCACATCAGTTGATCTACCGTGACTGCTTTTCCGACACCCAGGTCGACCGCATAGCCGCCTACTTGGAGCAAAGCCTCCAGGGGTCGGATCAACGCGGCCCGCAGAACCGCTAAAATAGCTCGCAGAGCCGCTCGAGAAGACCGCGCCTCGGAAACCCGCAAAGCGAGCTCGTCAGGTCGCGATCCGCTCCAAACATCCGGCTTCGGGTCGGGGCCGCTTGCAATGCTCGCGCAGGCTGCGTAACCCTTGAGCTGTCATGACCTTAGACACTCCGATGATCCGCCTCGGAACCCGAGGCAGCCCGCTCGCCCTTGCACAGGCGACCGAGGTACAGCGTCGCCTGATCGCCGCTCACCCGGACCTGTCCGAAGACGGTGCCGTACGCGTGGTCGAAATCAAAACCACCGGCGACCGTGTCACCGATCGTCCGCTCGCGGAGATCGGCGGCAAAGGCCTCTTCACGAAAGAAATCGAGGCGGCTTTGGCTGCGCGCGAGATCGACGTTGCGGTCCACTCCATGAAGGATGTGCCGACCTGGCTGCCCGATGGCCTCGAGTTGGCGGCTTACCTGCCGCGGGAAGATGTGCGCGATGCCTTCTTCTCGCCGCATGCCGACTCCGTCGCCGCCTTGCCTGAGGGTGCGCGTGTCGGAAGCGCCTCGCTGCGTCGCCAAGCACAGCTTCTTCTGGTCCGGCCAGACCTGAAGGTCGGGCTGATTCGAGGAAACGTCGAGACACGGCTGCGCAAGTTGGCCGCCGGTGAGGTCGACGCCACACTGCTGGCGGTCGCTGGCCTCAACCGCCTGGGCCGCGCCGCCGCGATCCAGACGCGTCTTTCGACCGACGAGATGCTGCCGGCCGTCGGTCAGGGCGCCGTCGGCCTGGAAATTCGTTCGGACGACGAAGATACGTACAAGTACATACGCACGCTGAACGATGTGGCGACGGAAACCAGGGTCTCCGCGGAGCGGGCCTGCCTGGAGGTTCTGGAAGGATCTTGCCGTACGCCCATCGCCGCTTTGGCCGAGATCGGCGAACGTGAGCGCTTCCATTTACGGGTCCTGCTCGCCGAACCGGATGGCTCGGCCGCCTGGCGGACCGAACGCGAAGGGCCGCTCGGCGATGCCCTGCCTCTGGCTCGGGATGCAGGCGCCGAACTGCGTAGGTCGGCCGGCGAAGCTTTCTTCGAGCGGCTGGCCGACCTCTTCTGATGCGCCTCCTGGTCACGCGGCCGCGCGAAGAGGCGGAGCGTTTCGCAGAGGACCTGACGTCTCGGGGGCATGAGGCGGTTATAGCCTCCTTGCTGACCATCGATATCCGCCATGAAGACCTGGACTTGGACGGTGTCCAGGCTCTGGCCTTCACTAGCTTGAATGGTGTCCGCGCGTTCGTCGCCAATAGCTCCGAGCGCGGATTGCCAGTCCATACCGTCGGATCCCGGACGGCCGAGGCGGCTCGGGCGGCGGGTCTCAAAGACGTGCGGTCGGCAGCCGGTGACGTGGACGCCTTGGCGGCTCAGATCGCTACGAGCCGGCAAGCTGCCGCTGGTGCGGTTCTGCATGTGACCGGGGTTCACGTTGCCGGCGATCTGAGCGGAAAGCTCTCCAGCCAGGGTTTTACGGTGCGGCGTGCCGTTCTGTACGAAGCCCGTCCGGTCGGCCGCCTGCCGGACTCTGCGCGTACGGCTCTTCAAACCGGTCGTCTTGACGGGGTTACCTTTTTCTCTCCACGTACAGCCGCTAGCTTTGCTAGGCTCGTACGCGCGTCCGGGCTGGAGCGATCCACAGAGAGCTTGACGGCCTTCTGTCTAAGCCCCGCCGTCGCGGCCGAGGCGAGGGCCGTGACCTGGGCAAACGTACGGGTTGCCGCACACCCGACTCAAGCGGCCCTACTCACGGCGCTCGCCGGGAGCCAGCAGACAGCGCAAGAGGACGCAGGCATGGCGCAGAACGGCGAAACGCCCAAAAAGGACCAGATCGAAAAGGGTCTGAAGGCTGAAGAGGCCGCATCCGCCACCGTGTCGGGCCGCGGCGAGGCAAGCAAAAGCGAAGCGGAGGGCGCGACCTCAGAAAGTGACCCAGAGCGGCTCGGAGAGCGCTCCGTTTCTGGTTCGGCCGCAGGCTCGACCAAAGGTTCGGCCGCGGAGCACGTCATCGCCCGTTTCGGCGGTCTAAGACCGACGGCGACCAAGCTCGGCGTGGCCGTTTCGACCGTCCAAGGCTGGAAGGCGCGCGGCCACATTCCGGAAACACGGCACGACGACCTGCGCGCCGCCGCCAAGACACACGGCATTGAGATCGGCGACATAGATTTGGCTACGACGCAGGAGCCTGCTACGCCAGAGACGCCGACAGCCGGAACATCGACACCTGCCATTCCCCTGAATCCCTGGGCCGAGCCGGCGGGCGGCGACGGCGGCGCATCTCCCCTGCGCGGCAACGCGTCATCGAAGGTCGGCGGCGCGTCCAAGATCGAAAGCGCGCCATCATCCATTGAGGCCGCTGTGGATAACCGAAACCAGGGCAGAGATATCCGCGAGGACGAGGATACGGGAGACGACACCACAAACGAAGGTGGGCACCACGGGCGGGAGGCGGACGCACCTGCCGCATCGCGCAGCGGCGGTCTGCTGCTGGGACTGGGATTGGCGATCCCGATTTTCGTCGGCGGAGCGATCGCCGCAATCTACACACGCGACTATTGGGAGCCTTTTCTACCCGTAAGCCCGGATACGTCTCTGCAAGCGGAAATGACGGAGCTAGGCGACCGCGTAGCCAGTCTGGAGGCGGCCCCACCAGCCGTCGATCCGGCCCGCTTGGATGATCTGTCGCAGCGGCTCGACGAGCTGGCGCAGCAGGTCGCGGAACTTCCAGGCGAGATGGGCACGCGTGAACCGCTGGCTGGGCTGCAGCAGCGCGTCGACGAGCTGGCCGCGCAAATTGAAACGATGTCGGTGACGGGCGGCGCAGGCAACGGTTCGTCCGCCCCGACGAGTGCGAGCCCCGCCGCGGTCAGCAGGCTGGAGGATCAGATCGTCGGCGTAAGGGACGAGCTGGACGAATTGCGCGGAACCTTGGCCGAGACCAGTGCCGCCGCGGCAACAGCGGCCGGCGCAGCAGCCGAGGCCGCTACTGCCGATGCCGCAGCGCTCTCGGAATTGCAGACGGAACTGACCGAACTGCGAGCGGAACTACAAGAGGTCGAGAGCCAGGCACAGCAGGCCTTGACCGCCGGCGCCGGCGACAGCGGCCTCGCTTTGGCTCTTGGGCAACTGCGGGACGCGCTGCGCTTCTCCACGCCGTTCCAGACGGAACTGCAAGCGATACGCAGCCTGATCCCCACTGGCGACCCCGTGCTTGAACTGCTGCCCCCGTTGGAGACCCATGCCGATCGCGGCGTGCCGACGCGCGAAGAGTTGGCGGCACGCTTCGAACCGATGGCACGGAGCGCCGTTGCCGCCAGCTATGACGACAGCTGGAGTGGCCGGCTGATGTCGCGTGTATCGGAAGCGGTGAGCCTTCGCCCTGTCGGCGAGGTCGAGGGTGACAGTGCACGCGCGCGTGTCGCACGCGCCGACGCACGACTTGCAAACGACGATTTAGCCGGAGCGGTCGAAGCGCTGTCAGGCCTTCAGGGACCGGCGGCGGCGGAGGTTGCGACCTGGATGGCCGACGCCCAGGCGCGCCTGGCCGGCGAACAGGCCCTCGGCGCGTTGACTCGCCGAAGCCTGGCGCGCTTGGCACCGGCTGTGGGAGCGCCTGCGGCAAATGAACAGTAAAGGGGAAGGCCGACCATGATTCGCGCGCTGGTCTACTTCGGCCTCGTCGCCGTTGCGATTGCCATCGCCTATCTACTGGTGATCGTGGCGCCCGGCGAGGTCGCTGTGCAATGGCTCGGCTGGGAGCTTCAAACCTCGATCGCCGTTGCGATCCTGGCCCTGATCTTTCTCTGTGTTCTTGCCGCGGTAGGCTACTACGGTTGGCGCTTGGTGCGCCATGCACCCAAGGACTTTTGGAACCAGCACGGTCAGGAGCGGCGCAACCGGGGCTACCGCGCGCTCAGCCACGGTCTGGTCGCCGTCGCCGCCGGCGATCCGCATGAAGCCAGACGCTGGGCCAAGAAGGCTCAGAAGCTTTTGGATGATCAACCTCTGTCGCGCTTGCTTTCGGCTCAGGCCGCACAGTTGTCGGGCGAAGCTCAGGCTGCCCGCGAGCACTTCGAGAAAATGCTCGAGGCGGAGGAAACCCGCTTTCTCGGGCTGCGCGGGCTGCTGATGCAGGCCCTGCGCGACGGCGACGACGCGGCAGCTCTGGACTATCTGCGCCAAGCCAAGGACCTGCGGCCGGAGACGCCCTGGGTGATCGACCATCTCTTCGAGGTCGCGCAACGCCGCGGCGACCTCAAAACCGCCGAGCAGGCCGCCCTCGCAGCCGCCCGCTACGCGGTCTGGCCGCGTGAGGAGGCCTATCGCAAGCGCGCCGTCGTATTGACGGCCAGGGCTCAACGAGCCGCCGCCAGCAACGACGAAGCAACTGCGATCGCGGACCTAGAGGAAGCCCTTAAGAGCGCGCCGGACCTTGTGGCTGCCGCCGTTCTACAAGCTCGGCTGGAGGCGGGCCGCAAGCGGGAGCGCCGGGGGGCGAAGCTGCTGGAGGCGGTCTGGAAGCGTCAGCCGCATCCGGAACTGGCCGAAGCCTATCTGGCACTCCGACCCAACGACCCGCCGCTCTCACAAGTCAAACGAATCGAGAAGCTGACGACCAACAGCGTCGATCATCTCGAGTCGCGCCTGGCCCGTGCCCGAGTCGCGCTGGCGGCGGAACTCTGGGGCGAAGCGCGCAAGTACTTGCAACGTGCGACTGCCGAACAGCCGGACCGGAGAGTCTACCAGCTGATGGCCGAACTGGAGCAGCGGGAGCATGACGACCGCGAAGCGGCGCATGACTGGCTGCGCAAGGCAGAAGAGGCGGATCTGGAGCCGATGTGGGTCTGCGACTCCTGCGGCGCAGCGGCACGTCACTGGACCGCTCACTGCAGCCATTGCGGCAGCTTCGACAAGCTCGCGTGGCGCAGCCCGCTTCAGACTCTCGCCGAGCCCGAATCTCCCTCAGAGACTGCGGAGACACCCGGCGAGGGCAACGGCCGCCCGGCGATCGTCACCGGCCAAGCGGTCGTCGTGGGTGAAAGCCGCACGCCGGCCCCGGCGGCGTGAAACAGTGCGGCCTTTCATCTCAAGGCAATCGCGGCGATGTCGAAGGCGATCCGTCTATAGGACCGCAGCTGGAGAATACCAGGGACAGGTCAGCGCCTCCGGACCGCTCGGCGCCTCACAGTTCTGTGCCAGCGGATTGACGCGGTCCAGCCCCTGGATTACCTATGCGCCTCCGCTTTTGGATGATCGGGTTCGTGTTCGAGGTCGCGCAGTCTTTTGAAGCGCTTCACCTCGCCGACGTAGCTCAGGGGTAGAGCAACTGATTCGTAATCAGTAGGTCGCAGGTTCAAATCCTGCCGTCGGCACCACTCACTTCTCCTTCCGCAAAGCTCTTGTCTATGCTCCTCATCGGGAGGTCGATGAGCAGAGTCTGACTTATATCTTGACATATGTCCCGGCAGCGTCTGCTCCGGAGCGTTCATAGAGCCATTCTATCTGTCTAGATCCGGCGGACGGCCGGTCGTGCCTCATCGCTCGCTCGTGGGGCAACCGATCATCGACATCGCCCAAAGCCACGACAAGCTAACCGGGCTTGGCACCCGTGCGATGGGTTCGCGGTCGCAGATCGTCGCCCGGTCAAGCAAGCACTCACGATCACGGCAACGATCAACTCCACATCCTTGTATTGATGTGGCGTTCCTCGTCGCCCAAGGCATCTGCGTAGATCGCGGTGGTGGCAAGCTGGGTGTGGCCAAGCCAGCGCTGTACCAGGTTCAGGGGGACGCCCTTGGTGACGGCCGTGACACCGAACCCGTGCCGCAGGCCTTTAGGTGTCGCCGCCGCGCCTTGGACGCCAGCTTCGCTCAGAATGCTCTTGATCAGACGCCAAGCATGCGTTCTGGACCAGTTCCATAGCGGCTGCTTGGCTCGGCGAAGATCGTCCTGCCGCGATCGAATCGCATGCACCCGATCAAGATCCGCCAGGAGGCGATCCGGAACCGGCACTAGGCGAAAGACACAACCACTACGGTTTTTGAGGGTGCGAAAGATGAGGCCGCTTTGCTGGAAGTCGATGCGCGATACATCCAGTTCCAAAGCTTCGGAGAGACGGCAGCCGGAGTAAGCGAGAGTTGCATAAAGTGTGTAGATCTCTGGCCGGCGCGAACGTGCAACCGCGAGAGCCGCATCTCGCTC
Source organism: Algihabitans albus (assembly GCF_003572205.1). NCBI lineage: Bacteria > Pseudomonadati > Pseudomonadota > Alphaproteobacteria > Rhodospirillales > Rhodovibrionaceae > Algihabitans > Algihabitans albus. Next base: position 72,366 of record NZ_QXNY01000011.1, read on the forward strand.
TGTCGCCGTGATGTACTTACGCCCTCCATCAAGATCATAGAGCCTTTGCCGCACAAATATATTCGGCCGAGGCCAGGATTTACTTCTATAAATCTCCGACACACCATAATTCATTTAAAAACTCCCCAAAATTTGTAGTGGCTTGGCGGACATCATTGGTATTATTGGTTGAATTTTTTGAGATGCAACCCTTTCAGATATATGGTTTCAAGCAAAATCAGGGCTCCGAATTTTGACTTCACAATGCAAAGTCCTAGAAATTCATTGCAACTATTTGATTTTCAAACGAAATGCAATCTCAGGTAAAAAGCCAACCACCCGCAATTTTGTCGTATTTGTATGGAGTGGCTTATGATTTTAAATATATTATTTATTATTAATTTGAGAGAATTCCCACTAATATACGATACTACCTTATTTTCATTAGTAAATTCAAAATATTAACGCGCGACCGAAGTCGCTCTTTATCTGATTCTGTTACCGTCGTCTCGCGTTTGCCGAAGTACGGTAAATCTCCATTAAGTTGCAAAATGGAAATCAAAATGCAGATCGACGACTCAGGCACAATAAACGAAGCACAGGTATTGGCGGCCCTCGCCGATCCCCAAGCGATCTCCGGGAAACTCCGTGAGGATTTGAGCGCGGCGGGGATCGGGTGGGTCACCGCGACCTCTGGAACAGAAACCCTGGACCTGTTCAGGCCAGATATCGCCAGTTGCACCTTGGTCGACATGCTCCTGCCGCCATCCGGCGGTCTCGATATTCTCGCAAAACTTCGCCTCCGGCGGCCAACCGCACCGGTCCTGATCGTCGGCGACGCACCAAGCGCGCGCGCAGCCGTGGAGGCGATGCGGCTCGGCGCCAAGGATGTCGTGGAAACTCCATTCGATCCGCATCTGCTTCAAACGCGTATTCTGCAGCTCATTGCGGAGGACCGACAGACGATCGCCGCCGAACAGGCCTGCGTCGACCGACGTAACCGTATCGCCGCCCTCTCCCGGCGTGAACGGCAGGTGCTGGATCTCGTCCTACAGGGCCTGTCCAACAAGGAGACAGCACGCGTCCTAAAGGTCAGCCCCAAGGCCATAGAGATCTATCGCGCCGGAATGATGCGCAAGCTCGGCCAGCGTTCCTCCGTGGTGATGGCGGCTTGGGTTTCGCAATGCCCAGGGTGTGTTGCAGGACCGATCTCGCAGAGCCCCCGAATTCCGGCCTGACCGCCCTTGGTCGGTCAAGATATTGAGTGCTCATAGGGAGAACCCGAAATGATTGGCCGGTTTCCAGTATATTTCTACTTGGTCAATTAGGTGTTCTTCTATCTCTGCCGTTTGACGTGACTTCTAATTCGTACGACATAGAGGAAAAACACATGGCTATTGAGAAATCTGCCGCTTCAAACAGTCTTGCCGAGGTGATCGACCGAATTCTCGACAAGGGAATCGTCGTCGACGCTTGGGCCCGCGTCTCACTGGTCGGCATCGAATTGCTCGCAATCGAAGCCCGCGTCGTTGTCGCCGGCGTAGACACCTACCTGAAGTACGCAGAGGCGATCGGCCTCACGTCCAACGCCTCCGAAGCCGTCACCGTGGGACTCGGTGCCAATCCTGAGCCGGCGTACCTGTAACACCGGCTCAGGGGCCGCACGATTGGCTCTTCGACGGCAGATGCTGGGCTTGCCTCTCCCCTGTCAGCGGCCCTTCCCCCCATCTGTTCGTCGAGACCAATCGTGCGGCTCTCCCCCGCGAGAGGATCACCGCAGGTAGGCGTCTAAGGAACCTAGTGTGATGACAAGCTATCGAGACTTTCACGACCTGATCCAGACGATTGACGCGGCCACTCGCCAGCGAGAGATCGACACCGAAGTTCGGGCCTTGGAGTCTTCCGCACGCCGCGATGCAGTCGCTCAATTGCGCGCGGCCGCCAAATCACAGCTCACGCAGATCCGCGGAGAACTGCAAGGTCTCAAGAGTCAACGCAGCTTCGTCCGGCGCCGTATCCGCGACGAAATGCGCGCTCAGCTCATGAATCTCAACGCCGATGTCGACAGACTGCGCGGTCACGTACAAGAGACCGTGAGATCACTGAAGAACAGTACCGGGACTCTTGCGGCCGAAAGACGGCAGCAGACTGCTGCCTTTCGGGCGAGTCTGGGTGAACAGATTGCGCAGCGCCGGCAAGATACGCAGCGTCTTCTCACACAATTCGGAGACGCTCGCGCGGAGCAGGCCGCAAGGACGCGCGCAAGGCTCTCGGACGGTCTCAGCGAACTGCGCACTATCACCGCGGACGTACTTTCGGCGCACCGTGCCGAACGAGCCCGACTGAGTGCCAGTTGGGCAGAGATCAAGCGGCGCCGAGAACTGCGCGCAACACCGCCTATCCCGCTCACCTTGACCGATCCGGCACAGGACGCGGCAATCGCGCAAACCTTCCTCTCAAGTAATCCGCCAAGCCCGACAGAGATGAGCGGTGCCCGTGAAGCGACCGCTCAACCACCGAACCGGGCAGCGGCCAAGAGAGACGGCCACGGCTAGAGTTCTTGCGAGAGAAGAGGCGTACCGAGGAGAGCGACATGAACGCCGTCGGCCAGGCAAAAGCCCAGCTATCGTCTCAGAGACTGCAGAATCAACCGAAGTCGGGCTTCGTTGAAACCGATCGTCTCGCTGAACTGTCGAACCGCATACGCGCCTACTTGCGGGCCAGCATTCCAGTCCATCTGCGTGGTCCCGCCGGCTGTGGCAAAACCTCTATTGCCATGCACGTCGCGAGCAGCCTCGGCCGCCCCATATCCATGGTCGTCGGCGATAAGAACATGACCACAGCGGATCTTGTCGGCGCCAAATCCGGGTATCAGACAACGCGCGTGGTCGACAATTTCGTCAACTCCGTCACGAAGGTCGAGGAGAATGCGATCCAAGGCTGGCAGGACCACCGCCTGACCGTTGCCTGCCGCGAGGGTCACACCTTCATCTACGACGAGTTCAATCGCTCGCCGGCTTCGGCCAACAACGTTTTTCTGGGTGTGCTGGAGGAGCGGGTTCTCATTCTGCCCGCACACAACAAACGCGAGGAGTATCTGAAGGTACATCCCAATTTCACCCTCATCCTTACCAGCAACCCGCTTGAGTATGCCGGAACCCATGCGGTTCAGGATGCGCTGGCTGACCGGATGATAACGATCGAGCTGGATCATCAGGATCGCGAGACAGAGATCGACATCACCTTGGCTCGCTCGGGCGTATCGAGAGGTTTAGCCGAACGGATCGTCGACTTCGTGCGGGCGTATCGGAGCTCCGGCGCCTACGAGCAGACGCCGACGATGCGCGCATCGATCATGATCGCCAAAATCGTCGAAGCCGGCGCACTCGAACTGACTATGAGAGACCCGCTAATCGAGAAGATTTGTGCCGATGTGCTGCAGGCCAGGTGCGGCGGTGGCAAGGACGCCGGTCTTCGGGAAGCTCGAAGCAACTTCATGACGGAACTCGCACGGCACCATTTCGACGGCGCTCCTCGTCCCATCTTCGCCGGTGAGACCGCCAGACTTTCAAGACCCGACGACCCTTCCGCCGGAGCAGCGGCTCCGGAGATCACGGCAATCGGAGGTATGGCATGAACGAATATTCGAAAGCACGCGGCATGCACAGCATCATCACGCCGAGCGAGCGAGCGGACCCACTTCTGGCAAAGAATCGCGGTCGGCTCATTACGAAGCTGGCCAGGCTCAATCACCAGAAGATGCTTCTGGAGCGTCTCAATCGCGTTTGGATCGAACAGCAGCAGACGACCCTTTCCCGTCTGCAGCGACTCAATACTCAGATTGAGGCCATTCACGCAGCGACCGGCGTGTCCATGCCGACGGGGCCGGTCAATCCGGCGCCGGCCGGAAGTCCCACCAGACGTACCTAGACAAATGTATATCGCCCCGTTGCGGGTGATCCTGAGAAAAGGAGACGACGCCATGGCAAATAGACGAACGCCTCCGTCCAGCATGCCAGCCGCGCGCGGAAATGCCGCCCAATCGAGCCTCCTGCTGGAAGGCCTGACGCTGCTTGCGAAGATGGCCGGCCAGGCCTTGGAGCAAGGCACCACGGAACTCTCCCGAACGGTTCAGGTTCCGCTGAGCGGTGCATCGGGTTCGACCGATGACAACCCCGGTGTCATCAATGCCAATCTGCGCGTTCGAACCTGCAGCGAGGCCGCCGGCGGCAATCTGGAGAGCACACCGGCACGCGGCAAGGAACCCGGACCGGCATCACGCCTGCGCGAACCGCTCGTGGATGTCTTCGACGAGGACAAGGAGATCGTCGTTGCCGCCGAAGTACCGGGGTGCGGCATCGACGACGTCGACGTTTCGATCGATGTGGATGGACGCGGTCTCACACTGACGGCCAAGGGTGTTCGCGGTTACCGCCGGCATCTCATTCTGCCTGCTTCGATCGAACTCGAGCCGATAGAGAAGAGCTGCAACAACGGCATGCTCAACGTTCGGCTGAGCAAACGTAGCTCGGAACCCGAGCCCACACCCTAAACCTTTCAGTTGCGCTCCGAAGTGCGAGCTTACGCCACGCGGCAGCGGTGGCGACGCCCCCTGCTGGCCGAGTGCAAGGAGATCATCGTTCTCCACCGCACTCGAAGCTCACGAGGAGCCCGGTCTCTACCCAAAGATAGGAGTGTTCCAAGCGATGACCTCACAACTTCCCAACGGCACGGCACCGCTTCTAGATAACGCAACTTCGGAACAGGGCCAATATCTTTACTGCGTCATTGCCGGCGACGACCCTCTCACGTTCGACGTCGACGGTATCGGTGGCGCCGGCGACAAGGTCTACAGCTTGCCCTTCGACGGGCTCTCCGCTGTCGTCAGTGCCTCGCCAGAGGCCGAATACGACGGCACACGCCGCAATCTGACAGCTCATATGCGTGTCCTGGAGACCGTCATGGCGGATCATACGATCGTGCCAATCCGTTTCGGCAGCGTGGCGCCGACACCGGAAGCGGTCAATGAGACGCTTATAAAGCCACAGCACGAAACCATCCGACAGGTTCTCTCGGAACTCGAGGGACGCGCGGAAATGGGGCTCAAGGTCTTCTGGATGGAAGGCGTGCTCTATGCCGAGGTTCTCGCGGTTCGGCCGGACATCGCCCAGCTCCGAGACTCGCTCATGGGCCGGTCGCCCGACGAGTCCTATTACGAGCGCGTCAAGATCGGGGAGTTACTCGAGTCCGCAGTCACCGAAAAACGTGCACGCGAGGCGGAGGAACTTCTCAACTGCATCGCACCGCTGGCTCATCGCGTGAAGCGGCTCGACGCCCTCGGCGAACAGATGGTTCTCAACGTTGCCCTGCTCATCGACCGTTCCAAGATCGAGGCACTGGAGGAAGCCATCGCCAAGCTGGATGGCACCCACGCCGAACGGCTTCTGTTCAAGTTGGTCGGCCCGACGGCCCCTTACAACTTCGTCGATCTGATGCCGACTCCATAGGCTTTAGACCACTGGAAAGGAAATCCTTTTTCGATGGGTCTTCTGAAAACGTTACTGACCGGCCCAGTTACAGCGCCCGCCAAGGGATTCATGTGGATTGCCGGAAAGTTGGCCGAAAAGCTCGAGGCCGAAGTCTTCGATCCCAAGAAGATCCAGCAGGAAATGGAAGATCTCCAGCTTCGTTTCGATCTCAATCAGATTACGGAGGCCGAATTGGAGGAGGGAGAAACGATTCTCTTGGAACGTCTCAAACAGATTCGCGAAAGCCAACGGAGATAGTGACACGCAATGACCGACACAACGAGCATGCCAGATCCGACGACGGCTTCGGCACTCCCGGACTCCGCCGCATCTCAACCGAACGTCGAGCCGGCGGCGCCTTCGCTTGACGCGCCGGCGCCGGCCCAACCGACGGAGGTAACTCCGCCAGCCGAACCGGAACCGACACCGGAACCCGCTCCACCGGCGAAACCCCTGTTGACCGTCGTACAGGCGGCGCGCCGAGCCAAGCAGCAGCTTCAGGAAATCACCGGTCTCGAGGTGGCCACCGTCTCGGCGATGGAGGAGTACGAGGGTGGTTGGCGCGCCTACGTCAATCTCGTCGAGCTTCGCCGCGTCCCGACGACCAGCGATGTGTTGGCCACCTACGAAGCGGTCCTGGATGCCCAGGGAGAACTGGAGACCTACAAGCGGCTTCGGCGATTCCTGCGCGGCCAGGTCAACGACTAGGGAGGCTTGATCGATGCAGTACGCCACCGGAGGAACCAACCTCGCCGACATTCTGGAACGCGTCCTCGACCGAGGCGTGGTGATCGCCGGTGACATCACTGTCTCCCTTGTCGAAATCGAACTTCTGACCATCAAGGTACGGCTGGTCATCGCCTCCGTCGATCGCGCCCGGGAGATCGGTATCAACTGGTGGGAAAGCGACCCGGCTCTCTCCACCGGCGCACAGCAGCTTCAGACGGAAAACCAAGATTTGCGGGAACGGATTGAGCGGCTGGAACGCTTGACGGGACCGCAAACGGACGAGCTGGAGTCCTTGACGCACGCCACCCGCCTGACGGGCGAACCCGAGAAGGAGAGCAAGTCATGACTCCAACGGCAGACGTTTCCCTTGCCGAAAGCGGCGCCGACATCCACAGCGACAACCTGCGTGTCGTCGAGGCGATGGCCAAAGACACCGGGCGTGGGATCGCGCGGTTGGACCCACGGGACATGCGCGAGCTTGGCTTGGAAATCGGCGATGTCATCGAAGTGCTCGGGAAAAGAGCCGCCCTCTGCAGAGTATTGCCGGCCCATACCGACCAGCGCGGACAACGCGTGATCCAGATCGATGGAATCCTGCGCGCCAACGCCGGAACCGGACTGGACCAGCATGTCACCATACGTCGTGGCGTGACGCGCCGGGCGCGCTCCGTCGTCCTCGCGACCGTCGAGTCGTCGGGACGCAGCCTGCCCTCCCGTTACCTGACCAAACTGCTGGACGGTATTCCCGTACAGCGCGGCAACCGCGTACGTGTGACACCCTTCGGACCTCAACCTCACACCTTCGTGGTTCAACGGACCGATCCGCCGGGCCAGGTGATCTTCGACAGAACCACTCAGGTGCGCTGCGAGGGGACGGCCGAGGCGCCGAGCGCGGTGACCTACGAGGATATCGGCGGCTTGCACAAGGAGGTGCGCCGCGTTCGGGAGATCATCGAGCTGCCTCTGAAGCACCCGGAGGTCTTCGAACACCTCGGGATCGATCCGCCCAAGGGCGTACTGCTTTACGGACCGCCGGGTACCGGCAAGACTTTGATCGCACGTGCCGTCGCGCATGAAGCGGGTGTGTACTTCATTCACATCAACGGGCCCGAGATCATCGACAAGGTTTACGGCGCCAGCGAAGCGCATCTGCGCAAGATCTTCGAGGAAGCCAAGCAGCACGCGCCTGCCTTCATCTTCATCGACGAGGTCGACGCCATTGCCCCCAACCGCACGCAGATGAACAGCGACCGTCAGATGGAGCGGCGGGTCGTGGCTCAACTGCTGGCACTGATGGACGGCCTGAACACACGCGGTCAGGTTATCGTTGCGGCGGCGACCAACATTCCCGACAGCATCGACCCGGCCCTGCGTCGACCCGGCCGCTTCGATCGGGAGACGGAAATCGGTGTCCCCGACCGGGACGGCCGACAGGAGATCCTGGAGATACACAGTCGGGGCATGCCTCTCGGCCAAGGCGTGACGCTCGACCATCTTGCGGGTACGACCCATGGCTTCGTCGGTGCCGATCTCGCCGCGCTCTGCCGCGAAGCGGCCATGGCGGCGGTCAGACGCCTGCTGCCCGACATCGACCTGGATGAGGGCACGCTGCCCGTCGATAAGGTCAGCGAGCTTCGCGTCGAGCGCAGCGATTTCGAGGAAGCCCTCAACGAAGTCGGCCCCTCGGCGCTTCGCGAGATCGCGGCGGACATCTCTGAGACGCGCTGGAGTGACGTCGGTGGTCTGGAGGAGATCAAGCAAACCCTTCACGAAGCAGCCGTATTGCCTTTGACCCACGGACCGCTGTTCACGCGCATGGGCGTGCGACCGCCGCGGGGGATTCTGCTGCATGGAGGACCGGGACGGGGCAAGACGCTGCTGGCGCGCGCTCTTGCCGGCGAATGCGAAGCCAACTTCATCGCCGTCCAGGGGCCTCAGCTTGTCAGCATGTGGGTGGGCGAGTCGGAGCGCGCCGTGCGCGAACTCTTCCGAAAGGCCAAGCAAGCCAGGCCCTGCGTCATGTTCATCGATGAAATAGATGCCGTAGCGCCACGCCGGGGATCGGGCGAGGATCCAGTCTCCGAGCGTTTGGTCGCGCAGTTCCTGGTCGCACTCGACGGCATGGAGCAACTCCAGGACATCACCGTCATCGCCGCTACCAATCGGGTAGATCGTCTCGATCCGGCCTTGATCCGCCCTGGCCGCTTCGACTGCCTGATCGAGCTGCCACTGCCCGACGAAGCACAACGCGAGGCGATTCTGCGCATTCACACCAGCCGCATGCCGCTCGCAAACGACGTCTCCCTGCGTGACCTGTCCCAGAGAGCGGCGGACTGGTCCGGAGCCGCCCTAGCCGCACTCTGCCGCAACGCGGCGGTGCGCACGATTCGCCGGCGTCTCAACCCCGATGCAGCCGGTCCGGCTGTGGTGACCCGTGCCGATTTCGATGGTGCGCTCGAAGCGACGCGGCGGGAGACGAGCGAATGAGACAAATGTTGGCCGCCGCCACGTCGAGGCGCAGAACGAAGGGCGACAAAAGCGCGCTGATCTATCTCTACGGCGTCGTCAGCGCCCAGGCGACGGATCTGACTCGCTGCCTGAAGGTTAAGGGACTGGTCCCGGATCGCCCCCTCTACCTCGTTCCCTTCGAAGATTTGGTCGCCCTGGTCAGCAAGGTGCCGCTTTCCGTCTTTTCCGAGGAATCGTTGAAGGAGCGGTTTCAGGATCACGACTGGGTGCAGGCGCGCGCACTCGATCATCATCGGGTCCTGACATCGCTGCCGCCGGTGCCGCTTCTTCCATTCAAGTTCTGTACTCTTTTCGCAGACGAAACGGCCCTGCTGCGCGCGCTCGAGAGCCATCACACGGACCTGCAGACAGCCTTCGCGGCCATCCAGAGCGCACGCGAATGGGGCGTCAAACTCTTCGTCGACTATGGAACACTCAGCACTCATCTCAAGGCAACGGCTCCGCATCTGACACAGCTTGCACGACGTAGCGCTACCGTCAGCCCGGGCACGGCCTTCTTCTTGAAACGCAAACTCGAAACCATGGCCGGAGAGGCGGCACGCAATGCCGCCGGCGAGCGCGCCAGGGCGATCCACAAGACGATCGCCAAGACAGTGCGAGCCGACAAGGTACAACCTGTTCAATCTCACGACCCAAACGGCAAGACGAAGGACATGTTGTCGAACGTTGCCTATTTGGTGCCTCGCGATGCCGAGTCCCACTTTAAGGATGTCATCGCAAAACTCGCGCGCCACCACATGGCGGCAGGTCTCTCGTTCGATGTCGTCGGACCGCTACCACCCTACAGCTTCGCGATGATCTCCGCAGACGGGACGGGGGCCGCCGTCGGTTCCGGCGACAAGGAGCTATAGCCATGCCTGTCGTCTCGGATATTCAGACACCCGCACAACGCCTTGTCCTGGCAGAGCTTCTCGATCGCGCCCTGACGAAAGGCGTCGTCCTGAGAGGCGATGCCGTTATCTCCGTCGCCGGCATCGATTTGCTCTATCTGGGTTTGAAGGCGGTACTCGCTTCAACCGACACCCTCGACACGTTTCTCAGTGACGCTAAAGGAGAGGAGCGTGATCTATCTCTACGCTCTCTGTGAAACGGATTTTTTCCCGTTTCCAAAAATCTTCGGACTCGAGGATGCAATTGTGCGATCCGTTCCGCTGGGCGATGTCACGCTTGCGGTAAGCGATACGACATCGACACCCGCCTACGAGCTCTCGTCGCTCTGTCAACACGAGGCGGTCGTCGAGAGACTATCGGCCACACGTCCGATCCTGCCGTTTCGCTTCGGCACTGCGGTATCCGACCTGGAGCGGTTGGCCGGCGCAATCCGATCCCGACTGACCGCGATCCTCGCAAATTTAGATCGCGTCACCGGGTGCGTCGAGCTTGGTCTCTCCGCGGTGCCTTCCACCCACCTGCACCACGGTGCCGCCGACGTACATCCTCCACAGAGCAGCCAACCCGGACAGGCCTACCTGGAGAAACTGCGCCGCGCGGAAGCAAGGCGCGCGGCAGAGGCCCGTAAGCTGCGCACGCGCGTCGAGGGCCTGAACGTCAGGCTGCAGAAACTGTCACGCTGCAGCCACGTGATAAGATCCGAACAGCCCGAGCTTCCGCTCCGCTTCGCCTACCTGGTTCCCTGGAACGCCATGCCGGCCTTTCGGTCGGAAGTCAAAGCCGCACAAAGCGAAGCCGGCATGCCCGCTCTGCTGGCGTCCGGTCCCTGGCCTCCCTACTCCTTCGTGAAATCCGGGCTTCTGGAGTTCGAAACCGGCGGGTCGCGGCAATGACCGATTGGGCACCGGCCGACAAGTTGCTCTGGGCGCCGGAACGGGATGAGGCGTTGGACGCAGCCAGCGAGGCTCTGTCAGAGAGTGTGACCCAGCCTTCACGGATCGATCTGGACCCGGATTCCGTGGACCGGGGCTTGACCAAACTCGTCCTGAGCATTGTCGATCTGATCCGCCAACTGCTCGAACGCCAGGCTCTTCGCCGCGTGGAGGCGGGACATCTCGGTGACGCCGACGTCGAGCGTCTTGGCGAGACCCTGATGCGCCTCGATCAACGCATGCAGGAACTGAAAAAGGCATTCGACCTGACCGATGCCGATCTTCGGTTGGACCTCGGGAGCATCCAGGATCTGGAAGCCGAGAATCAAGCCGAAAGCCAAGCCAAGTAACACCTGGAGAGTCCGCCAGACAGGCAGTCGGCATCTCAAATTTTCCTATCCCGTAGTTCGGTTTTCCCCAAATTGCGAAGTCTCAAATCGGACTGAATACTCGATTTATTAGACCTCGCCTGGAAAGTCATCATACATGGAGAAACGAATGCCGGATATCGACAAGAATCTCGTGATGAATCTGCGTCAGCATTTGCGGATCGTGTCGCATAATAAAGGAAAGGTTAAACTCCGATACCGGATCGGCGCCGTGAGTATCTTCAGACAGATAGAGAATTCGACAGGCGGCCGTCTGCTCGATGCGATCGAAGGTGTTCATAAGGCCAGCGTGAATCCCCTCATGTTCACGCTCACGATCCACTACGATCCTCAGACGATCGAACCGTCGTGGTGGGAGGAGTTGATTCAAGATAGTGATGAGGCAGCACGTCAGGTCCTGGATCGCCTGAACGCCGCCTGACCCACTCCTCATCTCGCTGGACGGCGACACCTTCCCTTCCTGCCCGGTGGGAGAGTGCCGCTGTCCAGCGATTGGCCTAGACCGCGCAGGAAGCTGGAGGGCTTCATTGCACGGACGAACAACCCGAGACGCCTGTCGGGTCGATGGCATAGTCGAGCTCACGAACCCCGATAGGCCCGCTCCGTCGTATCTTGGCGTCCGGCACGTCCCGTAAGAGCGAGAAGTGAAGGTGAGGCCCCGTACTTCGACCCGTGCTGCCGACCGTACCAATTCTGTCTCCGGCTGCAATAAGTTCGCCGGGCCGCACGGCGAAGATTTCCAGATGTGCGTAGACTGCATAGACCCCCAAGCCGGGGCCGCTGCCCGATCCCAAACGCTGCAGAACGACGCGGCCGAAGACAGGGTGTGCCGAAGCGCGGACGACCACTCCGGATGCTACCGCTTGAACCGGGGTGCCGACGGGAGCCGGCAGATCGATTCCGGCATGCCAGCCACTGCCGCGAGGACCGAAACCACTGCTAATCTTTGGTACCGGATCGAGGGGCGGTACCGAACACATCAGCGGTGCGGGGGCCTCCGCAGTTGCCGCGACGCACAGCGCCAGGACCGCGGAACGTGCGGCAATCGCTAAAAACCTTGACCCTTTCAACACGACGTCTGCCGATCATGAAAATCTCGTCCAGACGTCGATCTTTATTCAAATAAAAATGGATGATCTATTTTAGGAAAACCCGATACTATATTTTCACATTCAGTGGATGGCATCCCAATTTCATTAATTTTCGATCTAGCAGAGAAAACTTGATTACAGACTCACACTTGATCGCAGCAGCGTCAGGCCACTCTTTCGATCGCGACCTTAGCGCGCTCCAGCGCGATCATGCGGTCTGCCGGAAAAAACATCGTTGCCACGGTTCCTCGACCCAGCTGGCTGGTCAACTCGAGCCGACCGCCGTGAAGACGCATCAAGTCGCTGGCGATGGCAAGGCCCAGACCGGTACCGTCTCGATTATCCGCGACTGCTGGGCTGAGAGTCTCATAGGGTTGCATCAGTCGCTCGATCTCGGCCTCTGGAATTCCAGAACCGGTGTCGGTAACAGTCAGACTCAGCACGCCGTCCTGCTGACATCGCGCGGCAATGCGGATTGTGCCCATGGCCGGGGTGAACTTTACGGCGTTGGACAGCAGGTTGATCAGAATTTGCCGAATCTTCAGAGCATCGCCACTCAGACCCGGCAGACCCTTGGGAAGATCGCAGACCAAGGCTACACCCGCTTGATCGGCCCGCCCGCGCATCATCGCCAGAGTCGCTTCCGTCGTCGCAACGAGATCTACAGTCCCCTCCTCCAGCGTCATGCGGCCAGCCTCCGCCCGGGAGAGATCCAGCAAATCGTTCACGAGGTTCAACAGATGCTCGCCGCTCTTTCGAATGTCCCCAGCGTAACCGCGATAGCGTTGACTTCCGAGCGGGCCGAATAGTTCTCGTTCCAGAGTATCGGAGAATCCGATGATGGCATTCAGCGGTGTCCGCAGCTCATGACTCATGGAAGCGAGGAAGTTGCTCTTCGCGCGACTCGCCTTCTCGGCCTTCTCCGCCATTCGACGGGTTTCTTCTTGCGATGCCTCCACTTCATCGATCGACTGAACGATCTTCCGGACCAACGGCCAGAATATGAAAACGGCCTCGAGCAGCAGAAGCGTCAGCATCGCGGTGAAGAGCCCGATTTCGAACTTCTTCAGCCAGCCGATCGTGCCGTCGCGCTCACTCGCAAGTAAATCCGATATCAGATCGTAGCCCTGCGGGATGAAATTCATACCCGCGAGATTGAGTGCCAGCAGCTCGGCACGATCTCGCTTCACCTGGTCGGGGGGCAACTCGTAGAAAGCCCGCGCATGGGCGATAAAACGCCGAACCTGCTGATCAAAGGGGTTGCCGCCCATGAAAAACAGACGGCGCACCCGTTCAACGTCTTTTGGCGCAAATTCCCCGGCAACATCGCCGTGCACCAGCAGGTCCTGACGGCGCTCCATTGCCTCGATACTGCGGTGAAGCTCGCGCCGATAGTCAGACCGATCCAGGTCATTGGTCGCGGAGACAATAGCGTTGGCGAAGAAGGCGAGGCGCTGACTCTCGGCTTGCTGCTGCGTCACCAGTCGAAGTAGATCGGCCTGCTTTTCCTCGGCCGAGATGGTGATCACCAGAATCGCGAAGGCACTGGCGGAGAGCAAAGCGATCAGCGCTAAAGCCAAACCGTAACGCCACACGATGGCAGTACCCAATCGCCGCTGCAGGCTTGCCATACTTCTCGACCCTTTTACAGAACCGCCCTCAAGGGCTGCGTCTTCTGCGGGTCTAGAGACTATATCTAAAGATAGAATTGACGGAAGAAACACGACCATAAGTTACAATATCGTGAAGCTTTTATTTCGCGCTCCGCACAATCGCATGCCCCTACAATCGAGACCGAGGAAGCACAAGCCGGACTGCCGTCAGAGCTCCCTAATGATGCGCCGCTCCGGAATAGGGATCGAACTGCCGTCGAACAGGAGTTGTTCAGCGCGCGGCCTTTTGAATCCAAGTTCGGCTGACTCCAAATCCGGAGGCGGATTGTCAGAAGGAAGTCGCGACGTCAGCGGAAATAGAGCGCTGCGCCGTTTGGGCCTCACCTCGCGATCAAAAGCTCATCGCCGCGCAAACCGAGCATGCGATTGTATTTCATAAGTGTTGGATTGAAATATTTTATTACGATTATGTTAAATCCACGGGAATCTCAATTTAGCTCGGGACAACTCTTGCGCCGATGTCGGAATACTCAAAGTAAAAGAGTGAATGATTTTGGTTTCAACCTGGATGAGCAAAATTTATCCGACCTTCCTATGCTCAGCTATTCATACAACAATCAAAAAGATTTGAGCTGTTAAATTTATCATCACATCAATGCATCCCCCAAACAAATCCATATTCATATGAGATGAGTCAATCTAAGCCTTGCCGACCACTGATCTTTAACTATAAATTAACCTAAAGATTAGGAACGTAGCTCCGCATTGCGGGAATTGCCGCAAGGGGACTCAATCGAGTTGGTGGGCAGGAAGACAGAGGAACGGCCTTGAGTCGGACTGGATAGCAGCAGGATAAGGCAGGAGGGGCTGTAACCTGCGGCGTTTGTGTCTGTTCTGACGTGACACATCTGAAGTGACACAGGGGGCAAGTCCGTGAACGCACCGAGTTTCGCAACGCGGCGGCTAACGCTACACAAGCAGAATCCCATAGCGATGTCGGCGCAGAGACAAGGCCGCATCGCTATGCCGGCTAAGGCCGAAGTCTCGGTTGCGCGCCTTAGCGCCGATATCATGGCGAACGAGACAGGCCTGCGCCGCCAGCTCTTGGAGGCAGGCTTTCACACGAAAATGGTCGATACCGTCGCCTACTGGCGGTCCTTGCATCGGCGCGGAAAGCTACCCAGTCGGGCCGACATCGATCCCGCGCAAATCCGGACGCTTCTGCCGTGCCTCGCACTGCTGGACGCTCAAGCCCCCGATGGTCAAGCCCCCACTGGAGCTCCGCGATACCGCTTGGCCGGCACCGGTGTCGTGGAACTCTTCGGCCAAGAACCGACAGGTCGGCCCGTCGCAGCTATCGAGGGGCCGTTGCGCGACTTCCTGCTGGACTCCTGGAAAGAGCTTTGCGCAGACGAAGGCCGCGCAGCCGGCCGGAAGAAGATGGCCACGGAGAGCGAGGGCCGGCTCGCAACCTTCCGTGACGACGACGATCAGCTTGGCAGCCTCTATCGCTACGAGGGTGCTTTCCTGCCGTTATCTGGCCAGTCCAAGGGCGGCGCGCGCGTGCTGCTCTGTCTGCTTCGTCGCTTCATCAGCGATGCAACGACTTCGCCGGCGCTAGACACACAGAGAGTGTACGGCAGACGCGCCTAAAAAGGATCGCGAGCTGGCAAAAGCGTTTCACGATGTGTGAGACCGCGCAGCTTTACTCCGAAGATCCGCGTCCAGACGGACCATCCCACATCGTCCCCCGGGCAAACGGGCCGGAAGTTGGATCTGCGACATCGGCATCCGTACAGGGTTGTCTTGCCGATCTAAGCGCGCCGCCAAGCAGCGATCGCGGCGGCCCGGCGCAAACCATCGGCAGCTTGTTCCAGTTCGACGGCCGCGGCCGGGTCCTCCGGTTCACAGGCAAAGCGATGAGCTGCGGCGCGATAACGATCCCAAGCCTCTCGACGAAAGGCACCGCGCTCGCGGTTTCGTGCGAGAGGGGAAGGATAAACGTCTGATTGAAGGGCGGGACTAGGCGACATCTCGGCGGTCTCCTTATCGGTTGTCATCATCCGAACTGGCGATTCGGACTCCCCCCAACTTCGATTCAAGTATGCCAGACGAAGTGCGCGCCTGCACGTAACCGGTCTATGACAATCCACCGGCCTATGAAAATCCACCGAGAGAATCCCGTCCGGCACGCCTCCTAACGGGCGTCAACCAGCCCACCGCATCGGACGCGTCGGGGCCATCAGCTGAAACCTTTAGTGATTTCACCGAGGTCAAGGGCGGCGGCTAAGGTCCTCGCCATGACAAACGCTCAGAGCCAAGATAACCGCTACACGCAAACTGAAGAGGTCGTGCATGCCGCGCTGCACGGATTCGGCGCGGTGGCCAGCGTCGGCGGCTTGGTCGTTCTGCTCTGGCTGGCACTGGAGCGAGACAGCGGAGCCGCGACTTTGGCGGCTGCGGTTTACGGGACCAGCCTGGTCCTCTGCTACCTCGCGTCCACGCTCTATCACGGCTTACCGCCGGGCCCTGCGAAACGCTTCTTCCTGCTGTGCGACCACTGCGCCATCTATCTACTGATCGCCGGCACCTACACACCCTTCACCTTACTCGCCCTCGACCCACCGATCGGCACCGCGCTGTTCGCTGCGGTTTGGGCGCTCGCCTTGGCCGGTATCGGACTGGAAATCATCACCCGACTGCTGCCGCGTGGACGGCGCATCGCTTGGCTGTCCGTGCCGCTTTATCTCGGTATCGGCTGGTTGGGTCTGGCGGTCGCCGGTGAGGAGATCGTTGCTTCCTTGCCGCCGACGGGCCTGGAGCTCCTGGTCCTGGGCGGCGTTCTCTACACGGGTGGAGTGGTTTTCTATCTATGGCGGCGCTTCCCCTTCAATCATGCGGTTTGGCATACCCTAGTCCTGATCGCCAGTGGCGCGCACTTCACCGCCGTGGCCACCTATGTGATGCCGGCGGCGGCCTGACCCGGCTGACGGTCGCCGCCCGATCCGCGTCGGCTCAATCCATGATCGAGTAGCCGCCGTCGATGTAGGCCAAGGTGCCCGTTGAGGCGGCCGCTTCGTCGCTTGCGAGATACACGGCCAGAGCCCCGATCTCGTCGATGGTGACGAGTCGCCGTCCCGGAGCCTGATCACGCGCCTGATCCATCAAGGCTTCGAATCGATCGAGTCCGCTTGCAGCCCGCGTCAGCAGGGGACCCGGCGAAATGGCATGGGCCCGAATGCCCTTCTCGCCCAACTCGGCAGCCATGTAGCGCGTGGCAGCTTCCAAGGCAGCCTTGACCGGCCCCATCAGATTGTAGTGCTGCACCACCTTCTCTGCCCCGTAGAAGGTCACGGTCATGAGGCACCCGCCGCCGGCTTTTTCCATCAAAGGCTCGGCCAGCTTGGCCATCCGGAGGAACGAGTGACAGGAGACGTCCATCGCCTGCAGGAAACCGGCCTGGCTGCAGTCGACGACACGGCCGTGCAGATCGTTCTTCGGAGCGTAGGCGATGGAATGCAGCAGAAAGTCGAGGCGCCCCCAGCGTGCCTCAATCTCCGCAAACACTGCCTCCAACTGACCGGGCTCGCGCACGTCGCAGGGAAAGACGATTCCAGCCTCCAGCTCATCGGCGAGAGGCCGCACATAGGGTTCGGCCTTGGTATTGAGATAGGTCACCGCAAGTTCGGCGCCCTGCCGGCGAAACTGCCGGGCACAGCCGTAAGCGATCGACTGATCGTTGGCGATCCCAATCACGAGACCGCGTTTACCATTCAACGAAAACATAATCTCTCCTTCGCAGATGCAGCATCGCCGACAATCTAACGTCTCTGTCTGACCGGTCGATGACGATCGATTTGGTTTGCGAAGAAAGCCACCGGACTAGCTCTGGTTTCACAGGCTCAGGGCCGATAGAACAGCTTTTCGACAAAAGCGCGATTTATATGACTCCACCGCCACTATTGGGTGCAATTTAGGATGGTAGCTCGGCGCAAAACGCAAAGAAGCATCGATCGATACCGCTGACCAAAGACGAAAGGAAAGTGCCATGACCATGATCGCATATGGACGGACACTGCCATCCGATCTCCACCCCGGTGGTCGAGCGCCCACGGCAAACGCGAGAGCTGGAGCAGCCATTGCTGCCCCTGGTGTGAAGACGCGCGAGCGCGCGCGCCTCCCCCAACCCTGGTCGCCGATCGATCCCAATGCTCCGGTGCTCGCCGAGCAACTCGCGCGGATCTGTGAGAAGGCCGGCCTGCTGCTCGACATCCAATTGGGGCCGCAGGCCTGGATCGAGGCAATTTCCGAGCAGGGAGGCTGGCTTAACCCCACCTTCGATCCGGACTGCTCGGACCTCGACGAAAGCGATAGCGGCTCGGTGGTAATTCGAGATGAGGAGGGGCGCTTCCTGGCCTGCAACGCCGTGCGCTTGTTCGAAACCGAGACTTTCAGTTCGCTCATACAGAGCGGTGGACTGTTCCACCGCCCAGGGCACAGAAACAGAACCGCTTTGCAGACGATCCTGCCCGAGGGCTACGACCTTTCCGGCCGGATTTCCTACTCTGGCGGTACCTTGGTCGATCCCGCCATGCGTGGACGGCGACTGGCACTGTTGACGACCCGGCTGGTGCGACTGATGGGCGAGCGCTTTTTCCGCGCCGACTGGCACACAGGAACGATCTTCCATACCCGCACGAGCGAGCTGCCTCCGAAACCTTACGGTTTCCAGCGCGTCATACCTTGTCTGGACGCTCTGACGATTCCCGAAAGGACCCAGCGTCAGACCCTATTCCTGGTTGAGTTAAGCCGAATGGAATTTCGCCGGCAACTCGCCGACAATGTGGCGCGGCTTGCGGCCGACGGTCGCCAGAACCTCGACGACCTCGCTCTGCTTGTTTGAAAACAGGGGCAACAGCGCCACAAGCTGCATAACCCCTCCCGTCCGCAAGCGATAGCGTGACGCTCGGCGATGAAGCCGAGGTCCGGCGGCGGCCCGAAGCAGGGCCGCCGCCGCAGGCGCTTGTCCTCTTTGGTCCGAGGTCAGCATCCAAGCACGGGCCGTCATACCGAAAGCCAGGAGTCGTTCGGGCCCGAACGACTCGAGCGGGGGCAAGCCCGGCGCGTGCAGCATCGCCTCCGCCTCATAAGCCTCGAGCAATTGGAGCAGTCCCGAATCACTGCTGGCGGCAGCAGCGAAAAGGGTAGCCGAGACGGGCCGTAACAGATCCTCGGCCTGACGGTAGGGATCGAGATGGCTGCCAAACGCGGGAGGAGTCACAGGGACGCTCCTCTAAGTCGATCAGGACTGCGGCGCACCAGGCAGCATGGCAAGCGTACCGCGGGATGCCTGCTGCCGGATCGGCAGGATCTCCTGATATTCAGGCGATTCGTAGAAGCGCTGGGCCGCTGCCTCATCGGGGAACTCAATCACCACCACGCGCGGAGCCGGCCAGTCGCCCTCCAACACCTGAGGGTCTCCGCCGCGAACCAGGAAACGTCCACCGTACTGAGCGATCACCGCCGGCGTTCGGACACGATATCGATCGTAGGTTTCGGAATCGTCGACATGAACCAAACCGACGATGTAAGCGGGCATCGCATCCTCTTTCTCTTTTAACAGCCCTGCCGTTGCCGGCTTTGCCCGGCGCGCAGCCGTATGATTTCATTCGATCCGCAACAAAACACTACAGAAGGCGGAAGCGATGCGTTTAGCCGATAAGGTAGCGATTGTCACGGGCGGCGGCTCGGGATTCGGAGCGGGAATCGCTCGCCGTTTCGCGATCGAAGGCGCTCAAGTGATCGTCGCCGACATCGATCGGGCGGCGGCGGAATCGGTACTGCGCGAGATCGGCGGCAACGCCGTCGCCGTCGAAGCGGACGTGACTCAGCGCGACCAGGTCGCGCGTATGATCGACACGGCGGTCGACCAGTTCGGCAAGCTGGACATTCTGGTCAACAACGCAGGCTACAGTCATCGCAACGCACCGCTCCTGGAGATCACGGAGGCCGATTACGACCTCTGCTTCGACGTCAACGTCAAGGCGATCTTCCATGCCGCCCAGCTTGCCGTACCGGTCTTTCGCGAACAGGGCGGCGGCGTGATCGTCAACACCAGTTCGACCGCCGGCCTGCGCCCTCGCCCCGGTCTGACCTGGTACAACGCGACGAAGGGCGCCGTGAACACCTTGACCAAATCCTTGGCCGTGGAGTTGGCGCCCGACCGCATACGGGTCAACGCGATCTGTCCGGTGATCGGCGAGACAGGCCTGCTGGAGACCTTCATGGGCGTTGCAGATACACCCGATGCACGCGCCAAGTTCGTCGCGACCATTCCGCTCGGGCGCCTTTCGACGCCGCAGGACATCGCGACGGCGGCGGTCTTCCTCGCCAGCGACGAGGCGGCCTTCATAACCGGCGTGCTGATGGAGGTCGACGGCGGCCGCTGCGTTTAGCGAGCGGGTATAGGCAGCCGTCACCTATCCGGCGGCCTTCGCGCTATCGCGTGGGAACCGGCTTGTCGCCGCTGTAGTCGTAGAACCCGCGGCCGGCTTTCCGACCGACCCAGCCGGCTTCGACGTACTTAACGAGCAATGGGCAGGGCCGGTATTTGGAATCGGCCAAGCCTTCGTAGAGCACGTACATCACCGCCAGGCAGGTGTCGAGACCGATGAAATCCGCCAGCTCCAGCGGCCCCATGGGGTGATTGGCGCCCAGCTTCATGGCAACGTCGATCGCCTCGACCGTTCCGACGCCCTCGTAGAGGGTATAGACAGCTTCGTTGATCATCGGCAGGAGGATGCGGTTGACGATGAAAGCCGGAAAATCCTCGGCCGCTACGGGCGTCTTCTCCAGGACCTCCGTCACCTCCCGCACACGCTGGAAGCAATCGTCCGAGGTGGCGATACCGCGGATCAACTCGACCAGCTGCATCACCGGGACCGGGTTCATGAAATGCATGCCCATGAAGCGCTCGGGCCGGTCGGTAATGGCGGCAAGACGGGTGATCGAGATAGAGGAGGTGTTGGAGCAGATCAGTGCCTCGGGCTTCAAAACCGGACAGAGCTTTACCAGAATACTGCGCTTGAGTTCCTCGTTCTCGGTCGCCGCCTCGATGACCAGCTCGCAGTCTTCGAACAGACCCAATTCGGTACCGGTCTTGATTCGCTCCAGCGCCCCGTCGCGGTCGGACTGACTGATCCGCTGCTTCGAGATCTGCCGGTCCATTTGCCGGGTAATGCCGGCCACCGACTTCTCTAGCGCCTCCTCGGCGACGTCCTGCAGCCGGACGTCGTAGCCGGACAGCGAACAGATCTGGGCGATACCGCTCCCCATCTGCCCGGCACCGATAATTCCGATGGTGCTGATCTTCTCGGGATAAAGCGGCGCGTTAGCGGTATCGGACATCGGCTGCTGGGTCCTTAGTTGGGTTGAGAGCCGCCGGCTCACGCCGATTTATCGAGTTCGGCTTCCAGTTCGGGCACGGCCTGAAAGAGATCGGCAACCAGACCGTAGTCGGCGACCTGGAAGATCGGCGCCTCCTCGTCCTTGTTGATTGCGACGATCACTTTGGAGTCCTTCATGCCGGCGAGGTGCTGGATCGCGCCGGAGATTCCGACGGCAATATAGAGATCCGGCGCCACCACTTTGCCCGTCTGTCCGACTTGGTAATCGTTGGGCACGTAACCGGCATCGACAGCGGCCCGGCTGGCGCCGACGGCGGCCCCGAGCTTGTCGGCGAGCGTCTCCAGCATCGCGAAATTCTCGCCGTTCTGCATACCCCGACCGCCGGACACGACCACGCGCGCCGAGGTCAGCTCGGGACGCTCCGACTCCGTCAGCTCGTGGCCGACAAAGCTCGAGAGCCCGGGATCCTCGGCCGGCTCGGCGGCCACGATCTCAGCCCCGCCGCCCTCGCCCGCCGCGGCATCGAAAGCCGTTCCGCGGACCGACAGGAAAACAATCTTATCGTGGCTCTGCACCGTGGCGAGTGCATTGCCGGCGTAGATCGGGCGCACGAAGGTGTCGGTGCCTTCCACCGCGGAGACATCGGAAACCATCTGCATATCGCAGAGGGCAGCGGCGCGCGGCAGAACGTTCCTGCCGAAGGTCGTGTGACCGACCAGAACGTGGCTGTAGTCCCCCGCCAGTTCGGCGATCAGCGGCGCCACGGCTTCCGCGAGGCTATGGGCGTAGGCTGGCGCTTCCGCCTTCACGACCTTCGCGATTCCCTCGATCTTGGCGGCTTCACTGGCCGCGCCGTCGCAGGCCGCGCCGGCGACCAGAATGTGAATCTCGCCGGCCCCTGCCGCCGAAAGCGCCTTGGCGGCGGCAACGGTGTTGAGAACCGGGCCCTTCAGGGCATTGTTTTCCGTCTCGGCGACGACCAGAACAGTCATGATCCGGAACTCCCTCGCATATGTTCTAGATGACCTTCGCTTCGGCCTTCAGCTTCTCGACCAGATCGGCCACGCTGGAGACCTTGACACCGGCCTCGCGCACCGGCGGCTCGGACACCTTCAGGATCTTGGTGCGCGGCGTCACGTCGACGCCCAGATCGGCTGCCGTCGTCGTCTCGATCGGCTTCTTCTTGGCCTTCATGATGTTCGGAAGGCTTGCGTAGCGGGGTTCGTTGAGCCGCAGATCGGCGGTAACGACGGAAGGCAGCTTGAGGTCGACGGTTTCGAGCCCGCCATCGATTTCGCGGGTCACGGTCAGCTTCCCATCGACCGCCTGGATCTTGCTGGCGAAAGTCCCTTGAGACCAACCGAGCAAAGCCGCCAGCATCTGACCGGTCTGGCTGTGATCGCTATCGACCGCCTGCTTCCCGAGCAGCACCAGTTGGGGCTGCTCCTTCTCGACAACCGCCTTCAGAAGCTTGGCGATACCGAGCGGTTCGAGCATCTCGTCGCTTTGGATCAGGACGCCGCGATCGGCGCCCATGGCCAGGGCCGTGCGAATCGTTTCCTGACTCGGCTGCGGTCCGCAAGACACCACAACGATTTCGCTGGCTGTTCCCGCCTCCTTCAGGCGTACCGCCTCTTCCACGGCGATCTCGCAGAAGGGATTCATGGACATCTTCACATTCTGGGTTTCGACTCCAGAACCGTCCGCTTTGACGCGAACTTTAACGTAGGCGTCGATCACGCGCTTGACCGGGACCAAGACCTTCATCGGCGTTCCGCTTCCGCTTTTTATCTACACTGTCTGCTGGATGAGAAATCTGCGGCCGGACGGATGTCCGGCACGCCCGCATCTCGCTTTCGACCAAGGTGAAAGGCGTTGAGATCGAGGCCGAAGCGCCGGCATCCTCCGACTCTTCGCGGTCGCAACATAGAAGTGGGTCCGAGGTGAGTCAATCTCGCCACCGGGGGCGGGAATCTCTCTAAATCTCACAATCATAGCCGGGGTATCTCAGGGACCCTTCAAGATCGATCCGCGCAATCCAACCATACCAACACCTGCAAATACGATCAGAACGGGGGCGGACAAAGGCCGGAGCCAAAGTCGCGGGACTAGAGTTGAGGCAGCACCTCTTGGGAAGGTCGCTCAGCGATTGGCGCCGGGGACCCAGAGCACGTCCTTACGGCCTTGATCGTTTTCGTGCCGAGCCATCACGAACAGCAGGTCGCTTAGCCGGTTGATGTAGCGCACCGTCTGCGGACCGACGGCTTCCAACTCGGCCAAGGCAGTGACTTCGCGCTCCGCCCTGCGGGTCACGGTGCGTGCGAGATGAAGGTAGGCCGAGGCCGGCGAGCCGCCCGGCAGGATGAAAGAGGTCAAAGGTTCCAGTTCGGCGTTCAAACGGTCGATCTGTTGCTCGAGCCACGCCACTTGGCTTTCGACGATGCGCAGCGGCTCGTATTCCAGGTCCAGATCTTCCGGCGTCGCCAAGTCGGCACCGAGGTCGAAGAGGTCGTTCTGTATTCGCGCCAACACGGTGTCGGCGTCGGGGCCGCAGTGCAGCCGTACAAGTCCGAGCGTTGCGTTGGCCTCGTCGACCGTACCATAGGCTTCGACCCGCGGATCGTGCTTGACGACTCGCTTGCCGCTGCTCAGGGACGTTTTGCCCTTGTCGCCACCGCGCGTATAGATTCGGGTCAACTGCACCATAGCGTCAGCCGCCCTTGCCGACGAGCAAGGCGACGGCAAAGAGCGCAAGCGCAACGCCCTGACAGACGATCCGGTAGCGCATCAGCTTGTTGCCCCACTTGGCATTGAAGCTACCGCCGCGCGCCATGACCAAAAGGCCGGTGAAGAGAACGCCCAGCGTCATCAGCATGGCGATCCCGATCAGTACGAGCATCGTGGTCTGCATAGCTGCAGAATATACTCCGCCGTCACGATGGCGCCAGGGCTTGCAAACAAGACGTTACTTCGCCGCCGCGTCGACCGTCACGGCCCTCTCTTCGGCCTCCGGTGTCCAGGCCGGCGAGGCGACACCGCGCGGATCGTCGGTCAGCAGCCCGTAAAGAAGATGGTCCTGCCATTGGCCGGCGATGCGCAGGTAGTCGCGGCCGCGGCCTTCTTGCCGGAAACCGATTTTCTCCAGCAGCCGGCGGCTTGCGGCATTGTGCGGCAGGCAGGCAGCCTCGATCCGATGTAGTCCGAGACCGCTGAAAAGATAATCCAACGTGAGCAACAGCGCTTCGGTCATCACCCCCTGACGGGCTTGCCGTTCGCCGACCCAGTAGCCGAGGCTCGCCGTCTGCGCGACACCACGGCGCAGGTTGGTGACGCTGATGCCGCCCAGCAGCCGCTCGCTCCGTCGGTCGAAGATGAAGAAGGTAACGCCCAAACCCTGCCGCCACTCGGCGGCCTGTTGACGAAGACGACGGCGGTACGCGGCGCGCGTCAGCGCATCGTGTGGCCAGGCCGGTTCCCAGGGCATGAGGAATTGGCGGCTGGCATGGCGCAGAGCGGCCCAGGCCCGCCAGTCCCGAGATGTCGGTTGGCGCAACAGAACCCTTGTCCCGGTCAGCTTTGGCCCCCGTGGGCCCGCGTCGCCGATCAGGACTGGGAACAACATGACGCAGAGCGCCTACTGGGCTGCCGCCGCGGCGCCGCCGAAGCGTGCAGCGAAGGTCTCGTAGGGCGTCAATTCGGCAACCGGCCCCAGTAGCGCCAGCGTCGGCTTGCTCTCCAAAAGAGCGGCCGCGCAGCGCCGCAGCCGTGCGGCATCGAGTACGTCCAACTCGGCTACGATTTCCGCCACTGGGACCTCACGATCGAACACCAGGAGATGGCCGGCCAGTTGCTCGGCCCGCGCGCCTGTGCGCTCCCGGCTCATCAGAATCGCAGCCTTGAGTTGGGCCTTTGCGCGATCGACCTCCTCGGATGTGATATCTGCGGCGGAGCGCTCGAGTTCCCGGCAGACGGTATCGAGAACCTCCTGCGCCTCGCCCGCACCGGTCCCGGCATAGACCCCGAACAAACCGCTGTCCGAAGCCGCCGAAAGGAAGGAGTAAATCGAGTAGACGAGCCCGCGCTCTTCGCGGACTTCCTGAAAGAGGCGCGAGGACATGCCGCCGCCGAGGAGCGTTGAGAGCGCCGAAACGGCGTAGTAGTCAGAATCCTGGAAGCCGACCGAATCGAAGCCGATCAGCAGATGCGCCTGCTCCAAATCCCGCGTCTGCCGATGCTCGCCACCCAGATAGCGCGCCGGTTCCAGCGTTGCGGCCGTCCGTGCCGGCAGATCGCCGAACAGTTCTTCGGCAAGACGATGCAGCCGGTCGTGCTCGATCCGTCCAGCCGCCACCAAAACCGATGAATCGGCCGCGTAGCTGCCGGTCAGATAGCCACGCAGGTCTTCCGCGGAGAGACCGCCGACCGTCTCCGGCGTGCCCAGCACCGGTCGCCCGAGCCCTTGGTCGGGGTAAGCGGCCAACTGGAAATCGTCGAAGATGATGTCGTCCGGGGTGTCCACGGCCTGGCCGATCTCCTGCAGCACGACCTGCCGTTCGCGCTCCAACTCACCCGCGTCGAGGCGGGGATGCAGCAGCATGTCGGCGACGATATCCAGGGCCAGCGGCGCGTCTTCGGCCAGCACCTTGGCATAGAAAGCCGTCGTCTCGCGGCCCGTGTAGGCATTGAGGTGACCGCCGACCGCTTCGATTTCCTCGGCGATGGCGCGCGCGCTGCGCCGACCCGTGCCCTTGAAAACCATATGCTCCAAGAGGTGGGCGACACCGTTGATCTTGGCCGATTCATGCCGTGCGCCGACACCGACCCAAAGACCAAGAGAACAGGTCTCCACCTCCGCCATGGCGTCGCTTGCCACGGTCAGGCCGTTGGGCAATTTGGTCACGGTCACGGTCATACGACAGTCAATCCCTTTGCATGCGCGCGGACGTAATCGCGCAGAGCGTTCAAATCGTTCGGCAGTTCGCTCATCCGCTCGGGTCGGTCGTAGAGATCTGACAAGCGATCCGGCAGCGATGGGCGGACGCCGGTGGCCTGCTCCACCGCATCCGGAAATTTCGCGGGATGGGCGCAGGCCAAGGATACGGTCGCGGAGCCCGGCTCGGCCAGAGCTCGGGCGGCGCCCAGCCCGACGGCCGAATGGGGGTCCAGAATCTCGCCGGTAGCCGCATGGGTGTTCCGGATCTCAGAGATCGTCGCCGGATCGTCGAGGCGAAAGCCGCGAAAGATCTCGACCACTTGAGCCATGCGCTGGGCCGTCAGCCGATAGGTGCCGTCCCTTCGGAAGGCGGTCATCAACCCGGCGACCTCGGCACCGTTGCCGCCGGTCAGGTCGAACAGCAACCGCTCGAAATTGCTCGAAACCTGGATGTCCATGGAGGGCGAAAGGCTGGGTTCCACAGCACCGATCCGCATCTCTCCGCCCTCGAAGAAACGCGCGAGGATATCGTTGCGGTTGGAGGCGACGAGCAGCCGGGCGACCGGCAAGCCCATCTGCCGCGCGGCGTAGGCGGCATAAACGTTTCCGAAATTACCGGTCGGCACGGAGAAGCCGATCCGGCGATCGGGCGCACCAAGCGCCAGGGCGGCCGCGAAGTAGTAGACGATCTGGGCCATGATCCTGGCCCAGTTGATCGAGTTGACCGCCGACAGGCCGAACTCGTCACGGAAGGCTTCGTCGGCGAAAAGCGCCTTTACCAGATCTTGGCAGTCGTCGAAGCTGCCCTCGACGGCGATGGCATGCGCGTTCGGCGCCGCGATGGTCGTCATCTGGCGGCGCTGTACCTCACTGGTCCGTCCCTTCGGAAAGAGGACGAAGATGTCGAGGTTGTCGCGGTCGCGGCAGGCCTCCAGAGCCGCCGATCCGGTGTCGCCGGAGGTCGCACCGACGATGGTCAGCCGCCGCTGGCGCCGCGCCAGTACAGCATCGAACAGGCGGCCGAGCAGTTGGAGCGCTACATCCTTGAAAGCGAGCGTCGGACCGTGAAAAAGCTCCAGCAGCCACAAGTCGGCATCGAGCTGCTTGAGCGGGGTCACGGCCGCATGGTCGAAGGTGGCGTAGGTGTCGGCTACGATCCGCGCGAAGTCCCGCTCGATCACCGAACCGGCGACGAAGGGCTGCATCACCGCCGTGGCGAGCTCCGCATAGGATTTGCCGCGCAGCGCCCGCAAGGTCTCGGCCGAGACCTGCGGCCAGCTCTCCGGCAGATAGAGTCCGCCGTCGCGCGCCAGCCCGGTCAGCAAGACGTCGTCGAATCCCAAAGTCGGCGCGGTGCCCCGGGTTGATCTGTAGCGCATCGGCTGCCGTAGCCTCGTTGAGCCGTTCCGTTAAACCGCCCTCACCTTAAGGCTTTGCCCTGGCCCGAAACAAGGAACACCACCGCTTCGCTCGTGCTCAAGCGATCCGCGCGTTCCTAGCGATCGCCCAGATATCTTCGGCGTAGGTGGTCCTCGAAGATCTTGGGATCGAGCGGCTTGCCTGTAGCGCGCACCAGCAGTTCTTCGGAGGAAAAGCGCGATCCCTGTTCGTGCACATGGCCGCGCAACCAGGCAAGCAGGGTCGAGAAATCGCCCCGGCCGAGTTGGGCCGGAATGTCCTCGTGAGCGGCGCAGGCAGCAGCGAAGAGCTGGGCCGCGGTCATGGCGCCGAGGGTGTAGGTCGGAAAGTAGCCCCAGGCGCCGTCGAACCAGTGGATATCCTGCAGGCAGCCCCGGCGATCGTCCGGCGGCGTGATGCCCAGCAGCGCCTGCAGTTGCTCGGCCCAGGCCCCCGGCAGATCGTCCAGGGTCAGTTGTCCCTCGATCAACGCCTTTTCCAGCCGGAAGCGCAGGATCACATGCGCCGGATAAGTCACCTCGTCGGCGTCGACCCGAACGAAGTCGGGTTCGACCCGGGTGTAGAGGCAATAGAGGTTGTCCACCTCCCACTCGGGGCCCGACCCGGCGAAGGCGCTTCGGGCCAGCGGCGCCAGGTAATCGACGAAATCGCGCGAACGGCAGGCCTGCATCTCCATCAGCAACGACTGACTTTCATGGATCGACATTCCACGGGCCTCCCCCACCGGCTGGCGACGCCATTCCTTCGGCAAGCCGCGCTCGTAGAGCGCATGACCGGTCTCGTGCAGCACGCCCATCAGACCGCTGACGAAGTCGCGTTCGTCATAACGGGTGGTCAGCCGCACATCCTCCGGCACGCCGCCGGTGAAGGGATGCGCCGAGGTATCGAGCCGACCGTGGCGGAAGTCGAACCCCACGGCCTGCATCAGTTGACGGGCGAGCTCGGCCTGGGCCTGGACAGGGAAGGGTCCGGCCGGCAAAACCGGAGCCGGCTGGCGCTTCTGATGTTCCAACACCTCGCCCAAAAGTCCGGGCAAGCTTTGCGCCAGCTCGTCGAACAGCCGCTCGATGGCGGCCGCGTTGCCGTCGGGCTCGTATTGATCGAGCAATGCGTCGTAGAGCGACTTGCCCAAGGTCTCCGCCTTCGCCTGACCGGCCTCACGGGTCAGAGTCAGCACTTCCTGCAACGCCGGCTTCACCCTGCTGTAGTCGTTGGCCGGCCGGGCCTCGCGCCACAGGCCTTCGCAAGCATGGCAGGCACGGCGCAGCGCCTCGACCAGCCGGGCCGGCAGGGCGGTGGCGTGGCGATGGGCACGCTGCATCTCGCGCAGATTGGCGCGACGCCAATCGTCCAGGTCGTCCGCCTCGGCGGAAGCGGCCGCGAGCCAGTCAGCCACTGCGGGATCGACCAAAAGCTCATGCGCCATTAGGCTCAGGTGAGCCAGTTGCTCGCCACGCGCCTCGGCACCACCCGAAGGCATCATGGCCGAGCTGTCCCAGTGCAGCACCGCCATGGCTTCGTTCAAGGCCCCCAAGCGCGCGAAGCGCGTTTCCAAGCGGGTGTAGGCGTTCTGCTCCGTCATGACTTCTCCCTCCGCTCCGCCGCGCCTATAACCTGGGCGCTGTCCCTCCAGCGAAAAAGACTGCATCGCCGTCGATGAGCAAGATCCCCAAACACGAACACAGTCGGACCGGCCGCCGCATCGAGACGAGAGGCTACCGCATCGACAAGCGCAAAGTGGTCTTCGCGATTCTGCTGCTGCTTGCATTCGTTGTTTTCGGGACTTGGACCCTCATGCAGGCCGAGACGCCCACCGGCGACACGCTGGTCGGCGGCGTGCTGATGGTCTTCTGCCTCGGGATGGCCAGTTTCCTCGCTCGCGATCTCAAGCGGGCCGGAACCGTCGTGGAAGTCGGACCGGAAGGCGTGCTGGACCTTCGAACCCAAGAAGGCTTGATCCGCTGGGATCGAATCGCGGGGGCGGAAATCAAGCGCGCCTCGATCGTCCGTGGTATCCGACTGACCCTGGAGGACGGCAAACGTGTCGACATCGATACCCAAATGCTCGAGGTCGATCGCAAGGAGTTGATGCGCGTGATCGCCGAGGAAGGCCGGCGCGCGGAAGAACGGCGCGCGCGCTAGATCGAACCTCGGTGGTTCGACTTCGGTCCCGGCAGCCAGTTCCGGGCCACCCGCCTCTACTCAAGCCGGAGAGCTGCCGCTCCAAGAACCCGCCCCAGCCCCTCGGTCTGAACGACTACGGCCACACCGAAACGGCCTGCCGCGCGGGCCGCAGCGAGATCGAGAGACAGCTCGGTCGACCTGCCGCTCCAGGTTCCCAAACGACGGTAGTCGCGCACCACATGCGCATAGCCCAGCAGACGACCTGCATTCTCGCCTCGCCGGACGTCGGTTTCATGCCAACGGTCGTACAGCAGCAGCCAGACGGTGGCGCCTTCGGGCGGCGCGGCGCCCTCACCCAGGCGCACAGCGTCTTCGGAGAGATCGACCGCAACGTCGGACGGCCGTTCGCGGGCCATGGCGATTGCATTGGCAACCGAGCGGGACCGCGAGCCGATAACGTCATAGGTACCGTCGACGACGATCTGCGGCGTGTAGACGGTGCGCCGGTCCAGCGACCGCGCATAGGCACGCTGGCGCTTCGTGAGCGATGCGAGCGCAAAGGGATCTTCCCAACCGATGTAGTCCCAATAGTCGACGTGCAACGAGAGCGCGATGACATCGTCGCGGTCGGCCAATTGAGCCAGAAGCGCGTCTGCGGGCGGGCAGGAGCTGCAGCCTTGGCTGGTGTAGAGCTCCACCACCACCGGCGCCCGCGTTTCTGCGGTGGCGGAGCTCCCTGCCGTCAGCAGCAGGAGCAGGCCCGGCACGGCGGCGAGAACGGCGGTCTTGTGCAAAGTCAGCATGCCGCCAGACTAGCCTTGGACTCCTGTCACAAGGAAATCACCAAGGGGTGAGAGCGGCGTGTGATGGAGCGCACTCTGTGCGCATTTTCTGCTCGATCGACTCGAAGGATCTCTATTACAGTTTGATTAAGGAATATCCGACGACACTTGGCCGTTTCCATAATCCAGCGGCCGTGCCGCTTGTGCGACGGGAGACGCTCGATGCTCCGTATGTGCTTGCTCTTCTTTGGTCTATTCGCGGCGGCCGGCTTGAGTTTGGCGCCGGCAGAGACGCGGGCCGCCGCCGGAGCGTCTACCGAGAAACCTGCCGAAGCACGCACCCTGGCCTGCTTTCTGCTGAACAGCATGACCCGCAGCGCTGTGGATCTGGAGCGCAGGGAAGAGTTGCTGCAGGCGGCAATCTCAACGGGATGCTTGGGCCTGCCGGAAGCCAGTCCCTTTCGCGGCGGGAAGCTCCGCAAGGCGCAAGCCGTGAAAGAACAAGCCGATCTGGAGCGCCGCCGCGCGCGAGATGCGGCTGATCCGGAATTTCGCCAGTGCTTGCTCTGGGCCTATACCGGATATCCCAGTGGTCTGGAAGAAACCCGCTGCGGCTACAGCTTCGAGCTTCTACCCAGCGGCTTTGGGCTGACCTGCGAGGCTTACCTGAAAGAGGGCTTTCCAACGGCGTTGGACCACAAGGCTTGTCAACAGTTCTGGCGGGATCGCCTGAAGGCAAGCGACCGCGTCGCCCAGTCCTGAAAGGTGCCTTGAGAAGGACTGCAGTCCGTCGTGCCGCTTGGCGGGGGACGCCAGCTTGGGTAGACAGTGGCGCGTCATGACCGCTCCATCTGAGATCGCTGACCAGACCCTGCCGCACAAGCCGCAGGCCGCCGAGGACTCCACCACTGCCAGAGCCGGCTTGGGGCCGCTCGCAGCCTATCGGGAGGCGCGCCGAACCGGCGGTCTGAGGCCCGATCCGGCCCAGGCGCTCGCCGCCGAGAAGCTCGAAGCCCTAGCCTACGCTCTCAAGGGCTACCGGCTCCAGAGCACTGCGCCCGGCGCCTTCCCGCTTGCCAACTGGCGCGCACGCCTGGGACTTAGCCGGCGGCCCAAAACCGAGGCGCCGCAAGGCCTTTATCTCTACGGCTCCGTCGGGCGCGGCAAGTCGATGCTGATGGACATCTTCTTCGCGGGTGTGCCGCTGGAGCGGAAACGCCGCGTCCATTTTCATGCCTTCATGGCCGAGACCCACGACCGCCTGCATGCTTGGCGGCAAGTGAGCAAGGGCAGCAAGGCGGATCCCTTGCCGGAGATCGCCGGCGAGATCGCCAGCGAGGCTTGCTTGCTCTGCTTCGACGAATTCCTGGTGGTCAATATCGCAGATGCGATGATCTTGGGCCGCCTGTTCGAATCGCTCTTCGAGCGGGGCGTTGTGGTGGTAGCGACCTCCAACTTCCCGCCGGACCGGCTCTACGAGGGCGGCCTGCAGCGCGAGCGCTTCAAGCCCTTCATCGCTCTGCTCAAACAGAAGCTCGACCTGCTCGATCTCGGCGAAGGCACCGACTACCGCATGACCCGGCTCAAGGACATGGCGGTTTTTCACGAACCGCTCGGCACAGAGGCAACGGCGGAATTGGACGAAGCCTTTCAACGTCTGACCGAAGGTGCCGAAGCGCAGCCCGTCAGCCTCACCGTCAAAGGCCGGCAGATCGTTCTGCCCGCCGCGGCACAGGGCGTGGCACGGAGCGACTTCGAGGCGCTTTGCGCGCGCCCTCTCGGCGCCGAGGACTATCTGGCGCTGGCCACCCACTTCCATACCCTCGTCCTCGATGGCGTTCCGCGCTTGAGCGGAGCGCAACGCAATGAGGCGCGGCGCTTCATGACACTGGTCGACGCGCTCTACGAACACCGCGTCAATCTGGTGATGGCCGCCGATGCCCCACCCGAAACCCTCTACAACGGGGAGGATGGCGCCTTCGAGTTCCGCCGGACGGTCAGCCGGCTCAACGAAATGCAGGCTGCCGACTACATCGCGAAGCCGCATCTGACTTGAGACCACTCAGCCTGAGGAATTCTCCGGAGGGCGGGCCGGTCGGCCCGCTCAGTCGTCTTGCTGCCGGAACGTGCTGGCCGGATAGACGCCGAGAATCTTCACTTCGCGGGAGAAAAACCCGAGTTCCTCGAGCGCCAGACGTACCAGGCGCTGCTCGGGGTGCCCCTCGATGTCGGCGTAAAACTGGGCGGCTGTGAAAGCATCATCGATGATGTAGCTTTCCAGCTTGGTGATGTTGACGCCGTTGGTCGCGAAGCCGCCCAGGGCCTTGTACAGCGACGCCGGCACCGAACGCACCCGGAAGACGAAGGAGGTGATCGCCGGACCGGCATCGGGCTCCGGATCGCGCGGCTCCCGCGCCATGACGATGAAACGCGTCGTGTTATGTGCCGCATCCTGGACGTCCGGCAGCAGCGTTTCGAGACCGTAAGTGTTGGCTGCCAGGGACGAGGCGATCGCCGCTTGCGTCGGATCGCCGAGCGCCGCGACCTCCGCCGCCGCGCCGGCCGTGTCCGCATGCACCACGGGACTGAGCCGGCGTTCGAGCAGAAACTTTCTGCATTGGCTGAGCGCCTGCTCATGACTGCGCACCAGTGACAGGCTTTCGAGAGTCGCACCCGCGGGAGCCAGAAGCTGGTGACGAATTCTCTGGAAATGCTCGCCGATGATGTGCAGCCCGGACTCCGGCAACAGATGATGGATATCCGCCACCCGGCCCGCGCTGGAGTTCTCGATCGGAATCATGGCGAGAGCCGCGCGTGCCTCGACCACGGCCGCGAAGGTATCCTCGAACGAGGTGCACGGCAGGGTCTCTCGGCCCGGGAAAACGGTTCGGCAGGCCAGGTCCGAGTAGGCGCCGGGCGCGCCTTGGAAGGCGATCGGACCGCCGGGCAGCGCCTCGGGCTCGTGCATCTTCGGATTGTCCAG
The DNA here is from genome assembly GCF_003572205.1 of Algihabitans albus. Classification (NCBI taxonomy): domain Bacteria; kingdom Pseudomonadati; phylum Pseudomonadota; class Alphaproteobacteria; order Rhodospirillales; family Rhodovibrionaceae; genus Algihabitans; species Algihabitans albus. Next base: position 105,695 of record NZ_QXNY01000011.1, read on the forward strand.
AAAGATCAATTGGATAGGAAAGAACGCGCACGCTCTAGATCGGTCGGAGTATCGACAGTGAGCGGAGAGGTGTCAACGAGGGCCACGTCGATGCGTAACCCCGCTTCCATGGCACGTAGCTGCTCGAGCTTCTCGCGCTGCTCGAGCGGGCCGTGCGGCAGTTCGACGAAACGCTCCAAGGCGGCGCGTCGGAAAGCATAGAGCCCGATATGGTGGTAGAGAGGCCGAGTGGCGTCACCGCCATCCCAGGGCACCGGCGCCCGGCTGAAGTAGAGGGCCCGTGCGATCCGCTGCCCGTCCGGAAAGGCGACCGCAGCCTTGACCACGTTGGGATCGGACCGCTCGGCCGCATCGACGATTTCCGCCGCGATGGTGCCGATATCGACGGCCGGCTCCGCCAAAGGCTGAATTACGGCCCGAATGGCGGCAGGCTCAAGCGTCGGGACATCGCACTGAACGTTGACCACGGCATCGACGCGACCTTCGGGGTCGAGTTTTTGCAGCGCCTCGAAGATCCGGTCGGAGCCGGAGGGATGGTCCGGATCGGTCAGTACCGCCTGGCCTCCGGCGGCTTCGATGACCGCGACGATCTCGGGTTCCGCGGCAGCGACCGCCACCGGTCCGATGTCGGCCTTAACGGCCCGGCGCCAAACATGGAGGATCATCGGCTCGCCGCAGATATCGGCCAGCGGTTTGTCGGGCAGGCGCGTCGAAGCCAAACGAGCGGGAATCAGGACAAGGGGAGACTGCGGCAAGGCCATGGCGGCTCTCAGATGAGATGGAACTTCTGGGATGCGGTGGAACTGCAGGAATGGGGCTGCGACGCTGCGCCACGCTGGCGCTGGCGCCACCATCATTAGGTCATGGACCTGCAGAGCGGCAAGTCGTGAGCGGCTGGAGGCGCTTTGCCGCAAACGCTGTCGCAGTCCGCGAGAGAGTCTGCGCCAGAGTGTCTGCCGCAGTTTCCATTGAACGGGGCGGAACCGACAGCTATTGTCCCGCCGCCTAAAGCGCTAAAACGTTAGGATTCGTTAATAATCAGGGTTCTCGACGGCTCATGTCTTCTCTCGAAATCAACAAGATCGCAGCGGCAGTCCTGACCGCCGGTTTGGTGGTCATGACCAGCGGATTCATCGCCGATCTTCTGGTGGGCGGTCATGGCGAAGCGGAAGAAGACGCTTACCCGATCCAGCTTGCCGAGGGCGATGCGGGATCGGCTCCCATGGCCGAGGAAGAACCGGGTCTCGAGCCTGTCTTGCCGTTGCTGGCGTCCGCCGACCCGGCAGCAGGCGAATCCCTGACGCGCGCCTGCGCGGCTTGCCACTCCTTCGACCAGGGCGGTGCGCAGAAGGTCGGTCCCAATCTCTGGGACATCGTCAACGCGCCTCATGCGCACATCGCCGAGTTTGCTTACTCGGACGCGCTGATGGCCATGGCCGACGAGCCCTGGACCTATGAGGACCTGAACGCCTTCCTGGCAAGCCCGCGCGATTATGCCCCAGGCACCAAAATGAGCTATGCCGGCATGCGCAGTGTCGAGGACCGCGCGAACCTGATCGCTTACCTGCGCAGTCTTTCGGAGGACCCTGCCCCCTTGCCGACGGCGGAGGAAATCGAGGCCGTGACCGGCGGCGGTGAAGCGGACGCCGAGGCAGCGCCGGCCGAAGAGGACGCGTCGGAAGCAGCGCCGACCGAAGAGCAGGCATCGGAAGCGACCTCGGACGAGGCCGAGACCTCGGGAACTGCCGGCGAGACGCAGGAAGCCGCCGCAGACGCCGGAACCGCAGGCGCCATCGTCGAGCGGATCGCCGCGGCCGATCCCGCCGCCGGCCAGCGGGCCGTGCGCGCCTGCGCCGCTTGTCACACCTTCGACGAAGGCGGCGCCAATCGGGTCGGGCCGAATCTGTGGAATACCGTTGGTGCTTCGGTCGCGCATCTGGACGACTTCAACTACTCCAACGTCTTCCAAGAGAAGCATGAGGCCGGTGAGATCTGGACCTACGAGGCGCTGTGGGAGTTCCTGAAGAACCCGCGCGAGTGGGCGCCCGGCAACCGCATGACCTATGCCGGCGTGCGCGACGAGGACGACAAGGCGGCGATCATCGCCTATCTGCGCAGCCTGTCCAGCGAGCCGGCGCCGCTCGAACCGCTGCAGTAGCCTGCGGTGACCGGCAGCCAAGACGGCCTCGATCTCTTCGCCGCCTTCGCCGAAGAGTTGGCGGATGCAGCGCGCGTCGTGACGCGTCGCTACTTCCGGACAGCCGTGACGGTCGACAGCAAGGCCGACGAGAGCCCGGTCACGATTGCCGATCGCGAAACAGAAGCGCGGTTGCGGGATTTGATCGCCCGGCGCTTCCCGGATCACGGCATCGTCGGCGAGGAACATGGCAGCGACCGGCGCGACGCCGAGTTCGTCTGGGTGCTCGACCCGATCGACGGCACCAAGGCCTTCATCACCGGCAACCCTCTGTTCGGCACCTTGATCGCCCTGACACGCGGCGGGCGCTCCATCCTGGGCGTCATCGATATGCCGATTCTCGGCGAGCGGTGGCTCGGCGCCGACGGGCGCACAGCCGAGCACATCGATGCCTCGGGCCGTCGCCCCGCACGCTCCCGCGCCTGCCCGTCGCTGGACGGGGCCGTCCTGCAAAGTACGCACCCCGACATGTTCGCCGGCCCCGACCTGGAGGCCTTCCTTCGGCTCGACCGTGAGGTCGCAATGACGCGCTACGGCGGGGATTGCTTCAGCTACGGGCAGCTGTCCAGCGGTTTCATCGACCTTGTGGTCGAAGCCGGTCTGCAACCCTACGACTTCATGGCACTCCTGCCAGTGGTCGAGGGAGCGGGTGGCCGGGCGACCGATTGGAATGGAGCGCCCCTGACTCTCGACAGCGACGGCTACATGCTCGCAACCGGCGATCCCGAATTGATCGCGGCAGCCTCGCGTTGTCTGAAATCTTCGTAATCTCCGCGTCTTCGGGGCCCAAAGCAGTTGCGTGCCCACCCCTCTGGCATACCTAATAGCGAGCCGGAATGGGCGGGACCAGCTTGGCCGGGAAGAGCCATCACCCGTTCCGAAAGATCTCGCCATCGGGAGTTGGCCGTGCGCAGTGCGCTCTTTTGTCTGGTTTTTGCGCTTCTTGGCTTGACCGGAATGCCAGCAAGCCTGGCTCAGAACGCATCCGAAACGATAAGCGACGCGACACTGGCGCAAGCCGACCTGACAGCCCTGAGCGCCGAGTATCAAATCTACGAGGTGGTGCGCCTGGAGGCCGGCCAGAGAGTCTACCGCTCGCACGCCATCGCGATGCACGGCGAACCCAAGTATCCAGCCAACTGGACGCATTTCGACTACGTCAATCCGGACGCACCCAAAGGCGGCCAGATGACGGTGGGAAGCCAGGGCACTTTCGATTCGTTCAATGCCGAGAACGGCCGGGGCAATCCGGTCGGCGCCGGCTACGAATCATTGCTGGAGTCCTCGGACGACGAGGCCTTCACCAAATACGGGCTGATCGCCGAGTGGGTGGAATGGCCGGAGGACCGATCCTGGGTCACCTTCAAGCTGCGTGACGAAGCCCGCTGGCACGATGGGCAACCGATCACGGTCGAGGACATCATCTGGTCCTACAATACGCTGGTGAACGACGGCCAGCCCTTCTACCGCTTCTATTTCGGCGCCGTGGAGGTTGTCGAGGAAGTTGGCCCACGACAAGTCCGCTTCATCTTCAACGAACGCGACAACCGCGAACTCCCGCTCATCATCGGCCAGATGCCGGTCATGCCGAAGCACTATTGGGAAGAGCGCGATTTCACGACCACAACGCTGGACCCGCCGCTGACCAGCGGTCCCTATAGAATCTCGGCGTTCGAGCCCGGCCGCTACGTTGTGCGCGAGAGGGTCGAAGACTATTGGGGGGCCGATCTGCCGATCAACGTCGGCCGCCACAACTTCAACCGTATGCGCAGCGAGTTCTTTCGCGACGACACGGTCATCCGCACCGCGCTGAAAGCCGGAACACTGGATTTCCGGCGCGAAAATCAGGCCAAGGCCTGGGCGCTCGACTACGATATCCCCGCCGTCCAGCAAGGCTGGCTGCGCCAGGAAGAGGTCCGGCACAACCTGCCGACCGGCATGCAGGCCTTCGTGATGAACACTCGGCGTCCGCTGTTCCAGGACGCCAGGGTGCGCCGCGCGTTGGCCTTCGCCTTCGACTTCGAATGGACCAACTCGGCGCTTTTCTTCGACCTCTACGCCCGCACCTCGAGCTATTTCTCGAACTCCGAGCTCGCCGCTAGCGGCCTCCCGGAGGGCGAAGAGCTGGAGATTCTGGAAGGCCATCGCGGGCAGATCCCCGATGAGGTCTTCACGACGCCGTTCTGGGTGCCGGGCACCGACGGCAGCGGATGGCCACGCGACAACATCATCCAGGGTCTGGAGCTGTTCGAAGAAGCCGGGTGGGAGGTCCGCGATCTGCAACTCGTCAACGTCGAGACCGGCCAGCCGATGCGGTTCGAGATCCTGTTGGTCAGCCCGGCCTTCGAACGGATCGTGCTGCCCTTCGTCCGCAATCTGACCCGCATGGGAATCGACGCCCGGGTGCGTCTGGTCGACCAGTCTCAGTACATCAACCGACTGCGCAGCTTCGACTTCGACATGATCGTCAGCGTCATGCCCCAGTCCGATTCGCCCGGCAACGAGCAGCGCGACTTCTGGTCCAGCGAAGCGGCCGACCAGCCGCGCAGCCGCAACCTCGCCGGCATCAAGGACCCGGTGATCGACGCGTTGATCAGCCAAGTCATAACGGCCCCCGACCGCGAGTCCCTGGTGGCGCGTACCCGGGCGCTCGACCGGGTTCTGCAATGGGGCCACTACACGATCCCTCAGTGGCATTCCCGAAGCCTCAACCTGCTTTACTGGGACAAGTTCGCCCGACCGGAGACCGACGGCCTGTCCAACAACGGCACCGCGATAGATCGCTGGTGGTATGTGCAGGCCAAGGCCGACGAACTGCTCGCGCGGGAGCGGGCCAACCCCGAGATACTCGAGGCCGGCATCGAAGAAGGCAGCGGCGAGAGCGGAACTCCGGGCTGGGGAACCACCCTGCTGGTGGTTGCGGGCCTGGGCTTCGTCGTCTGGTTCCTGCTGCGTGGCGCATTGCGCCGCCGCACGGCCTGAGCCAGGGTAGCACCTCATGACCGCCTATATCATTCGCCGCCTGCTACTGATCGTGCCCACGCTCTTCGTGATCATGCTGATCAACTTCGTGGTGCTGCAGTTCCTGCCCGGCGGTCCGGTCGAGCAGGTGATCGCCCAGATCACCCAGACCGGACCAGGCATCACCGAGCGCATCACCCAGGGCCAGAGCGGCGAGGTCGCCCTGCCCGTCGGCGAGGGCAACCAGTCGACCTACCGTGGCGCCCAGGGCCTGGACGACGAGTTCATCGCCGAACTGGAACGGCAGTTCGGCTTCGACAAACCGCTGCACGAGCGCTTCTTCCTGATGGTCGGCAACTATGCCGTCTTCGACTTCGGCGACTCCTTCTTCCGCGACGAGCCGGTCGTCGATCTGATCCTCGACAAGATGCCGGTCTCGATCTCTCTGGGGATCTGGTCGACGCTGCTGATCTACCTGGTCTCGATCCCGCTCGGCATCGCCAAGGCGGTGCGCGACGGGCAACGCTTCGACATCTGGACCTCAGGTATCGTGGTGGTCGCCACCGCGGTTCCAGGCTTTCTTTTCGCCGTCTTCCTGCTGATCGTCTTCGCGGGCGGGGAATACTTTTCGATCTTTCCGCTGCGCGGCATCGTCTCCGACAACTGGGAGGAACTGCCGCTCGGGCAGCAGATCCTGGACTATCTGTGGCACATGGTGCTGCCGACCGTCTCCATGGCGATCGGCGGCTTCGCAGCCCTGACCATGCTGACCAAGAACTCCTTCCTGGATCAGATCAATCAGCAGTACGTGGTCACCGCACGGGCGAAGGGCCTGGAAGACAAGCGGGTGCTCTACGGACATGTCTTCCGCAACGCCATGCTGATCGTGGTCTCGGGCTTCCCGGCGGCCCTCGTCGGCATGCTTTTCACCGGGGCAGTGCTGATCGAGACGATCTTTTCCCTCGACGGCCTCGGGCTACTGGGCTTCGAGGCGGTATTCAACCGCGACTACCCCATCGTTCTGGGCACGCTCTACTTCTTCACTCTGCTCGGCCTGATCCTGGGTCTGGTTACGGACCTGACCTACACGCTGATCGACCCGCGCATCGATTTCGAGAGTCGGGAGACCTGAGGCCGATGACCGGAGCGCTCACCTCGGACCGCGCACAGGACCGCTTCCTGGGCATCCCGCTGACTCCGCTCGACCGCCGCAGGATCGAGAGCTTCAAGGCGAACCGGCGCGGCCTCTGGTCCCTCTGGATCTTTCTGGCGCTGTTCCTGGTGACGCTCTTCGCAGAGCTGGTCGCCAACGACCGGCCTTTGCTGGTTTGGTACGATGGCGGGGCCTACGCGCCAGTTTTCGAACGCTATCCCGAGACCGCCTTCGGCGGCGTGCTGCCGACCGAGGCCGACTACACCGACCCGGCGGTCCAGGCGCTGATCGCCGAGAAGGGCTGGATGATCTGGCCACTGATCCCCTACGACCACACGACGGTGGCCTGGAACCTGCCGGACCCGGCGCCCTCGCCGCCTTCGGCCGCCCACTGGCTCGGCACCGACGACCAGGCGCGCGACGTGGTGGCACGGGTGATCTACGGCTTTCGCATCTCGGTACTCTTCGGCTTCGCGGTGATCGTGGTTTCGGCCGTCGTCGGCGTCACCGTCGGCGCTCTGCAGGGCTTCTACGGAGGACGGCTCGACCTCTTCGGTCAGCGGCTGATCGAGATCTGGTCGTCCATGCCGCAGCTCTACATTCTGATCATCATGGCAAGTCTCGTGGAGCCGAACTTCTGGTGGCTTCTGATCGTCCTGCTGCTCTTCGCCTGGATCGGCTTCGTGGGAGTCGTGCGCGCCGAATTTCTGCGCGCCCGTAACTTCGACTACGTCCGCGCGAGCCGCGCGCTGGGAGCGCCCGACAGCGTGGTGATCTTTCGCCATGTGCTGCCAAACGCGATGGTGGCGACCCTGACCATGCTGCCCTTCGCCCTGGCCGGCTCGGTCACCATCCTGACCTCGCTGGACTTCCTCGGTATCGGACTGCCGCCGGGCTCGGCCTCGCTAGGGGAAGTGCTGGCCCAAGGCAAAGCCAATCTCAATGCACCCTGGCTGGGCCTAACCGGCTTCTTCACCATCGCCCTGCTGCTGAGCCTGCTGATCTTCATCGGCGAGGCCGTGCGCGACGCCTTCGACCCGCGCAAGGTTTGGGCCGGCAGCGCGCCGCCACCCGAAGAAAGCGAACCGGTCGCGCAACCCAAGCAAGCGCCGGCAGGTGCCGAATGAGTCCGGATCGAACGGGGTTGCAGGTAGAAACCATGCCGGAGGACACGCAAGCTCAGCTGCTGCAGGTTACGAACCTGAGCGCCACTTTCAGCCTGCCGGGCAAGATGGTGACGGCCGTTGACCGCGTCTCCTTCACCCTCGACAAGGGCGAAACCCTGGCGCTGGTCGGCGAGTCCGGCTCGGGCAAGTCCGTCACCGCCTTGTCGCTGCTGCAGCTCCTGCCCTATCCGCTGGCCAGCCATGCCGACGGCAGCTCGGTCAAGTACCGTGGCGAGGAATTGATGGGGGCCGGCGACCGTCGCTTGCGGCAGATTCGCGGCAACGAGATCTCCATGGTCTTCCAGGAGCCGATGACATCCCTGAACCCGCTGCACTCCGTGCTGAAGCAGGTGAGCGAAGTCCTGATCCTGCACAAGGGCATGACCAGAGAACAGGCGCGCGGCCGCACGCTGGAGCTTCTGCATCTGGTAGGCATCCGCGAGCCCGAGCGGCGGCTGACGGCCTATCCGCACGAACTGTCGGGCGGCCAGCGCCAGCGCGTCATGATCGCCATGGCCTTGGCCAACGACCCCGATATCCTGATCGCCGACGAGCCGACGACCGCGCTGGACGTGACCATCCAGGCACAGATCCTCAAGCTGTTGAAGGACCTGCAGCAAAAACTCGGCATGGCCGTGCTGCTGATCACCCACGACCTGGGGATCGTGCGCAAGGTGGCGGACGAGGTCTGCGTGATGACCGGCGGGCGGATCGTCGAGCAGGGACCGGTTGCGGAAATCTTCCAGGCTCCGCAGCACGCCTATACCCGCAAGCTGCTGGCAGCCGAGCCGAAGGGCAATCCCTTGCGCGCCGCGGCGGACGCTCCCGTGGTGATGCAAGGCAGCGACGTGAAGGTTCACTTCCCGATCAAGAAAGGCGTGCTGCGCCGCGCCGTGGACCACGTGCGGGCCGTCGACGGCATCGACGTGACGGTGCGTGAAGGCCATACCCTCGGCGTGGTCGGAGAGTCCGGCTCGGGCAAGACGACCCTGGGCCTGGCATTGCTGCGGCTGATCTCGAGCAAGGGGCGGATCGCCTTCGAGGGCCGCGCGATCGAGGACCTCCGCTCCAAGGCGATGCGGCCCTTACGTCGGGAAATGCAGGTCGTCTTCCAGGACCCTTACGGCTCGCTCTCGCCGCGCCTGTCGATCGGCGAAATCGTCGGCGAAGGGCTGCGCATCCACGAACCCGGGGAAGCCCCGGAAGTTCGTGAGGGGCGTATCGTCGAAGCGCTCGACGAAGTCGGACTCGACCCCTCCGCCCGCCACCGCTATCCGCACGAATTCTCCGGCGGCCAGCGCCAGCGCATCGCCATCGCCCGCGCCATGGTGCTGAAACCGCGCTTCGTGGTGCTGGACGAGCCAACCAGCGCGCTCGACATGTCGGTACAGGCTCAGATCGTCGATCTCCTGCGCGACCTCCAGGCCAAACACAAGCTCGCCTACCTCTTCATCAGCCACGATCTCAAGGTGGTCCGCGCCCTGGCCGACGAGGTTCTGGTGGTCAGAGACGGCAAGATAGTGGAACAGGGCACCGCCGCGCAGATCTTCGACGCCCCCCGCGAGGCCTACACCCAAGCTTTGATGAAGGCCGCCTTCGAGCTGGAGGCGGTGGAAAGCGGCGTTGTCAGCATGTAGAAGCGGAGCTTATGGCGCTTCTGTTCAAATCCGATGTCGACCGCCCGGACAGCTGGATCCCCGCTCTCCGGACCGCACTCCCCGGCATGGAGGTGCGCAAATGGCCGGAGGTGGGCGATCCGGCCGAGATCGACTATGCGCTGGTCTGGCAGCCGCCGGAGGGGTTCCTCGCCTCCCTACCCCATCTCAAGGCGATTCTCTCGATCGGTGCCGGCATCGACCATCTGACGCGCGACCCGAAACTGCCGCGCCACCTGCCGCTGGTGCGCATGGTCGAACCGGGCCTGACCTCCGGCATGACCGAGTTCGTGGTGATGCAGAGCCTGTTCCACCATCGCCGCCTGCTCGATTACCTCGACCAGCAGGATCGCAAGGTCTGGCGGGAACTGGCTCCCGTCGCCGCCTGGCAGCGGCGGGTGGGCGTCATGGGGCTTGGGGAGTTGGGCGCCGATGCGGTGGATCGCCTGGTGCGGCTGCGGTTCGATGTGGCCGGCTGGTCACGCAGCCGCCGCGCCCTGCCAGGTGCCGCCTGCTTTGCGGGCCAGGAGGAGCTGCCGGCCTTTCTGGCCCGCAGCGATATCCTGGTCTGCCTGCTACCGCTGACGGAAGAGACCGACAGCATCCTCAATGCGCAACTTTTCGCACAACTGCCGAAAGGGGCCTGCGTGATCAACGTCGGCCGCGGCGAGCATCTGGTCGAGCAGGACCTGCTGGCGGCGCTGGAGACCGGCCAGATCGATTCGGCGACCCTGGATGTCTTCCGCGACGAACCTTTGCCGCCCGACTCGCCTTTCTGGAGCCACCCGCGCGTTGTGGTGACGCCGCACATCGCCTCCATGACCATTCCGGAGACGGCGGCGGAGGCCATGGCCGAGGCGATTCGCACGCTGGAGGCCGGCGGCACGCCGCCGGGGCTCGTGGACCTGGCGCGGGGATACTAGGAACGGAACTAGCGGCGTTAGAGAGTCGCTGAGCAGCAACCGAACGGCGTTCAATTCGGCCGACTGCGATCCAGCAAAGGAAGCGCCTCGACGGCACGCAAGATGGCTTCGCTCCGCTCATCCGCCGGGCGGCGCGGCAAATCGTAGCCCGCCTCGCTCAGGACCGTCGCGATCTCGGCTGCCGGTGACAGCAGGTCTTCGCCGGGACCGCCGCGCAGCAGACGCCTCGCCTGGTCGCGCGCAACCGCCGCTTCCTGCCGACCTGCCGCAGCGATCAGCGCGAGCAGACGATATTCGTCCGGACCGACCCGCCGGCAGCAGTTGGGATTGTAGGCGATTTCACCCTGCGCCTCGCGGACACAGCGGTAGATCAGACGCGACAGAGCCCCGAGCAGGCGCCGGGCAGGCTCGGTTCCGAGTTCGCGCGACAGGCCCGACCAGACCTGTTCATGTCGCTTCGGCTGCTTCGCAACGAGCCCCTCCAGCCAGGAACGGTAAGACCAGAGCAGCAGTCGCTCGCCGGCAGCCAAGTCGCAAACCGAATCGCTCGGCGCATCCGGCCTCCGAAACAACCCGTCGCGCGGCATTGGCACCTCTTCGATTGGCTATCATCACTTGCTCTGACGCTAACCGCTTCCTGGTCATTATTGCAAGTGATTTTCATTCTCATTTAGAGCGCGGAAGGATTTGCCCAAAGGCCGGCAGCGCCACGATCAGCCCTCTCGGACGAACCCGGCGGCCAGCAGGTCGTCCAGTGCGCGAGCGCTGTCGTCGACGATCTGTTCCGGTGGCTCTTCTGGAAAAGCCTCGGCCAGGGCCTCGAAGATCTCCGGCCCCGCGACGGGCGTCTCCAGCAGGCGCCAGATCCCACTGGTGATGGTATCGAGGTGATAAGGCTGACCGACCTTGGGCTCGACCAGAAAGAACTGGCCCTCCAGTTCGGCCAAGGTGACCGCAGGATTACGGAAATAGCGGCCCGCGGCCCTCATGGTCGGGGCGCATACTTGGCGAGGATGCGCTGCAAGGTGCGGCGATGCATGCGCAGGCGACGTGCCGTCTCGGAAACGTTCCGCTCGCACTGCTCGTAGACCCGCTGGATATGCTCCCAGCGTACACGGTCGGCCGACATGGGATGGTCGGGCGGCGGCGGCAGATCGCCCTCGTCGGCCAGCAAAGCCGCCAGGACCTGATCGGCGTCCGCCGGCTTGGGCAGGTAATCGGTGGCCCCGGCTTTCACGGCCGCAACCGCGGTGGCGATGTTGCCGTAGCCGGTCAGCACGATCACGCGGGAGTCGGCACGGGCATCGTGCAAGGCGGCGACCACATCCAGGCCGCTGCCATCCTCCAGCCGCAAGTCGACCACCGCGAAAGCCGGTGGGCGGATGGTGACCTTATCCTTGCCCTCTCGGACGCTGGTCGCGGCCTCGACCGCGAAGCCGCGCCGCTCCATCGCCTGCGCCAACCGCTTGCACAGCCGGTCGTCGTCGTCGACGATCAAGAGACTGCGGTCGGCGAGATTGGCCAACTTGCGGTCGAGTTGTTCCTGAGTCGGTCCCGGCTTTTCCGGTGCGATATCGATCGTCATGCCACATCAAGACCTTGCGGTTAGATCTAGCTCTCGAAATGGGCGCGCGACCAGACCGCGACAACCTCTGCCCCACGTCCGCCGCGTGCTATCGTTCGGTTTCCAAAAGTTAGTTCAGCGCCGGTCCGCTCCAGCAAGGTCCGGGCGATGAAGACCCCCAGCCCCATATGCTTCTCGCTCCCGTCGCCGCCGATGTCGCTGCTGCGCCCGCGCCGGCCGGTCGAGACATAGGGGTCGCCGAGCGCGCCCAGCACCGCCTCGTCGAAGCCGGGACCGTCGTCGCTCAGTCGTAAGACCAGCCGCGTCGCGTCCCAGAAAACCTCTGCTTCCACTCGGCTACGCGCGAACTGCAAGGCATTCTGGATCAGAGTGCCGAGCCCGTGAACCGTCTCCGGGAGGCGCGGCACCAGCGGCTCATCGGTGAGATCCAGGCTCGGCGCTATGCGAATCTGAAAATCGACGCCGTCACGCAGGAAAGGCGCCGCCGCCACCTCGACCAAGGTCGTCACCGGAATCCGGTTGAGCGGATCGCCAGGCTCCGACGCCTCTTCGTCCGGGCGTCGTGCGAGTTCGGTCAAAATGTCGCGGCAGCGCGCCGCTTCCTCGCGCAGCATGCGCACATCGCTGCGCAAAGGGCTGTCAGCCGGCAGGTCCGGCGACAACTCGCGTTCGATCTCCCGTGAAACCACGGCGATGGTCGCCAAAGGACTGCCCAGCTTATGGGCCGCCGCCGCCGCCAGTGCGCCCAGCGCGCTCAACCTCTGCTCACGCGCCAAGGCCATCTGCGTCGCGGAGAGCGCGTCGACCATCTGGCGGGACTCCTTGGCCAGGGAAGAGACGTAGAGCGCCAGAAAACAGACCGCGAGCACCAGGGCGATCCAGATACCGGCCCGGTAGATGTCCGGCAGCAGGAAACCGGTTTCGCGCCACGGCAAGGGCAGCGCCCAGAGCCCGAGGGCCGTGACGCAGGAGACGGCCACACCCGCCAGCAAGGCCGTGACCCAGCCGGCCAGGGTCGCGGCGGAAACGACCACCGGCGCCAGAAGCAGAACCACGAAGGGGTTATTGAGGCCGCCCGTGATGCCGAGCAACACGGCGAGCTGTGCCAGATCGAAGGCCAGATAGAGTCCAGCCCGCCGGTCGTCGAGCCAGACCGTCCCACGATGGCCGATGGAGGCGAAAAGATTGAGCAGGCCGGACGCGGCGATTGCCAAAGCGGCCGGCAACACCGGCAGGGTGAAGTCCAGCCCGGCCTCGACGACCAGCAGGGCGATCACCTGCCCCAGCACGGCGATCCAGCGGATGAAAACGAGCGTGCGCAGGCGGATGCGCCCGCCCGGTATCGGCACGGCACGCGGAGGACCCGCAGCTGTTCCATTCCAGGCGGTCTGAGGCTCGGGCTCTTGGTGAGGGTCGGGTCTGGCCATGTCGCCTAGAGACTTCGACCCTGCCGGCGGCAAAGGCAAGCGGCACGACCCGAAAGGCTGCCCGACGGGCTGGCCGACAGACCCAGCCTGCGCCATAGTGCGACCCGTGAGCTCACCTGTTATCAATGTCGAAAATCTGATCAAACGCTTCGACGGGGTCGCGGCGGTCGACGACGTGAGCTTTCAGGTCGGGCGCGGAGAAACCGTCGCCTTGCTCGGGGCGAACGGCGCCGGCAAGACCACGACGATCTCCATGCTGTTGGGTCTGCTGCTGCCGAGCAGCGGGCGGATCGAGATTCTGGGGGCCGACATGACGCGGCGGCCATCGGGGGTACTGCAGCGGATCAACTTTTCCAGCCCCTACGTCGACCTGCCTCGGCGCCTGACCGTACAGCAGAACCTCGTCTTCTTCGCCCGGCTCTACGGCGTGACCGACGTAAAAGCCCGGCTGGCGGAACTGGCGCGCGACCTCGATCTGGAGGCGCTTTGGAGTAAGCGGACCGGCCAGCTTTCGGCAGGTCAGAAGACCCGCGTCTCGCTCGCCAAAGCCCTGATCAACAGGCCGCAGGTGCTGTTGCTCGACGAGCCGACCGCCTCCCTGGACCCCGACACGGCGGACTGGCTGCGCGGCTACCTCGAGCGCTACCAGGCGGTAACGGGCGCGACGATCCTCTTGGCGAGCCACAACATGGCGGAAGTCGAGCGGCTCGCCCACCGGGTACTGATGATGCGGGCCGGCAAGATCGCCGACGAAGGCACACCCGAACACCTGATTCAACGATACGGCAGGGCCACACTGGAGGAGGTCTTTCTGGACATCGCGCGCAGAGGCGTTCGGCCGAACGCGGGAGAGGCAGCGTGAGCGATCTCGCCCTGCAAGGACCTGGCGGTGGCGGCCAGAGGATCGGCGCCGTCGTCCTCCGCCATCTTTATCTTCTGCGAAGCTCCTGGCCCCGCGTGTTCGAGCTGATGTACTGGCCGACCATCCAGATGGTGCTCTGGGGCTTCATTACGCTCTTCCTGCTGCAACACTCCTCGCTGATCGCCCAGGCCAGCGGCGTACTGATTTCCGCCGTACTGCTATGGGACGTGTTGTTCCGGGGCCAGCTCGGCTTCTCGCTCTCCTTCCTGGAGGAGATCTGGTCGCGCAATCTGGCAAACCTCGCCGTCAGCCCGCTCACACCGGCGGAATTCCTGACGGCCCTGATGATTCTTTCACTGCTGCGAACCCTGATCGGAGTTCTGCCGGCGGCGGGCCTCGCGATCCTCTTCTACGAGATTTCGATCTTCGAAATGGGTCTGCCGCTGCTTGCCTTCTTCAGTTGCCTGCTGATCATGGGCTGGGCAATCGGCATGGCGGTCTGCGCCTTGATCCTGCGGGTCGGTCAAGGCGCCGAGTCGGCCGCCTGGCTGGCGATCTTCCTGATCGCGCCGGTCTCGGCGATCTACTATCCCGTCGACGTTCTGCCTCCGCTTTTGCAGTGGATCGCCTGGGCACTGCCGACGGCCCCGACCTTCGAAGGCATGCGCGCGCTGCTGATGGAGGGACTCTTCCGCGGCGACCTGTTGCTGCATGCCCTGGCGCTCAACGTCGTCTATCTGATCCTCGGCTGCGGTCTTTTTCTCTGGTCCTATCGCGTCGCCCGCGCACGCGGCCTGATTCTCCAGGTCGGAGAGTAGAGGTAAAAGACCTTCGGCGCAGATCTACTCCGCCTTGCCGCTGACGCCCGCCTCGGCGAAAGTCGCCATACCGTTATGGACGGCACACGCCGCCTTGAGCAACGGCAGAGTCAGTGCCGCACCGGATCCTTCACCCAAGCGCAGGTCGAAGTCGAGCAACGGACGCTTTCCAATCGCCTCCAGAAGTCGCGCATGCCCCGGTTCGGCGGAGCGGTGCGCGACGAGGCAATGATCGAGCGCGCGCGGATCGGCCTTGTAGAGCACGGCTGCCGCGACGCTGCAGGCATAGCCGTCGAGCACCACGGGAATGCGGGCGGCCCGGCAGGCCAGAACGGCCCCGGCTATGGCCGCCAGTTCGCGGCCGCCCAAGGCAGCCAGAGCTGTCAAAGGATCCGGAAGCGCTCTGGCGTTCGCATCCAGCGCCGCCGCCACCGCTTGCGTCTTGCGCTGAATACCGGCGGCGTCGACACCGGTCCCAGGTCCGACCCAGTCGGCCGGCGTTCCACCGAACAGGCCACAGGCCAAGGCGGCGGCGGCCGTGGTATTGCCGATACCCATCTCGCCGAGCGCGACCACGTCCAGACCTTCTTCGATCGCCATCATGCCGTAGGCCATGGCATGGGCCGCATCCTCCTCTCCCATCGCAGGACCTTGGGTGATGTCGGCAGTCGGCAGCTCCAGCGCCATCTCGTAGACGCGCAAGTCCGCGTCCGCCTCGCTCGCAAGCTGGTTGACGGCGGCGAGACCATTGACGAAAGCACCGACCATCTGTTGCGTCACCTCGGGCGGATAGGCCGAGACGGCACGGCCGGCCACCCCGTGCGAACCGGCGAAAACCGCCACGTGAGGACGTTCGATTCGCGGACTGGCGCGGCCTTGCCAGGTTGCCAACCAGACGGCCAGTTCCTCCAGGCGGCCCAAGGACCCGGGAGGTTTCAGGAGATCGCGCTGTCGCGCTTCGGCCGCACTGCCGGCCGTCAGGTCGGGGCCGGGCAGGCGCTTTAAAATATCCCGAATCTCGGTCAGGCTGACAGCGGAGGGATTCGGCTGATCGGACATCGGCGAAGCATTTCCTTAGACGGCACAGGGAGCAGCGGGGCGATTTTCGAGGGCAGCTTTTAGCAGCAGCGGCCAGGGGAAACCATGGGCGCGCAAGCGACCGGTTGCCGACCGCCCGATCGGCGGCTATATCGGCGGCAGTCACTTTGGCGGTCTTGCGGGTATACCAAAGCCACTCGAGATTGCCGCCTTCAAAACCTTTGCGAGTCTCTTATGAGCGAAACCCGCTGGTGGTTCATCCGCCACGCGCCGGTCGATAGCGGCGGCGTCATCTACGGCCAGGACGATCTGCCGGCCGAGTGCCATGATCCCTCCCTCTTCGACCAACTGGCCACACGCCTGCCAGGCGACGCGGTCTGGATGGTGACCAATCTCCAGCGCACGCGGCAAACCGCCGACGCGCTGCGTCAGCGCCTGCCGCAGGGCTTGCCCGACTACCTGATCGAGCGCGACTTTGCCGAACAGCACTTCGGCACCTGGCAAGGCCGAGGCCATGCCGAACTGCGGGCTGAACGCCATCCCGAATGGCACCGCTTTTGGCTGGCACCGGCGACCGAACGCCCGCCGGAGGGCGAGAGCTTCACGGAGCTGACCGCCCGCGTCGGTCGGGCTCTGCTCAGCCACAGCGAAGCGCAGCAGGGCCGCGACGTGATCTGTGTCGCTCACGGCGGGACGATCCGCGCCGCGCTCTCCATCGCATTGGATATCGAGCCGGAGCGTGCCCTCGCCTTCTCGATCGAGAACTGTTCGCTGACCCGAATCGACTGGTTCGCCGGCTCCGCCGGCAGCCATTTGCCGGGCGACGAAGGCAGTTGGCGGGTCGCAACCGTCAATCTGCCGCCGCGGTGACGCCGTCAGGTTGTCACAATTCCGCCGGACTCCGGCGGATAGGCTAGACTGCCGAGACTGTTCGAGTCGCCCGAGTCGGAATTCCCCGAGAGGAGATCCCTATGTCCGCTGTGCGCCGCCCCTCGCGTCGTCGTTTCCTTGGGATGGCCAGTGCCGCCGCAACGCTTGGTGCGCTGGTGCCTCTGGCCCCCACTCGGGTCGCAGCCCAGAACAACGAAACTCAGAACAACGAAACTCAGAACAACACGCCTCAAAACAGCCCGACTCAAGGCAGCACACCCCGAAGCGGCGCAGCCCAGGATGCAGCGCAGCTGGTGGACGAGGCGGCCTTGACGGCAGAGTCCCTGCTGCGCGACCCCAACTTCAGCGAGCTGGCGTCCTTCTCGCAACGCGCCAAAGCGATCGTGATCTTCCCCCAGATTTTGAAGGCCGGCTTCATTCTTGGCGCCGAGGGGGGACGCGGGGTCCTCTTGGTGCGCGGTGCCGATGGCAGCTGGAGTCCGCCGGCCTTCTACACCCTGGCCGCAGGCTCGATCGGCCTGCAGATCGGCGGGCAGGTCAGCGAGTTGGTGATGACCGTCATGAACGACGGCGCGCTCTCGGCCATGATGACCAACAAGGTGCAATTGGGTGCGGAGCTTTCGGTGGCGGTCGGACCGGTCGGCAAGGGCGCCGAGGCAGCCACGACGACAAACCTGAATAGCGATGTTATCGCTTTTTCAAAAACCGTCGGGCTGTTCGGCGGCGGTGCGCTGGAAGGCGCGGGTTTGATTCCGAACCACGAGTGGAACCGGGCCTACTACAATGCGCCCCAGGCAACGCCGGAAACCGTCGTTCTGGAGCGACGGTTCTACAATATGCAGGCGGATCGGCTGCGCCAGGCCCTGCCGCAGCCTCAAGGGGGAAGCTCCTAGAGCGCGATCGTCGTGGATGGAAGCAATCTCGCTTACATTCGGGACCTAAATCGCACTCTGGTTTTATCGGGGAGCAGAATAGCAGGCGGCGCTAGACCGGGCCGTGATTGGCCGGACCTAGTTTATGGGTCCGGCGATCGGGTGGAATCCGGCCTGGATTCAAACAGGCTCTAGAGGTGACGACGGCGCGACCGCCTCGGATCGCTGACAGAAGTATCACGCGACGTCTCTCTGCCCGGCCGCTTGATCATAGGACGCCTCGCGCAGGGAAGACTGCACGACCTCGGCAAGCCGTTCCTGCAGCTGCGCCACGCTGGTGTTGAGTTCGCCGGCGAGAGTCCCGACGCCCAGGGCCTTTTCGCCGGACGCATTTGCCTGGCTTGCGACCGTCGCAATGCAGTCGGTCACGTTCTGAGCAGCTGCGGAGGTCTCCTGGACGTTGCGGGCAATCTCACCAGTCGCCGCGCGCTGTTCCTCAATCGCCCCCGCAATCGCGGTCGTGACTTCATCGATCTGTCCGATGCTCCCTGTGACCTGCCCCACGGCCTCGACGGCCTGTGCGGTCATGGACTGAACTTCGGAGATATGGCGATTGATCTGCTCGGTGGAACTGGCCGTCTGATTGGCCAGCGCCTTCACTTCGCCCGCCACCACCGCGAAGCCCTTGCCGGCTTCCCCGGCCCGTGCCGCTTCGATGGTCGCATTCAAGGCAAGCAGGTTCGTCTGCTCCGCAATGCCGGCGATGAGTTCCGCGACGGTGCCGATCTGCTCCACTGCCTGGGACAGGTCCTCCAGGCGACTGCGCGCTTGACCGCCGACCTCCACCGTCGTCGTGGTCGCCGTGGTCGCCTGCCCGACCTGCTGGGCGATTTCGCCAATCGAAGCCGTAAGCTGCTCGCTCGCGCTGGCGACGGCCTGCGCCGTTGCAAGGGCTTGTTCCGCCGCAGAGGCAACGGTCTTGGACTCGCTTTGCACGGCGTCGAGGGCCTGCACCATCTCCCGCGCCGAAGCTTCCATGCGATTGCTCGTCTGAGACGCTGTCGTAACCAGAACGCCGGTTTCGCGTTCGATCGCATCGGCCATGGCCTGCAGTGCCTCCTGGCGCGCCTGCTCGCCGCGCTCTCGCTCGAGACGACGATCCGCCCGGGTCTTCTCGGCCTCCACGGCTTCGGATCGAAAGTGCTCCAGAGCTTTGGCCAAGGCGCCGATCTCGTCACGACGGGTGGTATCGCCGGTCGAAATATCGAGATCACCTTGACTGAGCCTGCGCATCGCGGAGGTCATTCGGGTCAGCGGCCGCACAGTGGAGCGCAGAACGTAGATCGCTAGCCCGATGCAGAACAGCAGGACCGCGATTTCTTCGACGATCCAGAAGATCAGACTACTGGCCGCTGCTTGCTGCTTCTCAGCAGTCAAGGCCGCAACCTGAGCGATCAGATCGCGTTCCAGGCCTCGTAAATCGTCGATCCGCGCAGTCGAGGCTGCGAACCACGCCGGTCCGTCTGCCGTATCCAGGACGCCGCCGAAGGGTGCGTTGACGACCTGAGCGCGCAAACGTCGAAATTCCCGACGGCGATCCGACTCCAGTACTTCGTCGAGCGCCCGGACCTGCTCCGGCAGTGCCAGTTCACTCAGTTCGAGAATCGCTTGTTCCTGCCGACCGATCAGCCGCAGCATTCGCGTATGGACTGCGGACGTCGCCTCGCCGGCTCCATAGGCGGCAGCCCCCATCGCACGCTCCAGCCCGGCCGACTCCTTCAGCTGCATCAGCGTATGCTGGAGGAGCAGTTGTTCCTCCACATGCTTGTCGCTTGCCGAGAGGATCATGGCATTGACGATGCGAATGAGTGCGTCGACAGAACGCGTGTAGGCCGCAAGGGCGTCGGGACCTGCAATCCCATCGCTGTCGATCTCGCCGCGAACACGCATAACGACAGCCAGCTGCTGTCGTGACACGTCGATCTGATTGACAACGCGACTTTCTTGATCATCCAGGGAAAGGCCGGCCATCGCCTCTTCAAAAGCCTGCAAAGCCGCATCGGTGTCTTGGCGCTGTTGTGTGAGGGCTTCAGCTCGCTGAGCCGCACGACCGGACGCCAGGAAAGCACTGGTACGTCCACGTTCCTTCTGAAGCTCGTGCACCAATGCCCCAAGGGAATCGTTGGTGCCGACCAGAGACTGGAGCCGGTTCAGATCGTTGGAAACCCTCCACTCCAGGACCACTTCCATCGTCGAGATGGCCAACAGCACAACCAAGGGCACAGCAACTATCGCTGCCAGCTTTCCTGCAATCGGTATGTTGTTGATCCACAATGCGAAGCGAGCCATTGAGACGTCCCGAGCTTTGTTTGAAATTTGAATGAGTGAAGCTTCGCAAATTTCACTCAAAATCATTGAATTCGAATTAATATCTCTCAGATAAATCCGATCTTTGTTTGTTTGTATTTGTTTGTTTGTATATGAGTCGATTTCTATCGAGGCGAGAACAGAACTTTAGGCAATCGCCTAACTGAGCTTCAATCGCCGGCATTTACCAATCGGCAGGCAGGCAAAGGGTCAGCCGCCACCAACCAGATTGAGGCGCAGCACCAGAAGCCCGGCGACCGTTCCGATCTGCAGCAAACAAGCGAGACCGTAGAGCCAAAGCGCGCGATCCAATCCGCCTCCGGCCGTGCCAGGAGAGGATGCCGTCAGAGCAGTCGGACCAAGACCGATCCGCAACACCGCGCCCGGCGCCCCGCCCCCAAGCGCTCGAGCGATAGCCCGACCGCCGTCGCCTTGCGGCTGGAACAGGGACGCCAGAGCGAGGAACAGGGCCGCGAGCCGCTGCGCCGGCCAGAACAGCAAACGGTCGAGCAGAACTGCGGCCCGTCCGAAGGGACCGTCCGGGCCATAGAGCCGTGCCAGAAGCCGCACCACCGAGACAACCAGAAGCCCAGGCAAGCCAAGCGCCAGATAGGCAAGCGCCGAGCCCACTGCTCCGTCCGCAAAGCGCGCACCCAGGGCGTCGGCGGCGCGAACCGGCAAAGCGACAGGCGCCGCAAGGCCGGGATCGAGACGCTGCAAAGCCTGCTCGGCAAGCTGCGGGCTGCCCACGGCCAGACCATCGCGCACGGCAGCGGTCGCCTGCCAAGGCCCGCGCTGCCGCACCAGCGCGGCAACCAGCGGAAGCTCGAGCAAAACGGCATATGGCAGATTGCGCGTGACGAACTCGAAAGCGATACCGGCGGCCAGGGGCGGCAGCAGCAAAACGAGCGTAACGATCCAACCGCGAACACTACGCGCTGTCGCCCCCCGTTCGGCGCGATCCAGACGACGTTGAAGCTCGCGCGCACCGCGCACCAACCGTCCCCTTGGATCAGCCAACACACCCGTAAGCCAAGCACCGCCCAGGTAGCCCTCCAGCCCCATGGCGAGCAACAGCAAGATCAGCGGATCGACGGAGCCGAAGGCCCCCGGCAAGCTCGGCATGAGTGCGAGCATCGACGGCGCTGCAACTGCGGTCAACCGTCGCAGTGACGCCGAATTGTCGATCTCACCGAAGACTGCCTGATCTAGCTCATTGGCGACCTGGGGCGTTCCGCGACATCACCATCCGGAACTCGGCGGCCTGCGGTATTGCGACGGCAGGTCGCGCTGCCTCGCATTGGTTGCAAAGGCATCCTATCTGTGTGCTGCTCTTTAGGGATTCAAACGGACGGAGAGGCTTGTATGCCGCAAACTTGGATCGGCCGCGCCGGCATGGCGCTTTCGGTAGTGCTTTTGCTTGCGGCGATGGGTATGGCCGGCTGGTGGTACAGCTCTCAGCCCGGCGATCGCCTGCAAGCGGTCGACACGGGCGGCCAAGTGCCGATCGGCGGGCCCTTCCAACTGGTCGACCAGGACGGTCAGACCGTGACCGAAGCGGACTTCTCCGACCGTTACATGCTGATCTATTTCGGATTCACTTACTGTCCGGACGTCTGCCCCGCAGCCCTCTGGGAGATGACGCAGGCGCTGGACATGTTGGAGGAAGCCGATCCGGACAAGGCCGAGAAGGTCGTGCCGATCTTCATCACCGTCGACCCGGAACGCGATGACGTCGCCGCAATGAAGAGCTACGTCAGTCACTTCCACCCCCGCATGCTCGGTCTCACAGGCACGACCGAACAGGTCGCCCAAGCGGCGCGCGAATACCGCGCCTACTACAAGCGTGTCGACGACGCCTCCGCTTCCACCTACCTGATGGATCACTCGAGCTTTATCTACTTCATGAATCCCGCGGGCGACTTCGTGACCTCTTTCACCCACCAGACGCCGCCGGAGGAGATGTTCTCCGAGCTCGAAAAACTGGTGAAGGGCTGAGGGACCCGGCAGCGCGCCCCGCGCCTAAAGCGATCCGGCTCTAGCGCGCGAAGATCTGATCAGGATCCTGGAACGCCTTGAATTCCAGCGCATTACCGCTCGGGTCGAGGAAAAACATCGTGGCTTGCTCGCCGGTTTCGCCCTTGAAGCGAACATGTGGCGTGACGATGAAGACGGTGCCGGCAGCCTCCAAACGGGCGGCCAGCGCCTGCCACGCGCTCCACTCCAGAATGGCGCCGAAGTGGCGCACGGGCACCTGATCGCCGTCCACCTCGTTGGTCTGGGCCCGCGTCACCTCTTCCGGCTTCAAATGGGCGGAGATCTGGTGACCGAAGAAGTCGAAGTCGATCCAGCGTTCCGCCTCGCGCCCGACATCGCAGCCCAAGAGCTCCACGTAGAAGCGCCGCGTCGCCTCCAGGTCGGCCACGGGAAAGGCCAGGTGGAACGGCGGCATCTCCTTGGCCGCGGTGGCTGCGGTGACAGCGGCGTCGGGCATGGTGCAAAGACTCCTATGGTAGGTGGCGGCCGTAACCGGCTCTCGGTTTCGATGATAGGCTCGAGGCTGGCGCAGGACCAGATCGGCGGCCGCAAATCTGTCGTGATCAAACGTCAGCCAGACGTCGTCCGCTCTCGCTGTCGAAGAGATGCAGGGTCTCCTCGGCTGCACGCAACGGCAGGCGGTCGCCCTCCGCAACGCGGGCCACACCCGGCAGCCGCAACGTCAGGATCTCTTTCACCGCATCGCTCGGCGGTCCGTCGCCCGGCACCAGATGGCCATGCGCCAGGATGTCGGCACCGAGAGTTTCGACCACGCGCACCAGCAGGTGCATTTCCGCCGCGTCCTTGGCAGCCAGTTGCAGGTGCTCCGGCCGGACGCCGACAGTCACCGGACGGCCCGCCAGATGGCCGAGTCTGAGATTGCCGGATCGCAGCCCCGTCCCCCGTTCCAGCATCAGCCCCCTGCCGGCATCGTCGACCTGGCCGGTCAGGAAATTCATCGCCGGCGAACCGATGAAGCCGGCCACGAAGCGGCTGGCCGGTCTGTCGTAGATCGCCATCGGCGTATCGATCTGCTCGGCCACGCCGGCGTTCATCACGATCAGCCGGTCGGCCAGGGTCATGGCTTCGACCTGGTCGTGCGTGACGTAGAGCGACGTGGTCCCGAGGCTGCGCTGGAGCTGCTTGATCTCCAGGCGCATCTGCACCCGCAGCTTGGCGTCCAGGTTCGACAGCGGTTCGTCGAAGAGGAAGGTCCCCGGGTCGCGCACGATGGCGCGCCCCATGGCCACGCGCTGACGCTGGCCGCCCGAAAGCTGGCGCGGCTTGCGCTGCAGAAGCTGGGCCAATTCCAGCATCTTGGCCGCACGCTGCACGCGCTCCTCGATCTGAGTTTTATCGAGCTTGGCGATCTTCAGGCCGTAAGCCATGTTGTCGTAGACGCTCATGTGCGGATAGAGCGCGTAGTTCTGGAACACCATGGCGATGTTCCGGTCCTTCGGCTCCAGATCGTTGACCACCCTGCCGCCGATGGAAATCTCGCCTTCGCTGATCGCCTCAAGGCCAGCCACCATGCGCAGCAACGTGGACTTGCCGCAGCCGGAGGGTCCGACGATGACGATGAACTCGCCGTCGGCGATCTGCATGTCGATGCCGTGAATCACCTGCGTGCCGCCGTAACGCTTCTTGACTTGGGAAAAGCCGATCTCGGCCATCTGCAAAAAATCCCCGATTGAGTCTTCGACTCGCTTTATTTCTCGGTCTCGACCAGGCCTTTGACGAAGAGCCGCTGCATGGCGATCACCACGAAGACCGGCGGCACCATGGCCAGCATCGTAGTCGCCATGATCAGGGGCCACTGCGGTTCGGCA
Source organism: Algihabitans albus (assembly GCF_003572205.1). NCBI lineage: Bacteria > Pseudomonadati > Pseudomonadota > Alphaproteobacteria > Rhodospirillales > Rhodovibrionaceae > Algihabitans > Algihabitans albus. The sequence continues at coordinate 129,476 of NZ_QXNY01000011.1, forward strand.
TCGGCCACGGTGACCATCCTCTGGATCCCCATGACGATAGTGTAGAAAGACTCGTCGGTCGTGATCAGCAGCGGCCAGAGATATTGGTTCCAACCGTAGATGAAGAGGATGACGAAGAGCGCGGCGATATTGGTGCGGCTGAGCGGCAGCAACACATCCTTGAAGAAGCGGAAAGGTCCGGCCCCGTCGATGCGCGCGGCCTCGACCAGTTCGTCAGGTACGGTCAGGAAGAACTGGCGGAACAGGAAGGTCGCGGTCGCCGAGGCGATCAGCGGAACCGACAGGCCAGCGTAGGAGTTCAGCAGGCCGAGGTCGGCCACGACCTCGAAGGTCGGCAGGATGCGCACCTCGACCGGCAGCATCAGTGTGACGAAGATCGTCCAGAAGCAAAGCATCCGGAAGGGAAAGCGGAAGTAGACGACGGCATAGGCGCTCAACAGCGAGATGGCGATCTTGCCGATCGCGATCGCCAGCGCCATCACCAGGCTGTTCCACATCATCAGACTGACCGGCACGGCACCGGAGGCCTGATGCCCGCTGCCAAGCGCCTGGGCGTAGTTTTCGAATAGATATCCGCCAGGCAGGAGCGGGGTCACGCCGCTGACCAGATCGCTGGCGTGATGGGTTGAAGCGACGAAGGCGATCCAGATGGGGAAGGCGACGATGAGGATCCCCAACAGCAGCACGCCGTGGGACAGCCAGATCAGCCAGGGGCGGTTTTCGATCATGGCCTGCCGTCCCGTACCCCTAGTACTGCACACGCCGCTCGACATAGCGGAACTGGACGACCGTCAAGGCGATCACGATGAACATCAGGACGACGGACTGCGCTGCCGAGCTGCCCAGATTGAGGCCGATGAAGCCATCGCTGAAGACCTTGTAGACAAGGATTGTCGTGGCCTGGCCGGGTCCGCCGCTGGTCGTGGCGTGGATCACGCCGAAGGTATCGAAGAAGGCATAGACGACGTTCACCACCAGCAGGAAGAAGGTGGTCGGGCTCAAGAGCGGGAAGACGATCGTCCAGAAACGCCGGGCCGGACCGGCGCCGTCGATCGCCGCCGCCTCGATCAGCGACTTCGGAATCGCCTGTAGCCCGGCAAGGAAGAACAGAAAGTTGTAGGAGATCTGCTTCCAGGCCGAGGCAATGATGACCAAGGTGAGGGCATCGCCGCCGTCGAGCGCATGGTTCCAGTCGTAGCCGAGGATCGCCAGGCCGTAGGTCAGAATGCCGATGGTGGGATTGAAGATGAACCACCAGAGCACGCCGGCTACGGCCGGCGCGACGGCATAGGGCCAGATCAGCAGCGTCTTGTAACCGGTCGCTCCCTTGATGACGCGGTCCGCCATGACCGCCAGCAGCAGCGCCAGTCCCATCGATAGCGCCGTGACCGCCAGGCTGAAGACGATCGTGACCTGGAAGCTGTCGAGATAGAGCGGATCGCGGAACAGTCGGGCGAAGTTCTCCAGGCCTACGAAGCTGGTGCGCAGGCCGAAGGGGTCCTGGCGAAGCACCGACTGGTAGAGAGCCTGACTCGCCGGCCAGATGAAGAAAACCAGAGTGATCGCCAACTGCGGCAAGAGCAGAAGATAGGGTAACCAAGCGTGGCGGAAGACGACGCGCTTTTCCATGGGGGCAAGGAAAGACCTGAAAGCGGAAAAGGACCTAAGAAACGAGGTCGGGCCGCCCGCCGGCAGAGACCCGGCAGACGGCCCGAACCTTCGGAGGTTCGTATGCCTTAGCTGTTGTCGGCCTCGAATTGGCGCAGCAGCTCGTTGCCACGCCGGACGGCGGTATCCAGGCCCTCCTGAGCGGTGACGTCACCGGCCCAGATGCGCTCCAGCTCCTCGTTGATGATGTCGCGGATTTGGACGAAGCTGCCCAGACGCAGACCCTTGGAATTCTGCGTCGGATCGTTCAGCGTCATCTGCTCGATCGAGGTATCGGTCCCGGGGTTCTCTTCGTAGAAGCCCTGCTCGCGGCTCAGCTCCCAGGCCGAATTGGTGATCGGCAGATAACCCGTATCCTGATGCCACTGAGCCTGCACCTCGGGCTTGGCGAGGTAGTTGAAGAAGGCGGCCACGCCTTCGTACTCCTCGGCATCACGGCCGCGCAGAACCCAGAGAGTCGCCCCACCGATGATGGTGTTCTGCGGCGCCCCCGAAGCGTCCGGCCAATAGGGCAGCTTGGCAACCCCGAACTCGAACTCGGCGTTGGCGGTGACGCCGGCGTAGGCGGCCGAGCTGTTCATGTACATGGCGCATTCGCGCGTATAGAACAGCGGCGCACTGTCGGAGCGGCGACCGCCGTACTTGAAGACGCCCTCTTCGGACCAGGCCTGCATTGCCCCGATGTGGGCGACATGCAGATCGCTGTTGAAGGCCAGCTCCGTGCCCAGTCCCTCAAAACCGTTGGACTCGGTTGCGAAGGGCACGTTGTGCCAGGCGCCGAAGTTCTCGAGCTGCACCCAGGACTGCCAGCCGGTGGTGAAACCGCAGGTCGCGGCACCGGAGGAGATAATGGTGCGCGCCGCCTCCTCCAGCTCCGGCCAAGTGGTCGGCGGGCTCTCGGGATCCAGGCCGGCAGCCTCGAAGACTTCCTTGTTGTAGTACATCACCGGGGTGGAGCTGTTGAACGGCATCGACAGCATGTCGCCGTCCGGCGTCGTGTAGTAACCCACCACCGAATCGAGATAGTCGTCCGGATTCCAATCGACACCGGCATCGGCCATCAGCTCGTAGACCGGATAGATCGCGCCCTCGGCCGCCATCATGGTCGCAGTACCGACCTCGAAGACCTGGACGATGTGCGGCTGCTCGCCAGCGCGGAAGGCGGCAATGGCCGCGGTCATGGTCTCGGTGTAGTTGCCCCGATAGACCGCCGTGACCTTGAACTCGGACTGGCTGGCGTTGAAGCCTTCGGCGATCGCGTTGGTCTTCTCGCCCAGCGCGCCGCCCATGGCGTGCCACCACTGCACTTCGGTCTGCGCCTGCGCCACGCCGGCGCCGGCCAGCAGCGCTACGGCGGCAGCGCCTGCCAACAGCTTCGAGTGATGCGACATCGTTATGAAACCTCCCGGTGGGTCGTTGTGCGGAACGCACGAAAGAACCGTACCGCCTCCCTGGTGCCGCACGGTTGCGCCGGCTTTTAGCCAGCCATCGCGTCCCAAGGATTTCAGAATTTTTACATTTGTATTGCGCTCGAGACATCCCCAAGGGCTCTGCTGAATTCCGGCGCTGCGCCAACGCGATGGCGCTCAGTGTGCAAAATCCGGATAGCCCCATGACCGGCTCTGGCCCACTTTGAGAGCGAACTAGCTAAAGTGGAGCACGAACAATGGATCAGCAGCTGACACCCCGGCCGGACAGCATGGACTTCAAAGAGTCGACGCCTGCGCCTCCGAACGATACCGCACTGGCCAAAACTCGCCGTGCGCGGCTGACTCCGACACAGCTTCAGGCGGTCGAGCGTGTCTGCCATCTGATCGACGCCGAGAGCGACGGCGACGGGCCGCGTCAGACGCTGGCCAGTCTGGCCGAAGCGGTCGGCTTGAGTCCTTGGCATCTGCAGCGGCTGTTCAAGAAGGCCTTGGGCGTCAGCCCGCGCGACTACGCCGCCGCGCGCCGCGCCGAACGCTTCCGGGCCGAGCTGCGCGACCATGGCCGTGTGGCCGAGGCCACCTACGGCGCCGGCTACGGGTCCTCCAGCCGAGTCTACGAGAACGCCGACCGCACGCTCGGCATGACCCCGGCGACTTATGCCAAGGGGGGCGCCGGCGCGCGTATCGTCTACTCGCTCGCGGACTCGCCGCTCGGCCGGCTGCTTGCCGCCGCCACCGAGAGGGGCCTCTGCTTTCTCGCGCTCGGCGACGACGACACAACCCTGGAGGCCGAGTTGCGGGCGGAATTCCCGACCGCCGACTCGATCGAACGCGACGATCCGGCGATCCAGGATTCCCTTGAGGTCTTGATGGCATATCTGGCCGGCGCGACGCCGCACCTCGACCTGCCGCTCGACGTCCGCGCGACCGCCTTCCAGCGTCGCGTCTGGAGCGAGTTGATCGCCATTCCCTATGGCGAAACCCGCACCTACCGCGAGATCGCCGAACTGTTGGGCCGGCCGAACGCTTGGCGCGCCGTCGGTCGAGCCTGCGCCATCAATCCGGTGAGCCTGGTGATTCCCTGTCATCGCGCTCTGCGTGAAGACGGCAACCTGGCCGGTTACCGCTGGGGCGTCACGCGAAAGGCGGAGCTGCTGACCCGCGAGGCTCAGGGCGAGTCCATTTAGGACGCTGGAGACTGGACCGTCGCGTCTTGCCGTGAGAATGAGGCCGCAGCCCGGGTCGCGACGACCCGGGTGTGGATCACGTCATGGCAAGGAGTCATCTGTTTATGCGACCCGTAATCATCGGCGGTCTCGTAGCCGCCGCCGTCATAGCCGCTTTCGTCGTTGGCCTGCTGGTCGCCGAAGAGGACAAAGGCCCGCTCGAACGCGCCGGTGAGCGCATCGACGAAGCAGTCGAGGGTGCGGCCGAAGAACTGGAAAGGGGCGCGGAGGGGCTACAGCGCCAGTAGGCGATACTCCGTCGCGCAGTCACCCGATGTGAGGGAGCAGGCCGAGCACACCGATCAGGACGAGGTAGATGCCGATCACGTAGTTCAGAATGCGCGGGAAGAGCAGCACGGTCACGCCGGCCGCGAGTGCGATGAGGGGCTGGAGGAGTTGCATGGAGATGTACATGCGCGTCGAAGTCCTTTCATTGTTCAGGTCTGGAACCAAGGGAATCGCGCCGTCATGACCGCTGTCGCGAGTCGGCCGCAAGCTCTGGACTGGAGACGGATCGACTGGAACGAGGTGGAAACGGAGCTGAACGCTTGGGGCGCTGCCCGGCTTCCAGGCTTGCTCGACCCGGGGTCCTGCGCCGAAATCGCGGCTCTTTACGACCAGCCGGAGCGATTTCGCAGCCGTGTCGTCATGCGCCGTCACGGCTTCGGCGAAGGGGAGTACCAGTACTTCGCCTATCCGCTGCCGGCTACCATCGCCGCGCTGCGGACCGCCGCCTATCCGCCGCTGGCCCACATCGCCAATCGTTGGCGTGCCCGGCTCGGCGAGGCGGCGCTGCCTGAGACGCTCGACGCCTATCTGGCCGACTGCCACGCCGCCGGGCAGACTCGTCCCACGCCGCTCCTGCTCAAGTACCAATCCGGCGACTACAATCGCCTGCACCAGGACCTCTACGGCGCTCTGCATTTTCCCTTGCAGATGGCCATCCTGCTCAGCCGACCGGGTCCGGAGGCCGAAGGCGGCGACTTCGAGGGCGGCAGCTTCCTGCTGACCGAGCAGCGTCCGCGCAGCCAGTCCCGCGCCGAGGTGGTGCCCTTGGCCCAAGGCGATGCGGTGATCTTCCCGGTCCGCGACCGCCCCGCCGAAGGTCAGCGCGGCCCCTACCGCCTGACCCTGCGCCACGGCGTCAGCCGCCTGACACGCGGCCAGCGCCTGACCCTCGGGGTGATCTTCCACGACGCGACATGAAAAAGGTCGCTACCCCGTCGCCTCGCGGCGTTCGGCTACCGTCTTGGGGAGCAGCAGCCAGTAGCGGCCGCGTTCGGCCATGCGGCCGGCCTCGTCGAGAGCCGCCTCGCCGGTACCCCAATAGAAATCCCCTCGCACGGCGCCGACGATGGCGCTGCCGGTGTCCTGAGCGACCATCAGGCGGCGCAACGGCGTCTCGTCCGGACCGGGGCGGGTGGTGGCCAGCCAGATCGGCGCGCCGAGCGGCAGCAGCCTGGGATCGATCGCCAGCGAGCGCTGCGGCGTTAACGGCACGCCAAGCGCCCCGATCGGCCCTTCCCCCTCGATTCGCCTGAAAAAGATGTAGCGCGGGTTCTCGCGCATGATTTCAGTCGCAGACGCCGGGTTGGCTTTCAGCCAAGCGCGCATATCCTGCATCGAGCCCTTGCCGGGCTCCACCAGCCCGCGGTCCAACATGACCCGGCCGAACCCGACGAAGGGCTGGCCGTTGGAGCCGGCAAAGCCGATGCGCAGCGTTTCCCCATTCGGCAGCGTGGCAAGGCCGGAGCCTTGGATTTGCAGAATATGCAAGTCGACGGGATCTTTCGCCCAGAGCAGCGGCTCTGCCAGGCCATCCAGCCGGCCGGTCTCGATCGCGGTACGGTCGTGGTAGGGCACCAGGCTGCCGCCCTCGACCCGGCCGACCAGACGCTCGGGCGGCAGATCGGCCCGAAAGTCCCGCAGCCGCACGGTCACCAGGTCTTCGGGCAAGGCCAAGATCGGGTAGTCATAGCCGTCACCGGGGCTTTCGCTGGCAGCCAGTTCCGCTTCGTAGTAGCCGGTGAAGAGGCCTTCGTCGGGCGTATCGTCGCCCGGCTCGCTGACGGCAAAGGGACGGAACCAGTCCTGGAAGAAACCTGGGGCGTAGTCGGCATCGACCAGCGCCAAGGCTTCGCAGGGCCCTCGCCAGTCCGCCACTGTGCCGGCCAGGCCGTCGGGACCGACCGACAGAGTGTCGTCACGTCTGAGAAGCCGGTCGCAAGAGCGCCGCAAAGGCGGCAGAGCCTCCGCATGGGAGTCCTCGGTCCAGCCCGGCAGATCCGCAAAATCGACAGGCTCGAAGAGGATCGGCGGTGCTCCGGCCAAATCCTCGCCGGGTGCTTCGACGGGGGACTCGCTTGGCGCCTCCACCCGCTCGCCCACGTCTTCGTCGCTACAGCCGCTTAGAGCCAACGCGAGCGCCGCACCGCTCAGAAGCAGGGCGATCGAACGGGCGAGCGGCATAGAGACGTTAACCCTCGTGACGTAACGCTGGATCGGTCGACTCGGCCGACAGACGCCGGCGAATCACCATGGCTGAGTTACGGATAACTCAGTTCGGCGCGGCAGTGGCCACCAAATTCCAGTTCGGATCTCGGCTGCGGGTGTTGCGCGCGAAGGTCCAGATGTCAGTGATCGTGTCGACTTCGCTGGGGTCGCCGTCGACCACTCGACCTTCGTCATCGTAGGTCACGTTAACCTGCTCGGACACGAACTTGACCGTGACAAACGCCGTCGTGCCTCGCAGGTCGGCGTCGATGATATCGGCCGACTTGATGCCCACCAGCGTCGTCTCCAGCCGCTCGTCGGCCTGTTGCCGCTGCTCGACGGCGCCGGCGAAATCGCCATAGACATCATCGGCCAACAACGGTCGCAAGATCTGAACGTCGCCCTGCGCGAAGGCTCCGACCACCATCTCGAAAGCCCCGCGCGCGCCTTCCAGGAACTGATCGGGATCGAAATCGCGGTCCGCGAGCTTGATTTGCGTCAGACCGCCGCCGCCAGGTCGCTCGGCGAAGTCCGCCGGGACCTCTTCTGCTGGGGTCCCGGGCCGACCGTCCGGCAGCTGAACCACCTTTTCCTCCTCACCGCCCTCCTTGCCGGCACGGGCTTGCTCTTCCCGCTGGCGGCGCAGTTGCTCCTGATGAAAAGGATCGTACTCGCGTCCGCCCTGGTGCCCGGTCCGTTTACCGAGCACGCTGCGCAAGCGCAGCACCAAGAAAGCGGCGATCGCGCCGAGGATGATGATGTCGAGGAGACCTGTGCCCATAAGGGTCGTCCGTGCGTCTCGAGGGGTCGGATTTGGCGGACAGTGTGTATTTTTCAGACGGAGCGGTTGCGCCCCACCACGAACCTCCACCTGAGCTTTTGGAACGACTTCCGCGTCGCATGGCGAAACGGAGGCCTTGCCTGGCAGCAGCCTCGCTCCCACTACATAGGAGAGCCTAGAAGAAAGGGCAAGAATGGGTCTGCTTCTGTTGGCGGCCTTCATCGCCGTCCCATTGATCGAAATCGCCGTTTTCATTCAGGTCGGCGGCCTGATCGGCCTCTGGCCGACCCTCGCCGTCGTTGTGATAACGGCGGTCGTCGGCACCTGGCTGCTGCGTTTGCAGGGAATCGCTACCCTGAATCGGGCGCGTCAGCAGATAAATCGGGGGGCGATGCCGACACATGAACTGTTCGACGGCCTTTGTCTGGTCTTCGCCGGGGCGCTGCTGCTGACTCCCGGTTTCGTTACGGACGCCGTCGGCCTGGCGCTGTTTGTCCCGGCTGTCCGCACTGCTCTGCGCGGAATTGCTGCTCGTTACGTGAAGACGCACGGGACGGCAGGTGTTTACGTCAATCCCGACCTCGCGGCGGGCGGCCCGTACGACCCGGCGCGGCAAGCGCAGCCCGATCCGCATCGCGACGCGGGCGTCAAGCCGCCCCCGCGCCCAGGCCGAGGCTGGGGGCCCTCACCCAACGGCGGGACGACCATCGACGGCGATTTCCGCGACCTGACCGACGGCCAGCAAGAGACCGGCCCCGAAACCTCAAAGCGCCCTGATCCCGACCGCAACTCAGACGACGACCCATCCAGAGAACCGAATGGCCCCAGTGGATCGAATGGCGCGGCGGGCCCTGGGCCGAACGACGGGCAACGATGATCCTACGGGCGGCCTTCGCGTTAGGCGACAGGGCCGCTTGTTCCCGCGCCGTCGCCGTGTTAGCTCGGCGGCCGAAGTATGTCCCCGTGCCTCTTTGAGGCAAAGATCGTGCAATTTTTGAAACTTCCAGACCAGATCTGCGAGGGCGCCGCTTCCGACCGCCCGGAGCCATGCGAGAGAGACCCGAGACCATGAGCGACAGCGAGACCGGACCGCAGCCGAGCCAACAGCCCGACGGACAGAGCGGCGGCCTACAAGACAGCCTGTTGACCGTGCATACCCAGTATGTGCGCGACCTCTCCTTCGAAAACCCCAGCGCCCCTCAGATCTATGCACAGATGAAGACCAGCCCGAAGGTCGACCTCCGCATCGAGATGCCGATACGGGCGATGCAGGAGAGGCTCTATGAACTGGGACTGAAGCTGACCTTGAACGCGACGCTCGAGGCGCAGACCTGCTTCATCATCGAGTTGGACTATGCCGGACTGATGACGGTCGGCAACCACGTTCCGCAGGAAGAGATCGAAGCCGTCCTGGCCATCGACGGCGCGCGCCTCCTCTTTCCCTTCGCGCGGCGTGTAATCTCGGACGTCGTTCGAGATGGCGGCTTCCCGCCGGTGATGATCGGCGGTCTCGATTTCGCGAAACTCTATCAACAGCGTCGAGTCCAGCAGGTCGACACTGGGACCGGCGCTCCGGCTCAGCCGAGTACCACCCCCCCGGCCGACGGTCAGGCGGGCGCTTGAGACAAGACAGGTTTCACGGCGACCGCTCGGACAGGCGCCGTTGCGCCACCTCCGCCAGCACAGGCTGACCGGCGGCCGAGAAGGCCCCGATCGCAGACCTGTATGCGGCCGCGGCACGGCGATGCCGACCGAGCAGAGTCAGAACTTCTCCGCGATGCAGTTCGACATGGCCGAGCAAGTCCTGTCTCGAGCCGGCCGCCGAGCGCAACCGCCGGCCCGCAAGAACGTAGAGTTCGAGTGCCGCTTCCGCGGCACCCGGTGCGCCATCCAACTGCGCCAGGGTACGCTGAGCGTCCGCCAACATGGTCTCGGCTTCGGCGCGGCGCAGCGGACCGGCGTCTGCCGGTAAATTCGCCAGGGTCGCCGCCCGCTCCGCTACCATTCGAGTCAGCGCGGCCGGATCCGGGTCTTCGGAACTTCGCTCGGGCGCCCGAGCGATGAGAAGGCCGAGAGCGGCCAGACTCAGGACTGCGATCAAGCCGGTTCGGCGGAACCAAGTATGCAGTAGGCGCGTCATATCACCGAGATGGCGCTACGCGAACCTCTCGACCAGTGAGGCAAGCAATCCGGAGACGTCCGGCCTTTGGCTCCAGGCCTGGAGTCCGTCATCCCGACAGCCTGCGAAGGAAGGCGGCGGCAATGCACGATGTTTCGAGCCAGAAAGACCTGTCCCCTTGGCATTGGCCGGCCGCTTTGGCGGCTGCAAGCGCGCCGGAGCAAGGCCGGTTGTCGACGCTGCTGCTGAAGCATGGCAGCAAGACTCTGCGCTGGTACGCTCCCGAAGGGTGCGATGACCAGACGCCCCACGACCAGGACGAGATCTACTTGATCGCCAGCAGCCGGTTTCAGCGCGGTAGCAAGCGCATAACCTTCGAGCCCGGTGATGTGCTGTTCGTTCCGGCCGGCCTGGACCACCGCTTCGTCGAATTCACCGAAGATTTCGCGACTTGGGTGGTCTTCTACGGTCTGGAAAGCGGCGAGATGGACGCGGCGGAGATTTAACGGCGCGTCCGAGCCGGAGCTTCAGGAGGGAGCTTCGAACTGCTCCACGTCCACCTCTCCGTTCGGATCGGCCTCGACCTGCTCGGCCACCAGCTCGAAGGTTCGGGCGTTTTGATCCATCTCGGCCTTGAGCTGGGCATTCTGTTTGCCGACGTTGCGGAAAAACTCGGCGGCGCCGCGCATCAAATGCGCAGCAAGTTGTGCGTGAGTGGCCATACGGCACCTCCCGTGAAAGGGCCGGCCGTGAGAGACCGGACGAAAAGTTGTTGGAAGACGTGAGACGCTAGCATGCACCTAACGGTGTCGTCACCCCCCCCGGAGCCCGGATTCCCTGCCCTAGCATCCAGCGGTGCAGAGCCTAAAGACATCCGAACCGGCCAGCGCCCGACTACATGAGCGCCAGCGGAAAAGGGCTAACGCCGAAGAAGTAGGTGTGGCCGCCGAGAAAGACGGCGTAGAGCACGAGACCCAGCAGCGGACGCCACCAGCCGAAGCCGGACCAATCCATCTCGGTCCGCCGCGACAGCAGGGCGGCGAAGGGAATGGCCGAACTACGCAGCTTGATCGGTCCCCAGGCAGCACCGAGAGTGGCTTCGCGCCTGGCATCGATGTGCTGCATGCCCCCCAAAGTCAGCACCAGGAAACCGCCCATCAGGATGACGCTGGCGGCATCGCCGTTGACCATGAGGTGAGAGGCGGCCCAGATCGCCACGCCCCAGAGCGCCGGGTGACGCGTCACGCGCAGGATACCGGGAATCGGAACCTGCGGCGTATCGAGAAGTGCCTCACCGCCGATTGCAGTGGGGCTGCGCGTGGTCAGCCCACAGACAACCAACACGAAAGCGATCGGCATGGCGACGAGAACGATCCAGCGTAAAGCCAGCAACTCGGGCCAAATCTCGATGTAGGGCGCGGCGCCGTAGGCGATTAGCATCCAAACCAGACTACCCCCGGCCACCAGGCTGTAGAGCCCGCGGAAACCCCCCGCCCCTAGACGGTCCGTCACCCAAGCGCGAACCGGAAGGCTCGACAGGAAGAAGTGCCCCCCAACGAAGACCACCGTGGCGGCGAGTAGCGAGTTGATCCCCTCCAGCATGAACCGCAGTCTACTTGCGTACCTGGAATTCCGTCCAGACCGGATCGTGATTCCCGAGAACTGAGGTCAAGTCGAGGAATAGGCTGAATCCATCTTAGAATCAGATATTTAGAGCTGCGCTACCCAACCCGCTCAGGAGCGAACGTCACAACTGCAGCGGGCCAATCCCAACGGCGGCATGACAGCCGATGGGCACCGTGATACCACCGGCGCCATGAGCGAGAATCATGAAAAGCTGGACCCGGTAGCCGAAACTCTGCTGACGCTGGTGACCGCGCGGGGGTCGGGTAAGTCGATCTGCCCGAGCGACGCGGCACGCGCCTTTGCCGAAACCAAGCGCAAGAAAAGCGATCCAACGGATCTCTGGCGCCGCTACTTGCCGGCCGTGCGGCAACAGGCGCTGCATCTGGCGCGGCAAGGCCGAATCGACATCCTGCGCCGCGGTGCCCGCCAGGACCCTCGCAAACCCATCAAAGGCGTGATCCGCCTGACCCTGCCCGGCTGGGCGCCCGAAGCGGCGCCCCGAAAGTCGGGCGACGATGTCGGTGCGGATGGCGAGGCCTTTGAAGGGGGCTGCGAGCCGCTGGATGACGTGACCGACGATCGCACCTCGGAGGAGGGGAAAGGCTCCTGAGCCCCCTGCTCGGACCTCTGCTGACCGACGGTGCGCCCGGCCGTCTCGACTTTCTGGGCCGACAGGTTTCCGGCAAGCAGTTGCTGGTGACCGCGGGATCTCTCGGCGGCCGTTTGGCGCAGGTCGTTCCCGCCGGCGCGAAGGTACTGCTCTTCCTGCCGAACGTGCCGGTATGGGTCCGCGTTCTGCTCGCGGTGCTCGGGGCAGGACGACAGCCCGTTCTGGTCGACCCTCGCCGGCCGCCGGAGGAGTTGGAGCCGGCGCTCGTAGAACAGCAGCCGGCCCTGATCGTCACCATCGACATCGGCACGGTGATGGATAAGCTCCTGCAACTGCAGCCTGCCGTGCCTCATGCTGAGATCCGGGTCGCTCGCTTCGCCACCGAGTTGCCGTTCCCCCGCAACCTGCTGTTCCCATTGCTTCGGGGTGGAGGTTTGGCAAACCTGCCGAACGACCCCCGCTTCGCACGTCTGGAGACCGCACCCGCGACATCACCCGATCCGGATCGGACCTGGTCGGGTCCGCTGGTCCTGCCGACCGGTGAGATCCAACAAGCCGAATTGGTCGCGGATAGCAGTTCGCTGAGAGCGCAGGCCGGTTTGGAGGAGCGCTGGCTGCTAGCTACCCCCTTGGCCAGTCGCACTGGACTGACGGCCCTTTTCGCTGCACTTCAGGCAGGGCCGACTCTCGTGATGACCCCACGTCTCGATCGGCAGAGTCTCGAGAAAATCGAGCGTCTCGGCCGAATCGACCGGCGGCTCGACTGAGTCCGTGAAGCGGTGAGCCGGAGCGGTCGAGCCCGCCCGCGGTCTCGCTCTATGCGGCTTTCACACCCTCCAGAAAGCCATCGACCTCGCAGCGCAAACTCTCGGTCTGGCGGGTCAACTCCTCCACCGCCGAGAGCACCTGGCCGGCGGCCCGGCTGGTTTCGTCGGCGCCTTCGTTGACGCCTGCCAAGGTTCGGGTCACCTCACCGGTACCGCTTGCCGCTTCCTGCACGTTGCGCGCAATCTCGCCCGTCGCCGCCGTCTGCTCCTCGACCGCAGCCGAAATCGACCCGGCTATGCCGGAGAGCTGCTCCACGGTTTTCGCGATCACTTCGATCGCCTCGACGGCTCCGCCGGTGGCACCCTGGATCTCCGCGATCTGCTCACCGATCTCCTCGGTTGCCTTTGCCGTTTGGGTTGCCAGTGACTTCACCTCCGCGGCAACCACCGCGAAACCCTTTCCGGCTTCACCGGCTCGCGCCGCCTCGATCGTGGCGTTGAGCGCCAGCAGATTGGTCTGCTCGGCGATGTCGGAGATCAGACTCACCACCTCCCCGATTCTCTCGGCAGTGCTCGCCAGGCGATGAACGGTCTCCTGAGTCTCATTTGCCTGATTGACGGCTTCACGCGAACTCCTGGCCGACTGCTCGACTTGGCGTGAAATTTCCGAGATCGAGCCGCTCAACTGCTCCGCCGCCTAAGCCACGGTCTGAACGTTCGCGGAGGCCTGCGTCGAGGCTCCGGAAGCCGATGTGGCTTGCACACGTGTCTCCTCGGAAATCGAAGACATCGACTGAGCCGTCGCATTCATTTCCTCGGCCGCTTCCGAGACGCCTCGCAGCACCTGCGCTACGGCGGCATCGAAGGTTCCTGTTAGGTCCTCGACGCGCCTGGACCGTGCAATTTGCGCTTCCTGTGCCTCGGTCCGTTCGGCCGTCAGACGCTCGGCCTCTATCATCGACTCCTTGAAGACCTGCATGGCCTGTGCCATCTGACCTACTTCATCTCTTCGTCCGATTGCCGGAATCTTCGCGGTCGTATCGCCGTCGGCGAGGCGTCCCATGGCAGCCGTCATGCCTCGGATTGGGTGGGCAACGCTGCGCGTCAGCCAAAGCCCCGCAAGCAAGGCCACCAACGCGGCAAAAGCGATTGCGATAGGAACCGTGAAAAAGACGCCACGCCTCTCTGCGGCCAGTGCATCACGGCTGTCGGCCTCGACCGCTTCTGCGGCCGCAAGCATCTCGGCGGTGCGCGACTCCAGGACATCCAGCTCAGAACCGAAGAAACGGTCTGCCGCGGCACGTTCTGTCTCATAGACAGTAGAGATTTCCTGCAATGCCGCCGCCATGATTGCCAAACGCTCGGTAACGCCGGCATCAAGACCACGCAGTCCCAGCGGTTCGCTCTGTGCCTGCGCCTGCCGAATCTCCAGGCGGGCGCGATCCAAGTCGGCCTGGCGAAAGCTTTCCAGGTAGCGAGCGGCATAGTCTCGTGCGAGCAAGAGATGCATGGCGGCTTTCGAGGCTCGCGCTGCGATCTCCGCCCGGCCAGCCTGCAAAGCTCGATCGGAGAAGTCGGCAAGGCCGCGGCGCGCTTCCGTTCCCGGAGTGCGAATATGCTCGGCAACGAGCCTGTTCCGTTCCGTCCGTAGTTCGGTCAAAAGGACGAAAGAGGTTCGGAAGGCATCGATCTCCTCCGCCGTTGCCTTGACGGCATCGCCGTAACGATCTCTGCTCTGATCGACTGCGCCTAGAACCTGCGTCTGTATCTCATCGTAGAGATCGAATGCGACCTGAAGGCGCGCGCCGGAATCGCGCGCGACATACTCGCGCGCAGCACCTACGAAGTCGAAGACGGCGAGCCGAAGCTCCTCCGTCGCCATGGCTTGCTCGGCGGCCGACTCGTAGTTCCGAAAACCGGTGTCGATACGATCCAGACTCCACAGCGACTTGCCGCCGAGAAGCATGACAATCATCAAGATGCAGGTGAGAGCGGCTGCGAGTTTGAGACCAACCCGCAAATCTTGCAGCTTCGACATCGCAAGTCCCAAAATTGACCGGAAAGAGGCGACACCTCACCTCGGGGTAATTCGTTGCCCGGAGAACAGCGGGAAGACAGCAGAGGCACGACTGTCCTACAGCTGCGACACCGCTGATTCAGCGCACATTTATGATCGGAGGTTTATGTGAACCGGCAGTTAATGCGGGAAGATTTCGAGAACTAATCTACTTATGGTCAAAAAATGTGCAGAGGGCTGTACTCGGGACGCCAAGAGACGCGCCCGGAAAGCGCCGCGGTTAGACAAGGGCAACAGGTCAGACATCACTGCAAGACGGCGCGAGAGGCCTCACGTTTGATCCTGCAGATCGCGGCGGGACGTCGGGGAAAACTTACTCGGCGGCGACCTTCCGCATCACGTCCATCTGTTTCCAGATGGTTGTGAGGGCTGTTATGAGATTGTCGAGGTCCTGGTCGCTGTGGAGCGGTCCGGGTGTGATGCGTAGGCGCTCGCTGCCGCGCGGGCCGTAGAAGATCGGGAGCGGGTGGTGGAGGGAACGCGTGTAGATCTCGGTGGGCGCCGTGTCCTGCTAGAAGAGGACGGGGTCGCCCACCATCACTGGGACGACGTGGCTGG
>NZ_QXNY01000012.1:0-2500 GCF_003572205.1 Algihabitans albus
GCTGATTGACATTGTTGGTATGAGAGAGCGGAAGGGATGCGCGGGCAGTGGCGCTGTGATTTCCGGTTGGTCTTTGGCGGGTGCTGGACTTTGTTGGTTTGGCATCTGTTGAGTTTGGTATGGGACCGGTTGGGGTACGGCGTTTTTTCTGTTTGGGCGTTCTGGACGCAGCGAAAGCTCGACGTACGCTTTTGCCGGCTGGATTTTGGGGGAGAGATTTCCTTTGGTCTGGTCGGTGAGGGAAGACGTAAATCTAGTACTAGACATAGTACCCTGTCGGATCCCTTGGACGAGCTGGGCCTGAAGTTTTGGGATTGTCTTTCGGGATGGTTTCGAGGTTTTGGGTTTGGCGAGGTTAATCTGAGAGTTTGATCCTGGCTCAGAACGAACGCTGGCGGCAGGCCTAACACATGCAAGTCGAACGCACTCTTCGGAGTGAGTGGCGCACGGGTGAGTAACGCGTGGGAACCTGCCCTGGGGTTGGGAATAACCGCTGGAAACGGCGGCTAATACCCGATACGCCTTTCGAGGGAAAGATTTATCGCCCCGGGATGGGCCCGCGTCCGATTAGCTTGTTGGTGGGGTAATGGCCCACCAAGGCATCGATCGGTAGCTGGTCTGAGAGGATGATCAGCCACACTGGGACTGAGACACGGCCCAGACTCCTACGGGAGGCAGCAGTGGGGAATCTTGGACAATGGGGGAAACCCTGATCCAGCCATGCCGCGTGGGTGAAGAAGGCCTTAGGGTTGTAAAGCCCTTTCAGTCGTGACGATGATGACGGTAGCGACAGAAGAAGCCCCGGCTAACTCCGTGCCAGCAGCCGCGGTAATACGGAGGGGGCAAGCGTTGTTCGGATTTACTGGGCGTAAAGGGCGCGTAGGCGGATGATCAAGTCAGAGGTGAAAGGCCCGGGCTCAACCTGGGACGTGCCTTTGAAACTGATTGTCTTGAGTGCGGGAGAGGGTGACGGAATTCCCAGTGTAGAGGTGAAATTCGTAGATATTGGGAAGAACACCGGTGGCGAAGGCGGTCACCTGGCCCGCAACTGACGCTGAGGCGCGAAAGCGTGGGGAGCAAACAGGATTAGATACCCTGGTAGTCCACGCCGTAAACGATGTGCGCTAGCCGTTGGGGCTCGTAGAGTCTCGGTGGCGCAGTTAACGCGTTAAGCGCACCGCCTGGGGAGTACGGCCGCAAGGTTAAAACTCAAAGGAATTGACGGGGGCCCGCACAAGCGGTGGAGCATGTGGTTTAATTCGAAGCAACGCGCAGAACCTTACCAGCCCTTGACATGGGGAGTTTGGTCTTTGGAGACGAAGGCCTTCAGTTCGGCTGGCTCCCGCACAGGTGCTGCATGGCTGTCGTCAGCTCGTGTCGTGAGATGTTGGGTTAAGTCCCGCAACGAGCGCAACCCTTGTCCTCAGTTGCCATCGGGTAGGGCCGGGCACTCTGGGGAGACTGCCGGTGACAAGCCGGAGGAAGGCGGGGATGACGTCAAGTCCTCATGGCCCTTATGGGCTGGGCTACACACGTGCTACAATGGCGGTGACAGTGGGCAGCGAAGGCGCAAGCCGGAGCGAATCTCCAAAAGCCGTCTCAGTTCGGATTGCACTCTGCAACTCGGGTGCATGAAGTTGGAATCGCTAGTAATCGTGGATCAGCATGCCACGGTGAATACGTTCCCGGGCCTTGTACACACCGCCCGTCACACCATGGGAGTTGGTTTGACCCGAAGCCGGTGCGCTAACCGTAAGGAGGCAGCCGACCACGGTCAGGTCAGCGACTGGGGTGAAGTCGTAACAAGGTAGCCGTAGGGGAACCTGCGGCTGGATCACCTCCTTTCTAAGGATGCCCTTGGGGGCCGGAGTTCTTTTCCGTGTCATGCGGGGTCCGTTCGCGCGGGCCCTGAAGCGCGGGGGTGGGTTTCGGAGCCTGAGAGCTTCCAAGACATACGGCCAGACCTGACGGCCCGTCTTTATGGCGGGTGCCGTCCGGGGCCGAAGGCAATCGAGCGCCGCTGCCTCCGCATCCCTTTTGTCTCCTCGATCGCGGGGCCGGGCCGTCATGGGTCCGGCTTTTGCCGTGCCGTCAGGTGCCCCAGGATAGACTGGCCGGATGCTCTGGCCAGGACGCCTGGCCGGGTGCGCTCGGGCCTGTAGCTCAGTTGGTTAGAGCGCGCGCTTGATAAGCGTGAGGTCGGAAGTTCAAGTCTTCCCAGGCCCACCAAGGTTTTGGGGCAGGCTTTTGGCCGGAGAAGGGGCCTGGGAGTTTTGGGGCCGTAGCTCAGTTGGGAGAGCGGTAGCTTTGCAAGCTTCAGGTCGCCGGTTCGATCCCGGCCGGCTCCACCAGTTCTTGGAGCTGGGCGGTTTTGCCGGGTTTTCCTGAAGGGGTTTGGGTTTCAAGGTTGGGTCGATCGATCGGGGTGATGGTCTGTGTGGCTTTGTCGGCTGCGCGGTTTGGAGCTTTCGGGTTTCCGGGCCGCTGCGCTGTCGAGCCG
>NZ_QXNY01000013.1 GCF_003572205.1 Algihabitans albus
GCACCTTGACCATCGTCGGCGATGGCCCGGTCGATCTGGTCAACACCGGCCTGGATCTTCCGAACGACGGGACGCCGCCGAGCGTGGCAAACCTGCTGGCGCTGGAGTTCGAGGGGCTTGCGGACGAAAAGTCGCTGGTGCCGGAGCGTTTGACGCTCGACGGTAGCCACACCGACGCCATCGCGGCTTTCTGGATCCAGCTCGATCAGAATTACGTCGGTGCGGGCGACTATTACGACCTGGAGATCAACACCTCCTTCGCCTATCTGGGCAACGACTACGCAGCCTACCTGCGGGCCGGCGGCGAGCCGTTGCTGGATCTGGTGAAGGTGCCGGACGGCCGGCAGCAGACGCTGCACGACAATCTGCTGGGCAACCTGGGCGACGGGCCGATCACCAGCCGCTTTCTCAATCAGGGTCAGGACGATCCGCGCACCGAGGCGGGCGACTCTTTCGGCGATCGCCCCTTCCATAACGGCAACGTCGATGCCGATGGACAGTACGATGCCGAGGACGTCTCGGCGGTGGTCGGCTGGGATCTGGCCAACGGCGTGACCTATCCCGACGATCTGCCGGGGCCCTACGCGGTGCTGGACGGCGCCAACAGCCTGAGCGGCGGTGCGGGCACCGACTTCTTCTTCGGCGGCGGCGGCGACGACGTGATCGACGGCGGCGCGGGCGAAGACGTCGCGGCCTATCGCGGCGGCCGGATGGACTACGACCTCTCGGCCCAGGCCGATGGCGGCGTGACACTGACGGACGGCAACACGGCCAATGGGGACGAGGGTCGCGACAGCCTGACGAACGTCGAGCGACTGGCCTTCTCCGACGGGACCGTCAGTTTCGAGGCACAGCTCCAACGGGCTGTCGCGGAAAACGATGGCGGCGGTACAGATGGGTTCCACCCGGGCAGCGGCAATTCCGACACCGACTTCGTCATCCACGACAACACGGAAGTGGGAATCGAGG
>NZ_QXNY01000014.1 GCF_003572205.1 Algihabitans albus
CGGCCGATCGGCGCCATGACCGGCGCCATGCGGCGCCTGGCGGACGGCGACAAGACGGTGGAGATCCCCGGTGTCGGCCAGAAGGACGAGATCGGGGAGATGGCGGAGGCCGTCCAGGTCTTCAAGGATTCGATGATCGAGTCTGAACGCCTGGCCGCCGAGCAACGTGAGGCGCAGGAAGAGCAGGTCGCCCGGGCCAAGCGTCTGGAGGAGCTGACGGCACAGTTTGACGCCGCGGTCTCTCAGGTGCTGCAGGGCGTGTCCGGTGCGGCGGAGGAGATGAACGCCACGGCGCAGTCCATGTCTTCGATCGCGGAAGAGACGCGGGTGCAGGCGACTTCGGCCTCCAGCGCCTCGACCCAGGCCTCGGCGAACGTGCAGACGGTGGCCTCGGCCTCGGAGGAGCTGTCCAGCTCGATCCGCGAGATCGCGCATCAGGTCGAGCAGTCGGCCAGCAGTTCGCGGGAGGCCGTGCAGCAAGCGAGCGACACCCAGGACACGGTGCGCCAGCTGGCCTCGGCGGCGGAGCGGATCGGCGAGGTCGTGAGCCTGATCTCGGACATTGCGGAGCAGACGAACCTTCTGGCGCTGAACGCGACCATCGAGGCGGCGCGGGCCGGCGAGGCCGGCAAGGGCTTCGCGGTGGTTGCGAGCGAGGTGAAGAACCTGGCGACCCAGACGGCCAAGGCGACCGAGGAGATCGGCCAGCAGATCGCCGAGATCCAGGGGGCGACCAGCGGCGCGGTCGAGGCGATCGAGGTGATCGCCAAGACGGTGGAAAAGCTCTCCGGTATCGCCAGCTCGATTTCGGCGGCGGTGGAGGAGCAGACAGCCGCCACCGGCGAGATCGCGCGCAACGTCCAGGAGGCGGCGACCGGTACCAGCGAGGTGACCCAGACGCTCTCGGGTGTGAACGACGGCGCCGACGAGACCAGCCGGGCGGCGGGCCAGGTGCTTTCGGCGGTTCAGGAATTGAGCCGTCAAACCGAAGGCTTGCGCGGCGAGGTCGATACCTTCTTGTCGGGAGTGAAGTCGGCGTAGAGCGCATTCGTCATCGGCGGGGTTTGAGAGAAGCGCGGGCCTGCAAAGGCTGGCGCGCCTCTCAAACTGGGTTTCCCGCTTCACGTGGAAAAGCCGGAGTGCATCCACTTCGCCGTCAGGCGATTGACCTGCTCTTGACAGCCGGACGCCCACGGGCTGCGCGGAAGGCTATCGCGCGGTGCCGTTCCTGAACGATCTCCGATGAAGACGAA
>NZ_QXNY01000015.1 GCF_003572205.1 Algihabitans albus
ACGATCTCCGATGAAGACGAAGGCCTTCGTCGGCGTCGTGCTGTCGCCACTGTTCTCGATCGCTGCCGGGAGCATCCCGGCGTCATCGAATTCAGGCTTGCGCGCCAGCTTGCGGTAACGGGTGAAGGTGTCGTTGGCGCTGTTCATTGGCGGCGGTGCCTACACCCTGCCGCGTGCCTGGCAGGCGAAGTATCCCGCCGCGCGTCAGGTTGTCGTGGAGATCGACCCGGCGGTGACGGCCGTCGCCCAAGCGCACTTCTGGTTCGACCCCGCGGGCATCGAGCTGCGTCACGAGGACGGCCGTCTGGCCTTGACCAGGATGCCGCCGGACCGGCGCTTCGACGTCATCGTCGGCGATGCCTTCCACGACTTCTCCGCGCCGCCGCATCTGGTGACGCAGGAGTTTGCCCAGCTACTGCATCGGCGGCTGGCACCCGGCGGGTTCTATGCCCAGAACCTGATCGACAGTTCCGAGGATCCGCGGTTTCTCTACGCTTTCGTCGCCACCTTCCGGCGGGTCTTCGGCCATGTCGAGGTTTGGGTCGATCTCGATCAGCTCGGCTCTGGTGCGCGCAGTACCTTTCTCGTGGTCGCGGGCGATGCTGCCAGCCGGCGCCCGCAGCTCGCTTCGGCGCGGCATCGCTGGGTGATCTGGCCGGCCGAAATCCTGAATCCGCGTTTGGCGGCGGCCGATGTACCGGTCTTGACGGACGACTTCGCGCCGGTCGGGCGCCTGATGCCGCAATGGGGTCACGAGGCGTGTCCGCTCCGCTCACCGTCCTGAATAGAAAAGCTGGAGAATAATAAATCTTCTGATAGTATTCGAAGACTTGTATTCCTCAGTTTGAAATCTACCTGCGAATAATATTTATAAGATGCACAAGTTTTCATCAGTGTTCAAATGACAATTAAGCCTTGATTAAACGCGGTCGTCAATAGTGGCGCCTGAATGGTCGAGGTGATGAAGGAGAGCGTTGCCTGGCCGATTGGAGGACCAGGCTGCGATGACCTTCTTGAACGACATCCGCATTACGACGAAGACTTTCGGGGGCTTCGGTGCGGTGCTGCTGCTGCTGCTGCTGATCGGCGGCGGTGCGATCTTCGCGCTGAGCAGCGCCAACGACACCTTCACCCGTTACCGCGAGCTGGCGCGCCAGTCGAACGCCTTCGCGATCGTGACCAAGGGTATGATGGAAACGCGGATCGCCGTGAAGGACTTTCTGATCCGCGGCGACCGAGCCAGTTTCGACCGCGTGCTCTCCGCTCAGACGGGGACTATCGATGCCGCAGAGGCCGCGCTGGAGTTGGTGCGCCTGCCAGAGCGACGCGAAATTCTCGTGAACGTCGAGACAGGCGTAACCGACTATGAGACCAAGTTCGAGACCGTCGTGGAGTATCAGGCCAAGCGTGACGAACTGGTGAAAGGGACACTGGACGTACTCGGGCCGGAGATGCGCAAGAAGCTGACGCAGGTGATGGAAAGCGCCTACCGCGACAACGACATCGCGGCCGCCTTCTATGCGGGCTCCTCGCAGGAGCATTTGCTGCTGGCCCGCCTCTATGTCTCGAAGTTCCTGATCACCAACGGCGCCGGCGACTACGAGCGGGCGCTCGAAGAGTTCGATGTGCTGGACGATAGTCTGGCCAAGCTTATGGCCGAACTGCAGAATCCGACGCGCCGCCGCCTAACTTCCGCGGTGATTGAGGAAATAGAGACCTACCGTACAACCTTCGCGCAGGTGCACGACATCATCGTGGATCGCAATGCGGTCGTCACCGGGCAGCTCGACGTCATCGGTCCCCAGGTCATGGAGGCGGCGGCGGAGTTGAGCGGGCTGGCCAAGGCCGAACAGGACAAGGTCGGTCCACGGGCTTCCGCCTTCATGCAAAAGGTCGTGGTGATTGTGATGGCTTCGGTCGCCGTTTCGCTGCTGCTGGGTGCCGCGGCCGCTTGGTTCATCGGGACCGGTATCGCCCGGCCGATCGGCGCCATGGCCGGAGCCATGCGGCGCCTGGCGGACGCTGACAAGACGGTGGAGATCCCCGGTGTCGGCCAGAATGACGAGATCGGGGAGATGGCGGAGGCCGTCCA
>NZ_QXNY01000016.1 GCF_003572205.1 Algihabitans albus
ACACGGAAGTGGGAATCGAGGTCGCGCTCAAGGCCAAGGGCCGCTTTACCGGTGACCTGGAGACGGACGGGGCGACCTACCGGGCCGAGACCGGGGTCAGTGTCTCGCCGAGCAGCGGGAGCACGGGAGCGGAGTGGAACTTCGACTTCAGTGTGGTCAGCTACGCCGGCCAGGACCTCTCCGGCTACACCCTTCGCTTCACCGTCGATTTCACCGATGTGAACGGCAATCGGGTCGAAGAGGTCGTGTCTTTCGAGCTACCGGCCTCCGGCGATCAGACCGGCTATGCGGATGCCTCCGGCGGAACTCAGGGGATACAGGGCTCGCAGAACCTGGGCTGGGCCGATCTCTTCGATTCCGACGCGGTCTTCGACCCCAATCTGCCAGGCAGTTACGACATGAGCCTGGAAGTGGTCGACACCGACGGCGAGACCGTCGCGCAGTCCGACATCCGGGTGGAGGTTGCGGCCAACATCATCGTCGCGGCCGACGGCAGCGGGAATTACCTCACCATCCAGGAAGCGATCGATAACGCCGACGAGGGCGACACCATCCTCGTGAAGGACGGCACCTACGGACCGGTTGTCATAGACAAGTCGGTGACGCTACTCAGCGAGAACGGCCCCGAGGGCGTCACTATTCAGGGCGCCGGGGTCAGCCAGGGTTCCGCCGTGCGGATCGCGGCCGGCGTCGAGGGCGTCACGCTCGGCTCGGCGGATCACGGCTTCACGATCGCGGCGGGAACTGACGATCTCGCGGCCCTTTATGTGGTCGAGGGCAACAGCGACATCACGGTCGAGGGCAACAGCCTGACCGGCGGCAGCGGTCACGCGCTGCTGACGGGCGGCGGACAGGACGGCTTGACGGTTCGTGACAACAGCCTGTCGGGCGACGGGCCGGCGGCAGTGGCCTACAACAACGGCGAGGCCAGCCTCGGCGCCTCGCGCGCCTCCGTCGAGGTCAACTTCATCGACAACAGCTTCACGGGTGGCGACAACGCCGGCCTGCTGCTGGGGATCGAAGCCAGCGGCGGAACGGTCAGCGGCAACAACTTCGAGGGCACGGCCGACTTCGCGATGCTGGAGCTTTGGTCCGGCGGTCTCGCGATAACCGGTAACGCCTTCGATGCCGAGGGCGGCAGCACGGCCGTTCTCGACAGCGCCGGCGCCTATGACGAGGCGGATCTGGTCGCGGCCAACAGCTTCGCCAACAGCAGCTTCCTGCTGCCGAGCGTAGATGCGATCTTCACCCTCGACGGCGGCGTGCTTGCCGTCGACCTCACGGGTACCGGCGTCACGGACCTGGATCTCTCGGGCTTCGAGGGCGACGTGCGGATCGAAGGCTTCGGCGCGTTGACCCGTGTGGTCACGGCGGACGAGCAGAAGCTCACCTTGGACGGCGCTGCCTTCGCAAGTCTGAGCGGCACCTTGACCATCGTCGGCG
>NZ_QXNY01000017.1 GCF_003572205.1 Algihabitans albus
GAGCCGCGGTGATCCCGGCCAGTGTCGGAGTGATCTAAACGGCGGCGCAGATGCTGTCTTCAGGGGTTATGAAAGGGGTTGGGCGATGCGCGTAGCGGTGATCGGGACGGGCTACGTCGGATTGGTCTCGGGGGCCTGTTTTTCCGAGTTCGGGACGCAGGTGGTCTGCGTCGACAAGGATGCGGAGAAGATCGCGCGGCTACAGGGCGGCGAGATCCCGATCTACGAGCCCGGCCTGGAGGAGCTGGTCGCCCAGAACGTCGGCTCCGGTCGGCTGTCCTTCACGACCGACCTGAGCGCGGCGGTGGCCGAGGCCGATGCGGTCTTCATCGCGGTGGGCACGCCCTCGCGGCGCGGCGACGGCCATGCCGACCTTTCCTTCGTCTTCGCCGCGGCGGAGGAGGTGGCGCGGGCGCTGCCGGCGGCGGGCACGCGCTTCACCTGCATCGTGACCAAGTCGACCGTGCCGGTGGGCACCGGCCGCCGGGTGGCGGAGGTGCTGGCGCGGACCCGCCCGGACCTGGTCCTGGGGCGCGACTACGACGTCGCCTCGAACCCGGAGTTTCTGCGCGAAGGCTCCGCGATCGAGGACTTCATGCGGCCGGACCGGGTGGTGATCGGGGTCGAGAGCGATCCGGCGCGCGAGGCCCTGAAGGCGCTCTATCGGCCGCTCTATCTGAACGAGACGCCGATCGTCTCGACCCGTCTGGAGACGGCGGAGCTGATCAAGTACGCGGCCAACGCCTTCCTGGCGGTCAAGATCACCTTCATCAACGAGATCGCCGACCTCTGCGAGCAGGTCGGGGGCGACGTGCAGCAGGTGGCGCGCGGGATCGGGCTGGACGGCCGGATCGGCTCGAAGTTCCTGCATGCCGGGCCGGGCTACGGCGGTTCCTGCTTTCCCAAGGACACCCTGGCGCTGGTGCGCACCGCCCAGGAGGCCGAAGCGCCGCTGCGCATCGTCGAGACCACGGTGGAGGTCAACGAGGCGCGCAAGCTGGCCATGGCCGAACGGGTGGTGGCCTTCCTCGGCGGCCAAGCCCCCGAAGGCGAAGCCCAAGGTTCAGGCGGGCCGGGGGCGCTGGCCGGCAAGACCATCGGCCTGCTCGGCCTGACCTTCAAGCCGAACACCGACGACATGCGCGAGGCGCCCGCACTGGCCATCGTGCCGCACCTGCAGGCGGCCGGCGCCAGCCTGCGCGCCTACGACCCAGAGGGCATGACCGAGGCCAAGAAGCTGCTCGAGGGCGTGACCTGGTGCGCCGACCCCTACGAGACGGCCGAGGGCGCCGACTGCCTGGTCCTGGTCACCGAATGGAACGCCTTCCGGAACCTCGACTTCCAGCGCCTCAAGCAGATCATGGCCCAACCCGCCCTGGTCGACCTGCGCAACGTCTACGACCCCGAACGCCTCCAAAAAGCCGGATTCCAATACTCCGGTATCGGACGGGGCAAGAGCGTCCCTACCGCGCCGGCCAATCTGACCGTCGTTTCCTCACGCCTCGCGGGTTGAAGGACCTTGGACGCCATGC
>NZ_QXNY01000018.1 GCF_003572205.1 Algihabitans albus
GCTGCTCGAACTCCGGCTTGCGCACGCGGCCGCCCTAAGCCGCCCCGACACCACGATGCAGGACACGACGCCTGCGCCGACGGTGCGTCCGCCTTCGCGGATTGCGAAGCGCAGACCCTCGTCCATGGCGATCGGTGCGATCAGCGTCACTTCCATCGAAACGTTGTCGCCCGGCATCACCATCTCCGTGCCTTCCGGCAGCGTGCAAACCCCCGTCACGTCCGTCGTACGGAAGTAAAACTGCGGACGGTAGTTCGTGAAGAACGGCGTGTGCCGGCCGCCCTCCTCCTTCGTCAGAATGTAGGCCTCGCACGAAAACTTCGTGTGCGGCGTGATCGTCCCGGGCTTCGCCAGAACCTGGCCCCGCTCGACATCCTCGCGACCGACACCGCGCAGCAAAGCCCCCACGTTGTCCCCCGCCTCGCCCTGGTCCAGCAGCTTGCGGAACATCTCGACGCCCGTCACCGTCGACTTCTGCGTATCCCGCAGACCGACAATCTCAACCTCCTCGCCGACCTTCACGATCCCGCGCTCAATACGACCCGTCACAACCGTCCCACGACCCGAAATCGAGAAAACATCCTCGATCGGCATCAGGAAAGGCTGGTCCTTCGGACGCTCCGGCGTCGGAATGTAGGCATCGACCTCCTTCATCAGAGCAAGAATCGCCTCCTTGCCCAGAGCCGCGTCGCTGTCCTCCAGCGCCGCCAAGGCCGAGCCCTTCACGATCGGAATGTCGTCGCCAGGAAAGTCGTAGGAACTCAGAAGCTCGCGAACCTCAAGCTCGACAAGCTCCAAAAGCTCCTCGTCGTCCACCATGTCGCACTTGTTCAAAAACACCACAAGCGCAGGAACGCCAACCTGGCGCGCCAGAAGAATGTGCTCGCGCGTCTGAGGCATCGGCCCGTCCGCGGCCGAAACGACCAAAATCGCTCCGTCCATCTGCGCCGCGCCCGTGATCATGTTCTTCACGTAGTCCGCGTGACCAGGGCAATCCACATGCGCGTAGTGACGGTTCTCCGTCTCGTACTCAACGTGCGCCGTCGAAATCGTGATCCCACGCGCCTTCTCCTCAGGCGCCTTGTCAATCGCATCGTACGCCATGAACTCAGCGCCGCCAGACTCCGCCATCACCTTCGTAATCGCAGCCGTCAATGACGTCTTGCCATGGTCAACGTGACCAATCGTCCCAATGTTGCAGTGCGGCTTGTTTCGCTCAAACTTCGCTTTCGACA
>NZ_QXNY01000019.1 GCF_003572205.1 Algihabitans albus
GGGGACCGTCACGGTCGCCAACGGTCAGTTGGACGATATGGTACTGCTTCGGGCGGACGGCACGCCGACCTACATGCTCTCGGTGGTCGTCGACGATCACGACATGGGCGTGACCCATGCGATCCGCGGCGACGATCACCTGACCAACGCCTTCCGGCAGACCCAGCTCTATCGGCTGCTTGGCTGGGAGCCGCCCGTTTTCGCCCACATCCCGCTGATTCACGGTCCCGACGGCGCCAAGCTGTCGAAGCGTCACGGCGCCCTCGGCGTCGAGGCCTATCGCGAGCTAGGCTACCTGCCCGAGGCGCTGCGCAACTATCTGCTGCGGCTCGGTTGGGGACATGGCGATGACGAGATCATCCCGACCGCACAGGCCATCGATTGGTTCGACCTGGATGGCGTCGGCCGCTCGCCCGCCCGCTTCGATCTGCAGAAGCTGGATCATCTCAACGGCCACTATCTTCGCGAGGCGGACGACGAACGCCTGGCCGATCTGGTCGCGTCCCGATTCCAGGCGGTCTCCGAAACGGGGCGGCACAGACTGGTCGCCGGCATGCAAGGCCTGAAAGCGCGCGTGAAGACAGTTGCCGAGCTCTCTGAAATGGCTGAATTTTATCTGCGAGATCGCCCTTTGGCTCTGAACGACAAGGCGGCAAAGCTGCTTGCTGGGGATGCGCCGGCCATTCTGTCGAAGCTGCATGCGGAGCTGCAGAGCTGCAACGACTGGACGGCAGAGGCCCTGGAGAGCCTGGTGCGGCAATTCGCGGAGGCTCAGGGCGTGAAACTCGGTGCCGCGGCTCAGCCGCTTCGCGCCGCTCTGACGGGATCGAATGTTTCGCCGCCGGTCTTCGAGGTCATGCAGGTTCTGGGCCGTCAGGAAAGCCTCGATCGGATTGCCGATAGAGCCGCATAAACCTGCGCTAACCTCCTAATTAAAAAGAAAAGCTTACCGTGTTTGCCTTGCTCGGGGCTTGCCCTTATGCTGCGTCGCAACGAACGAGCCGGGCGCGGCCTCATTAAAGTGCCGCCAGGCCTCAGCGCGAGGATCAAGCGAATGACCAATGGCTCCGCGACGGCTGCCAAGAGCGCCGACACCCAGACGGTAACGCTCACAGACAATGCGACCGGAAAGTCCTGGGAGCTCCCAGTGATCAAGGGCACCACGGGGCCCGATGTCGTCGACATTCGCAAGTACTACGCGGATACGGGCATGTTTACCTACGATCCGGGATTCACCTCGACGGCCTCCTGCGATTCGGCGATCACCTTCATCGACGGTGACGAAGGCGTGCTGATGCACCGCGGCTACCGGATCGAGGATCTCGCCTCCAACTGTACCTTTATGGAGGTCTGCTATCTGCTGCTGCACGGCGAACTGCCGACTGCGGAGCAGCTCGCCAAGTTCGATCACGACATCACCTATCACACCATGCTGCACGAGCAGATGGTCAACTTCTATCGCGGTTTCCGGCGGGATTCGCACCCGATGGCGATCATGGTCGGGGTCGTGGGCGCTCTTTCCGCCTTCTATCACGACTCGACCGATATCACCGATCCGTACCAGCGGATGGTGGCGCAGCATCGGCTGATCGCGAAGATGCCGACGATTGCGGCCTGGGCCTACAAGTATTCGATTGGGCAGCCCTTCGTCTATCCGCGCAACGATCTGAAGTACTCGGAGAATTT